>NZ_JAGHQY010000004.1:0-443998 GCF_017744035.1 Shimia sp. R11_0 | reverse complement strand
GCGTCTGCACCGTTGAGCGCGCCAGCCGCTTGGCCTGTCAGCGTGGAGGTGGATGTTTCGATGGCGGTGAATGCTGCCACTGCGAGGCCAACCACGGCTGCGGTCAGAACAACCCAGTCAACAGTTACGGCGCCGGCTTCGTCTTTGCGGAAGTTTTTGATGAATTTGATCATGGTGTCTCTCCAAAAATAGATGTGTCAGGTGAGCGCGGCAGGATATGTTTTCTGCCTGCGCTCAGAGGGTCTGGACTTAGCTGTCAGCCGCTGCGCCAGGAGCGATGGTTGCGGTTGCGGCGTCTGCACCGTTGAGCGCGCCAGCCGCTTGGCCTGTCAGCGTGGAGGTGGATGTTTCGATGGCGGTGAATGCTGCCACTGCGAGGCCAACCACGGCTGCGGTCAGAACAACCCAGTCAACAGTTACGGCGCCGGCTTCGTCTTTGCGGAAGTTTTTGATGAACTTGATCATAGTGTGTCCCTCCAAAGGATCAGTTGGTTTTGCCACCCTGTCAGGCGTTAGCGGCGTGTCTCTCTCTTGCCTGCCCGACTTGGTATGACAGCAATATCCCCCTCGAATGGGGCGGGAATTGGGCGCAAGTGGTTCCATTTTGGATCAAATGCGAAATGTTGAATTTTCCATGGTAAGTTATTGTTTTTGAATGATTATGATTTTAATTTTGCCTTAACCTTAGTGCTTGCGCTGCATTTGATCTTCACGAATCGCATCCGTTTTCATGGGATTGGGGCCGCGAAACTGGCTTCAAAATGAGAATTCTGCCAAACTCCGCGAAAAGGATCCGAGCAGGGTGTCAATAAATGCGTAAAAACAGTGTATGGGCCTCCTTTGCCCTGTGGTCTCTGTTGGTTTCGACCTTAGCGTTGGGCATCGCCTCTGCTGGTTTGGCTGAGGGGCCCAAGCCGTTTCCTGATTTTTCTGCAAAGCGAGTCACGCCGCCAAAGCCGGGGCAATCCAAGCGCATCACCGTTCAAATCGCACCCAAGGATCCTCTGGCCGTTCAAACACCCGAAGCAGGCACTCCTCAGTCAAAAGGGCAGAAAGCAGCAGCCGTTGTGGCGTGGTTTTGGGAGGATGTGTCTCCTGACTTGGAAGCCAGCGGGCCGGGACGTCTGGAGCCTGCGTTGCAAAGCCTCTCCAATCCACCACAAGGTGAAGCTGTGCCTGCGCCACGACTGGCTACCCTGCAGGGGATCGTACAAGCACATGGTACGGACATTCTGATTGCCACAATCGGCAAGCAGGTTTCTCCGGCTCTGGTGCTCGCGGTGATAGCCGTGGAATCCGGTGGGCGTGTCGAGGCCCAGAGTGGCGCAGGCGCGCAGGGCTTGATGCAATTGATGCCTGCCACGGCGGCCCGTTTCGGGGTGGAGGACAGTTTTGATGGGGCGGCCAACATCGCCGGGGGCGCGTTGTTTCTGGATTCCTTGATGCAGAAGTTCGAAGGTGACCCGATTTTGGTGCTTGCCGGATACAATGCTGGGGAGAATGCGATTGCGGAGCATGGCGGTGTGCCGCCCTATGCGGAGACCCGCGCATATGTGCCCAAAGTGCTGGCCGCGTTTCAGGTGGCGCGCGCGCTTTGCATGACGCCACCTGAACTGATCACAGATGGATGTGTGTTCGCCAAACCATGAGGCCGAGTGGCGCGATGGCTTAACAGGCGTTGCCTCAACAGTTGGGCACGTTGACAGCGAGGCCGCCCAGCGAGGTCTCTTTGTATTTCTCGTGCATGTCCGCACCGGTCTGGCGCATGGTTTCGATCACCGCGTCCAGGGGGACAAAGTGCTCTCCATCGCCGCGCAGGGCAAGCGAGGCCGCAGACACCGCTTTGATCGCGCCCAGACCATTGCGCTCAATGCAGGGCACCTGCACCAGCCCTTTGACAGGGTCGCAGGTCATGCCAAGGTGATGTTCCAGGGCGATCTCTGCGGCATTCTCCACCTGTGCGGGGGTGCCCCCCATCACAGCACATAGTCCTGCGGCCGCCATAGCAGAGGCGGATCCCACCTCGGCCTGACATCCCGCCTCAGCGCCGGAGATGGAGGCGTTGAATTTCACCAGCCCGCCGATCGCCGCCGCGGTCAGCAGGAACTCGTCGATCCGCGAGGAGGTCGCGCCGGGCACGTGGTCCAGCCAGTAGCGGATCACCGCTGGCAAGACGCCTGCCGCGCCATTGGTGGGGGCTGTGACCACTTGACCACCGGCGGCGTTTTCCTCGTTCACCGCCATGGCATAGGCGCTCATCCAGTCATTGATCGTATGTGGCGCATTGAGGTTCATACCACGCTCCGCCTGCAGCGCGTCGTGAATACCTTTGGCGCGGCGGCGCACATTGAGGCCGCCGGGTAGGGTGCCATCGGTGGTCAGACCGCGATCAATGCAGTCGTTCATCACCTGCCAGATACGCGCGCAGCCTTTGCTGAGACTGTCAGAGCATCCGCGTGCCACCTCGTTCGCCTGTTTCATGGCGGCGATGGATTTACCGGAATGCTCCGCCATGTCCAGCATCTCAACCGCGCTTTTGAACGGGTAAGGCACGGGGGCGCCTTCGTCGGTTGCCTTGCCGTCATTGAGTTCTGCCTCGGTGACCACAAAGCCCCCGCCGATGGAATAATAGGTCTCCTGCAGGATCACATCGCCCTGCGCATCGGTGGCCATGAGGATCATACCGTTGGCATGGCCCGGCAGATTGGGGCCGAAGTCAAACTTCAGATCCTCGCGGGGATCAAAATGCAGGGCAGGCAGGCCTTCTGGATGCACAAGGCCCGTGTCGCGGATCTCGGCCAAAGCTGCTTCGGCTTTGTCATTGTCATAGCTGTCAGGTTGAAAGCCAGCCAATCCAAGAATGGTGGCCCGATCGGTTGCGTGGCCGACGCCCGTAAATGCCAGAGACCCATGCAAGCTGCCGCGCAGCCCATGCACCTCAAAGGGAGAATTGCGCAGCACATCCAGAAACCGTGCAGCGGCCACCATGGGGCCCATGGTGTGTGATGAAGAGGGGCCAATGCCCACTTTGAACATGTCAAAGACGGAGAGGAACATTAGGTCGCAGATCCTTCTGGCGGAGTGGCTAGGATGGGGGCGGTGAAGGGGGTTGGGCCAAGCCCTTCTGCATGTTGCGCGGCATATGTGCTGGCACGTGCTTCTGCGCGCAGGCATATTGCATGCAGGGTTGGGTAAGTATCAAGTTGGAACCATGGCTGCTCTGGCATTTCGGCATAGAGCTTGGTCCAGCGCAGCAGGCAGGGCACATAAAGGTCCAGAAGTGTCGGTGTCACATCGCCCGCAAGGCCAGATCTGTCCGATAGCCCTTGTTCCAGAATGTCTAGGTCCTGTTTCAGCCGGGTCTGAAACACGCGGCGCAGTTGCGCCTGATGGTCGGGGTCCGCACCAATGAATTTTTCAGGATAGAAAAAATGGCGCAGATCAATCTGGAAGGTGTTGGAGCACCAGATCATCCATTTCAAAAAGGCCGCACGGTTCTCTGTGCGCGCGGGTGGCGCGAGCTTGCCAGTGGTCTCTGACAGCCAAAGGAGAATCGCAGCGGTTTCAAAGAGGGGGCCGTCTGGTGTCTCCAGAACAGGAATGGTGCCATTGGGATTAAGGGCAAGGTACTCGGGAGACAGTTGTGCGGTCTTGCGCCGATCTACCAGCAGAGTCTCATAGGGCAGACCAAGCTCCTCCAGTGCCAGCCGGATGATCAGCGAGGCATTGTCAGGTGCATAGTGAAGGCGATACGGATCTGTCATACTGAGATTTCTATCGGTCATAGAAACGGGCTGGCGGCGCAAAAGCGACGTTTCCGATAGGAAACACGCAGCTGGGCGCTGGTCAAGCTGCCAAACCCAAGTCTGAAACCCTATTTAAGCCCGAAAAGCGTAGGATCTCTGGGGTTTTCCCGTAATCGGCTCTCGCCCCCGGCAGCCATCTTTTCTATAAAGTGACAAAAGATGCAGGGAGTTGCCACAATGACCGGAGAATTGTCGCCCATCGACAAGGCCAAATTTGTCGCCGCTAAGCGTGCCACCGACTATGTCGAGGATGGTATGCGGGTGGGATTGGGCACCGGATCCACTGCGGCATGGCTTGTGCGCTGCCTTGGGGAAATGGTGCGCGATCAGGGCCTGCGCATCAAGGGCGTGCCCACATCTACACGCACGGCGCAGCTTGCGCGGGAGGTTGGCATTGATGTCATCAGTCTGGATGAGGCCAAATGGCTCGATGTGACGATTGATGGCGCAGATGAATTTGACGCCGATCTCAATCTGATCAAGGGCGGCGGTGGCGCGCTTCTGCAAGAAAAGATTGTGGCCACTGCTTCTGATCAAATGGTTGTGATTGCAGATGTCGGCAAAGAGGTGGAGACGCTGGGCGCTTTCCCCTTGCCGGTGGAGGTGGTGCCCTTTGGTTGGCAGACCACACAGGCCCTGATTGAGGAAACCCTTGTCAGCATGGATGTGCTGGGTCGCTCCAGCACCCTGCGGATGAATGGTGCCGCGCCTTTTGTTACCGATGAGGGCAATCATATTTTAGACCTGCACCTGAACCGCGTCGGTGATGCGCGTCAGCTTGCGTTGGCCATCAACCAGATGCCGGGCGTGGTTGAAAACGGGTTGTTCATCGATATCTGTGATGCCGTAGTGGTCGGCTATGGTGACGGGCGCGTAGAAGTGCGCGATATCAACGCTGGCACAATCGAAGAGGCGATGCTCGACTTCGCGGAAACAGACAACCTGTTCACGGATCTTGTGGACTAACAAAAAGGCAAATCATGTCCTTTGATTATGATCTCTTTGTCATCGGCGGCGGGTCCGGTGGTGTACGGGCTGCCCGCGTTGCGGCGGCCGAAGGTGTAAAAGTTGCGCTTGCAGAGGAAGACCGCTATGGCGGCACCTGTGTGATCCGGGGCTGTGTTCCAAAGAAGCTGATGGTGTTTGCCTCTGAATATGCGGGCATGGTCGAAGACGCTCAGGCCTATGGCTGGGATATTCAGCCGGGCGCATTTGACTGGGACGCCTTCAAAGGTAAGCTGCACGCCGAACTTGATCGCCTGGAAGGCATCTATCGCAATCTGCTGAAAAACAGCGGTGTGGAGAGCTTTGATCAGCGCGCCAAAATGGTGGATGCGCACACGGTTGAGCTGTCAGACGGCACACAGAAAACCGCCAAGCATATCCTGCTGGCCATGGGCGGGCGTCCGGTCTGGCCGGATCTGCCCGGCGCGGAACTGGGCATCAGTTCCAATGAGATTTTCCATCTGGAAAAGCTGCCGGAGAGCATCCTGATTGTGGGCGGGGGCTATATCGCCTCTGAATTTGCCGGAATCATGAACGGCCTTGGCGTTAAAACCACGCAATTCTATCGCGGTGCGCAGATCCTGCGCGGCTTTGACGATGAGGCGCGTGGTCTGGTTGCCGAAGAGATGCGGCAGCGCGGGGTAGATATCCACTGCGGCACCAACGTGCTGGAGATGCGCAAAGAAGGCGACAAGATCTGGGTCAAGGCGACCAACGGCGAAGAGCGTTTGTTTGATCAGGTGATGTTTGCCACCGGACGTGCCCCCAACACCGACAATATGGGGCTGGCGGAGATTGGCGTACAGTTGGGCCGTAAGGGCGAAGTCATCGTGGATGACTATGGTCAGACCGGCGTGCCTTCAGTGTTTGCTGTGGGCGACGTGACCGACCGCGTGAATCTGACCCCTGTTGCCATCCGCGAAGGCATGGCCTTTGTTGAAACCGTGTTCAAAGGCAACCCAACGCCGGTAGATCACGAGTTGATCCCAACCGCGATCTTCACGCAGCCAGAAATGGGCACCGTGGGGCTCAGCGAAGAAGAAGCCGCCGAGCAGGAGCCGATTGAGGTTTACGCCACCAGCTTCAAACCGATGCAGCAGGCCTTCGCAGGCCGTGCAGAGCGCGTTCTGATGAAGCTCATCGTGAGCAAGGCCACCCGCAAGGTGCTGGGCTGTCATATCGTCGCGCCAGGCGCGGGTGAGATGATCCAGCTTGCGGGCATCGCCGTAAAAATGGGCGCAACCAAAGAAGATTTTGACCGGACCGTGGCGGTACACCCCACCATGTCTGAAGAGCTGGTCACAATGAAAGCGCCCGTGCGCAGCCTGTAAGGCGGCATGGGTTGATTTTTCTGGCGTAACCCTCAGGTTTAGAGGGACGCCAGAGACTTATTGAGAAAGGGAAGATCCCGCATGGCAGGAAACAATGGCGGCCCCTGGGGAGGGGGCGGCGGCAACCAGGGCGGCGGCGGAAATCGCGGCAACAACAATGGCGGCGACCAGCGTCCGCCGCAGGGCGACGGGCCACAGATTCCCGACATCGATGACCTGATGAAAAAAGGTCAGGATCAACTGCGCGTCCTTATGGGTGGCCGTGGCGGTGGCGGAGGCCAGCGCAATGGCGGTGGCGCCGGAGGCCAAGGCGGTCCCGGTCTGACCAAAGGCACCGTTGCGATTGGTGCGCTGGTCGCAGCCGGTCTCTGGGCGATGGCGAGCTTTTACACCGTAAAGCCCGAAGAAAAGTCCGTTGAGCTGTTTCTTGGTAAGTATTACGCAACCGGCAACCCGGGTCTGAACTTTGCCCCCTGGCCGCTGGTCACTGCTGAGGTTCTGCCGGTCACCAACGAACAGACCGAAGACATCCCGACCCGTGGCAGCCGCACGGATGGGCTGATGCTGACCGGGGACGAGAACATCGTCGACATTGATTTCCAGGTGGTCTGGAACATCTCTGATCCGGCGCAGTATCTGTTCAACCTGCGTGACCCGCAGGAAACCATCCGTGCCGTGTCTGAATCTGCGATGCGTGAAATCATCGCGCAATCTGAGCTGGCGCCGGTGCTGAACCGTGACCGTGGTATCATCACGGATCGTCTGCTGGAGAGCATCCAGACCACGCTGGACACCTATAACTCCGGTGTGAACATCGTGCGGGTGAACTTTGACGGTGCCGATCCGCCCGAAGAAGTGAAAGACGCCTTCCGCGAAGTGCAATCGGCAAGTCAGGAGCGCGACCGTCTGGAGAAACAGGCAGACGCTTACTCCAACCGTGTGACCGCCGGGGCGCGTGGTGAAGCCGCGCAGATTCTGGAAGAGGCTGAAGCCTACCGGGCGCAGGTTGTGAACCAGGCACAGGGTGAGGCGAGCCGCTTCTCCGCTGTTCTGGGAGAATACGCCAAAGCGCCTGATGTTACCCGCAAGCGTCTTTATCTTGAGACCATGGAAGAGGTTCTGGGTGGCATCGATAAAGTGATCATCGATGAAAACACCGGGGATCAGGGCGTGGTGCCTTACCTGCCGCTGAACGAACTGCGCAAGGGGAACAACTGATATGAAAAAGACAACATATCTTCTGCCTGTTCTGGTGATCATCATTGCCGGCATTCTGTCCTCCCTGTTCATCGTGGATGAACGTCAAAAGGCGCTGGTGCTGCAGTTTGGCCGTGTGGTCTCTGTGAAAGAGGATCCGGGTCTGGCGTTTAAAATTCCTCTGATTCAAGAGGTTGTGCGCTATGATGACCGTATCCTGAGCCGCGAAGTCGGCCCGCTGGAAGTCACCCCGCTGGATGACCGTCGTCTGATCGTGGATGCGTTTGCGCGTTTCCGGATCGCGGATGTCACTCAGTTCCGTCTGGCCGTTGGTGCCGGTGGTGAAGCGCTGGCGGAGCAGCGTCTGGACAACATCCTGCGGGCGCAGACCCGTGAGGTGCTTGGTTCCGTGCGTTCCGATCAGGTGCTGTCCACCGAGCGTGAAAGCCTGATGAACCGCATTCGCGACAATGCGATCTCTGAGGCGCGTTCGCTGGGGCTGGAAGTGATCGACGTGCGTCTGAAGCGCACTGACCTGCCGCCAGCCAACCTTGAAGCGACCTTTGCACGGATGCGTGCAGAACGTGAACGGGAAGCGGCGGACGAGGTCGCCCGCGGTGAAGAGGCTGCACAGCGTAAGCGCGCGCAGGCGGATCGTACTGTGGTGGAACTTGTGTCTGATGCGCAGCGTCAGTCTGAGATCACACGCGGTGAAGCTGACGCGGAGCGGAACGCGATTTTTGCGCAGTCCTTTGGCGCAGACCCTGAGTTCTTTGAATTCTACCGGTCGCTGAATGCTTACCGTGCGGCGTTGCAGTCCGGCAATTCCACAATGGTGCTGTCGCCTGACAGTGATTTCTTCAACTACTTCAAGGATGTGCAGGGCCGCTGATGGTGGAAACTGCGCTTCTGGCCCTCGGGCTGGTCTTGATTGTCGAGGGGCTGGTGTACGCACTGGCCCCTTCGCTTGTTGAGGAGCTTCTGGCAATGCTGCGGGCCATTCCCGAACAGCAACGCCGCTTGGTCGGGCTGGCCGCTTTGGCTTTTGGTCTCTTTGTTGTCTGGATTGCGAAGGCGCTGGGCGCCTGAGCGTATTAGACCGCCGCGCCGTCAAAACGCGCGGCGGTTACTGTTTGTCGAAGTCTTAAGGTCGCTCAATGGCGATTGCGGTGCCTTCCCCGCCGCCAATGCAGATGGCCGCCACACCGCGTTTCAACCCGCGCTTTTCCAGCGCGTTCAGAAGCGTCACCATGATCCGCGCGCCCGAGGCACCAATCGGATGGCCCAAGGCGCAGGCGCCCCCATTCACATTCACAATATCCCGGCTCAGCCCCATTTCATGCATGAACGCCATGGGCACCACGGCAAAGGCCTCATTCACCTCCCAAAGATCCACATCCTCTTTGCGCCAGCCGATTTTTTGCAGAAGTTTCTGCGTGGCGGGCACAGGTGCGGTTGTGAACAGACCCGGAGCCTGCGCGTGGCTGGCATGTCCCACAATATGGGCACGGACATTCAAACCCTGCGCTTTGGCAGCCTCCTCAGCGGCCACCACCAATGCGGCGGCTCCATCGGAGATGGAAGAACTGTTGGCCGCTGTCACGGTGCCATCTTTGCGAAACGCCGGTTTCAGCTGTGGGATTTTCTCCGGGCGGGCATTGCCGGGTTGTTCATCCTCATGAATTTCGACCTCTCCTTTGCGGGTAGAGATCGTCACAGGCGCAATTTCCCCCTCAAAGGCCCCGCTCTTCTGCGCGTCCAGCGCATTGGAGAGCGATTTCAGGGCATAGTCATCCTGTGCTTCGCGTGTGAACTGGAAGCTTTCGGCACAGTCTTCGGCAAAGGTGCCCATCAGGCGTCCTTTGTCATAGGCATCTTCCAGCCCGTCCAGAAACATGTGATCAACCACCTGTTGATGGCCGATGCGCGCGCCACCGCGCATCTTTGGCAGAACGTAGGGTGCATTGGTCATGCTTTCCATGCCGCCTGCGATCATCAGATCCCGATCCCCAAGTGCCACGGCGTCATAAGCCATCATCGCTGCCTTCATGCCAGAGCCGCACATCTTGTTGAGCGTGGTTGCCGGTACCTCTTCGCCCAGACCGCCTTTAAAGCCCGCTTGACGCGCCGGGGCCTGACCTTGGCCGGCTGGCAGCACACAGCCCATGAGAACTTCATCTACGCTTTCTGTGCGCGCATCTGACAGGGCAGCACGAATCGCCGCGCCGCCAAGCTCCGCCGCTTCAACGCCGTCGAAAGCGCCCTGAAATCCTCCCATAGGTGTGCGGGCCGCTCCCGCAATCACAACTTTCCGCATTGCTGTGCTCCTCTTCAGCCACGAAATATTATTTCTCCATGGCCTTGCACGACAATCTTTGCAAGGATGTTACAACCCCCTCCCTCAGGGTGCGCGCTGTGGTAAATCAATCGTTCACAGGGGCGCGCTCACTTCTTGGTAACGATTAGGGGATAGAGTTCGTCTTGGACGAAAGTGAAGGAGAGGTCAGAATGAATCTGTCGAGTAAGACAGAGGGCGATGCTCTGATTGTGTCCGTGCATGAGACGCGGATTGATGCCTCTGTGGCGATTCAGTTCAAAGACCGCATGCGTGAAGAAACGGACGATGTCTCCGGTCGTGTGATCCTAGACCTTTCCGAAGTGGATTTCATCGATTCCAGTGGATTGGGTGCAATTGTTGCAGCCATGAAGCAACTCGGGGGCAGCCATCCTCTTGAATTGGCTGGTCTCAATGAAAATGTTGATAAAGTTTTCCGTTTGACCCGTATGGACACCGTATTCAGAATTCACAATTCTCTCACCGACGCGATTGCTATCTGATCGCTTCGGCGCACTTAAAGGGCACACAGAAGAGTGACCAACCCGCAGGCTGATATTCATATTGAGCTCGAAGGCACACCCCAAGAGGTGCGCAATGCTCTGGAAACGCTTCGGCACAAGCTGACGGCTCAGGAGTTTGCGGCCTGCAATGCCGGTGTGCTTGAAATTGTGCTCGCAGAAGTGCTCAACAATGTTGTCGAACATGCGCTGGCCGGGCGTCAGGATGGGCAGATTGTGATTGCCTGTAATTATTCCGATCACTGCTGGTTTGTTGAGGTGCGCGACAATGGCGCACAGATGCCTGAAAATAAATTGCCAGATGGTCAAATGCCTGATCTTGAACGCGATCTCTCCGATATGCCTGAGGGCGGCTTTGGGTGGGGCCTCGTGCGTTCTCTGGCACAAGATATCGACTATCAGCGGCGTGCCACAGGGCATAATCGCCTGAGTTTCCGCGTCCCGGATTGACGCTTCCCTCCCGCATTACATCATCACATCCCCGCACGCGGTTCCATCTTGTGGATTTGCGCGCTTGCATCGTTTGCTGGCCTGATTAAAGTTCACATGTGAACAAAGGAGGCTCCTGCATGCGCGATTTTCATTTCCCCGGCCGCTCACCTGTGATGGCCACCAATGGCATGTGTGCCACCTCTACGCCATTGGCCGCTGAAGTCGCCGTGAGCATTCTGCGGCAGGGGGGCAATGCAATGGATGCGGCCATTGCTGGCTCTGTGCTGCTCGGGATTTGCGAGCCTGCGTCCACGGGCATTGGCGGGGATTGTTTTACTCTGGTGTCGCCTGCTGGGAGTGATGAGGTTCTGGCCTTCAATGGATCAGGCCGTGCGCCACAAGCGGCCAAAGCAGAAGATCTGCGGGCGCGAGGGCTTGAGGCTGTGCCGCTCTTTGGGGTTGAGGCCGTGACCATTCCCGGCGCGATTGATGGTTTTTGTGCTCTTTCTGAAAGATTTGGCAAGCTTGGCATCGCCGACAGCCTCGCTCCGGTCATCCATTACGCCGAAGAGGGCATTCCGGTGGCCCCAAGGGCGGCCTTTGACTGGCAGTCCTGCCAAGACAATCTGCAAGGCCATGGCCGCCGTCACTATCTCAAAGAGGGCCAGCCTTTGTCCAAAGGAGATATTTTCCGCGCGCCAGGTCAGGCTGAGGTGCTGCGCCGTGTCGCCGCACAGGGGCGGGATGCCTTCTATACCGGTGAAATTGCCGAAGACATGGTCAACACTTTGCGGGCGATGGGCGGCGTGCACACACTGGAGGATTTTGCGGCCACCAAGGGCAATGAGACGATGCCGATTGGGGGCACGTACAAAGGCGTGGAATTGTTGGAGCATCCGCCCAACGGCCAAGGTGCCACGGCGATCCTGCTGCTCAATATCCTCAAACATTTCGATATCGCCGCCATGGATCCCTTTGGCGTGGAACGCACGCACATTGAGGCAGAGGCCGCCAAATTGGCCTATGACGCGCGGGATCGGCTGATTGCGGATCCAGATCACACCATCCGCACGGCGCATATGCTGTCTGAGGAAACAGCTGCAAAGCTCGCGGCCCTGATTGATCCCAAACGGGCCATGCCCGCTGCGGCCCCGCTCACCGAAGCGGTGCATAAAGACACGGTCTATCTCTCCGTGGTGGACAAAGATGGCATGGCAGTGTCGATGATCTATTCGATTTTCCATGCCTTTGGGTCCGGCATTGCCTCTGATAAATTTGGCATTCTGATGCAAAACCGCGGCGGAGGGTTCACGCTCCAGGAGGGGCATCCAAATGAAATGGCCGGGGACAAACGCCCGATGCATACGATCATTCCCGGCATGGTGCGTCGCAATGGCCGCGTGGAGATGCCCTTTGGGGTGATGGGCGGGCATTATCAGCCCAACGGCCATGCGCGTGTGCTTTCCAACATGGAGGACTTTGGCATGGATCCGCAGACCGCGCTGGATTCGCCGCGCTCTTTTGTGGAGGACGGCGTATTGAAGCTGGAGCGTGGCTATGGGGCTGAGGTCAAGCAGGCCCTGACCGATATGGGCCACAAGGTGGTGGTGCCGGATGCGCCAATTGGTGGGGCGCAGGCGATTCGCATTCATGAAAGCGGCGTGCTGGAAGGCGCGTCTGATCCGCGCAAAGACGGCGCCGCGATAGGATACTGACACATGGCCATCACCCCCATCAAAGAGCTTGTCGACGCGGCCAAATCTGAAATTCGCAGCCTCAGCCAGAAAGAGGCTGCCGCGATGGTTGCGGCGGGCGAGGCCCTGTTTGTGGATATTCGTGATCCAAGGGAGCTTGAGCGCGAAGGCCGCATCGCAGGTGCATTTCACGCGCCGCGTGGCATGTTGGAATTTTGGATCGCCCCTGACAGCCCGTATCACAAACCAGCGCTTGCCACAGATAAGACACTGATCCTGTTTTGTGCCAGCGCATGGCGATCTGCGCTTTCGGTCAAGGCGCTGCAAGACATGGGCGTGACCAATATCGCCGAGATGGAAGGCGGCTTCTCAAGCTGGAAGACACGTGGCGCTCCGATTCTGGAGAGCTGAAAAAAACGCCGGCTGCAGAGGTCGGCGTGTCTTCATCGTGATCTGGTTAGTTCAATGCGTAGTGCAAAGGATAGGCACCATCTTCAAACGGCCCAAACATCTCATCCAAGTCCGGATGACTCACTGGTTCACCGGAATAGTCTGCGATCAGATTCTGCTCAGACACATAGGCCACATAGTAGCTTTGGTCATTTTCGGCGAGCAGATGGTAAAACGGCTGATCCTTCACGGGACGGCTGTCCTCAGGGATGGCCTCATACCATTCTTCGGTATTGGAAAACTCTGGATCCACATCAAACACAACGCCGCGAAACGGATGTTTGCGGTGACGGACGACCTGACCGAGGTAATATTTTGCACGTGTTGTAAGCATGTATTGCAGCCCCTACTCCTCAAAGTTAGACCCTGCAAGGGGGCTTTGTCCAACTTTCGGCGATTTTTAGCAGGAAACAGTCTGTGAACTTGATCTTAACAGTGTTGGAAATCGTGGCGCCAGTCTTCTTGGTGGCTGGGGTCGGTTTTGCTTGGGTGAAGGCGGGATTTGAGTATCGCATTCAATTTGTTACGCGACTTGGCGTGAACTTGGCTGTACCCTGTCTGATCTTCACGGCGCTGATGAAGTCTGATGCGGATCTCAATGAATTGGGGCGGCTGACACTTGCAGGATTTGCAGGATATTTGCTGATTGGCGCTGTGGGTTGGAGCCTTTTGAAGCTCTTGAAGCTCGATATCCGGTCCTATCTCGCGCCGTTTATCTTCGGAAACACCGGTAATCTCGGCGTGCCCATGGCGCTTTTTGCCTTTGGGCAAGCGGGGCTTGATGGGGCGGTTGTGCTCCTGTCGATCACTGCGCTTCTGTCCTTCACATGGGGGATCTGGCTGGTCGCAGGGGAGGGGGCCCTTGGCAAAATGGCGCAGGAGCCCATGATCTGGGCGACCCTGCTGGGCGCGTTGTTTTTGGCCATGGGCTGGGAAACGCCGGGTTTTGTGACCGACACGCTGGAACTGATCGGGCAGATGGCGATTCCTCTGATGCTGCTCACGCTTGGTGTGGCCGTGGCGCGCCTGACACCGGGCCGGGTTGTTACCGCCGTTGGGCTGTCCATTGTGAAGTTCGCCCTGTGTGCTCTGATCGGTTACGCCATGGCACGTGCCTTTGGCTTGAGTGGGGCGTTGTTTGGTGTGTTGGTTTTGCAAATGGCGATGCCCGTTGGCGTGAGCAGCTATTTGCTCGCGGAGAAATACGAAGCGGATTCCGGCGCAGTTGCAGGTTTTGTTGTGGTTTCCACGCTTGTATCCGTGATCGGATTGCCTCTGTTGCTCACGATGCTTGTCTAGCCAAGTAAATGTGATTGTCGCCTCTTGCGGATATCGGCTAGTCTACAGAAAAACAAAATATAGCGAGAGGCAGATGAGCAGACTTCTCTTCGCGTTGGTGATGTTGGCATTTGTTGCGGCCTGCGGCGGCAAAGATACCAGTGCGCCGCGCAATTTGGACAACGCGTGTGCGATTCTCAAGGAGAAGCCGCACTTTAAACGTGCATTCACAGCCACCAAACGTAAGTGGGGCGTGCCTGTGCACGTTCAGATGGCGGTGTTGTATCAAGAAAGCAAATTCATTTCCAACGCCCGGACGCCGCATAAATATGCGCTGGGCATTCTGCCGATGGGGCGTCAAAGCAGCGCGTATGGCTACGCCCAAGCGCTTGACGGCACATGGGATGAATACCGCCGGGAGACCAGAAACCGGGGCGCGCGCCGCGACAATATCAAAGACGCCTCAGACTTCATGGGCTGGTATTTTCACCAATCGCGTGATCGCAATGGCGTATCGCTACACGACGCGCGTGCGCAGTATCTTAATTATCACGAAGGGCATACGGGATACGCACGGGGCACATATCGCAACAAGGCGTGGCTGATGCGGGTTGCGGATGATGTGGCCAGCCGTTCGGCGCGGTATCAGGCACAACTGAAGAGCTGTTCACGCATCTGGTGAGCCTGAGGCGGAACTTAACAGAAAACGGGCGTCCCATTGGGGCGCCCTTTGTGTTTTGGGGGGATTGTGAAGGCCATTTGGCATGCTGACCAGGGCCTTAATTTGGTGGGTTGACATTTCTGACAAAAATAATCAGAAATAAGTCAGCGCTCCGGAATGGAGCATCCCAACGTAGATTTTGGAGAGTCCAAATGACCATGCAAACCCAAGCCGCTGATTATGTGAACGCCCTGCCTGTACATGACGCCCGTATCCTGACTGGTGAAAATGGACTGGCCCATATTCGTCTGAACGACCAGCTTTATACGCTGCGCATCACCCGCGCGGGCAAACTGATCCTGACCAAGTGAGCTCTGCCATGTCGGTCGGAGCACAACGGGTTGGCTGGATTGATGATCTCGGGCATGTGGAGCGCTTTGCCGTGCGTTGGCTGCGCCACTGGGAGCGTGATCCCAGCGGCCAGGCACAGCTGCAAGAGGCTCTGGCCACTGGCTTTGGTGAGGCGCGTGCGCGCAATGTGACAGCTGTTTTTGCTGACCTCATGGAGCTGGCAAATGTATACGGGCGTCGCAAGCTGTGTCGGCACGCCTGCCATTGTCAGTGTCTTGGCGCAGATGAGGCAATTTTCGCCCATCTTGTGGAGACCGCAGCGAATGGCGATGCAGAGGATGCCGCCATGTTGGCCGCTCTGATGGTGCGTCCGGATATGGCCATGTGTTTCGCCGGTCTTGCCGCCGAGTTTGGCATGGCAATGGCGGCACTGGCGCGATCCCTGCCGGCCCGCCCCAGCCGCCCGTCGGCTCAAAGCGCCTCACGCCCGGACTCCCCTGCGAAACAAATGATGAGCCGCATGCTGCACTGACCGGCTCTGTCACAAAGCTTTGGGTTGTGCGCCTCAAAAGCGGCCATGACCCAAAATTGCCTTGCGAATAAAGGACTATTTGGTCCACAATTTCACACAGGCTCACGCGCAATTGTGCCGATGAAGCAGGCGCAAGGTTGCACTCATTCCCCTAAACGCACATGTTTTACCCAGAAGCCGACGCGCTGTCGGCCCGTTGTGAAACACCAAAGGAGAACCGATCGTGTTTTCTGACACTTTTACGGACAGGCGTCCGAACGCATCCGCTGTACGGATGCTTTTTCTCGCGTTTGTGAGCACTGTCGTTGTCTTGGCGCAAGCCGTGACCGCACAGGCCCGCCCCGAAAGCTTTGCGGATCTGGCAGAAAAGATCAGCCCCGCAGTTGTGAATATCACCACCTCCACCGTGGTCGAAGGCCGTACAGGTCCTCAGAACATCGTGCCCGAAGGCTCGCCGTTTGAAGATTTCTTTCGCGAGTTTCAGGATCGTCAGGGGAACGGAGAGCGCCCCCGCCGCTCTTCGGCACTGGGCTCGGGCTTTGTGATCTCTGCGGATGGTTTTGTTGTGACAAACAACCACGTCATTGAAGGCGCAGATGAAATTCTGGTGGAATTCTTCGAAGGGGGGGAGCTTCCTGCCAAGGTGATTGGCACGGACAAGAACACCGACATCGCCTTGCTGAAAGTCGAATCTGACGAGCCTCTGGCGTTTGTCGAGTTTGGCGACAGTGACAAGGCGCGCGTGGGGGATTGGGTGATTGCCATGGGCAACCCGTTGGGACAGGGCTTTTCTGTCTCAGCCGGTATCGTGTCTCAGCGTGGCCGTGCGCTCGCCGGTGCCTATGACGACTACATCCAGACCGATGCAGCGATCAATCGGGGCAACTCCGGTGGCCCACTGTTTAACATGGATGGCGAAGTGGTTGGCGTGAACACGGCGATCCTGTCCCCCAATGGCGGCTCCATCGGCATCGGCTTCTCTATGGCCTCCAATGTGGTGACCCGCGTTATCGACCAGCTGCAGGAGTTTGGCGAAACCCGCCGTGGCTGGCTGGGTGTGCGCATTCAGGATGTGACCGAGGACATGGTGGAGGCCGTTGATGGTCTGCAAACTGCTTCCGGCGCCATGATCACGGATGTGCCGGAGGGCCCCGCCATGGAGGCCGGGATGCAGGCCGGTGATGTGATCATGACCTTTGATGGTCGCACTGTCGAAGATGTGCGGAGCCTTGTGCGCAGCGTTGGCAACACCTCCGTTGGCAAGACCGTGGATGTTGTGGTGCTGCGTGGCGGTGAAGAGGTGACGCTGGCTGTGACGCTGGGCCGCCGCGAAGAAGCCGAAGGTGCGGTGCCTGCAAGCCAGCCTGTGCCCTCCGAAGATCCGGTTGAGAAAGAGATTCTTGGTCTGACCGTGTCTGTGCTTACGGATGACATGCGCGCCGAGATGGATCTCCCTGACAGCACCGAAGGACTGCTGGTGAGTAATGTGGATGAACTCTCCAAAGCCTATGAAAAAGGGCTGCGTGCCGGGGATGTCCTGACCGAAGCAGGCCAGCAGAAGCTGCGCTCTGTGGCAGATCTCGAAGACCGCATCGAAGAAGCCACAGAGGCTGGTCGCAAATCCTTGCTGCTCTTGGTGCGCCGGGCAGGGGAGCCTCGTTTCGTGGCCCTCAATATCGAAGAGTAAGCTGACATCTTATGAAAAAAAACGACGGGCGCCTCCGAAGGGGGCGCCCGTTATGGCAATCCGCCACTCGGCGTGCGCGTTGCGGCTGGCTGTTTGAGAGCCTGTCCCAGTAACGGTCAATTAAGTGACGGTGAGCGAGAGGGTCAAACCGTGTCTCTGGGTACGGCGACGAGGCCGAGGCGACGGGCACTTTCCATGGAGAGGATGGCACTGTCGAGGCCGCCAGTGTTCTGATAGCGTCGGATAGCGGCGCGGGTGCGCCCGTCTCGCGTGCCTGTGACGGGCCCGTAATAATGTCCCCGGACCTTGAGCGCGCGCTGAAGAGAGGCTGTGAACTCTTCGGTCCAGATCTCCTCGCAGGGGCTCTCAAACCACAGCTCCCGCCGCTCTTTGAGAATGCGCTGTTGTGTCTCTGTGCGAAAAATCCCCGGTGACAGAACCGTGCCATCGGCCAGAACTTCTGGCGGTTGCACCATGATCTGCTCACTGACGGTTTCCACAACGGCAGGTGTCACATCCCGCCCCCAGCAGCTTCCGGGCCTCGCCCCGGGGGGGGCTCCGGCATCCTCTGCGCGCAGAATTTCTGGTTCACTGAAGGCCGCAAGATAGGGCGCATCGGCAATGGTTTGTTGACAGCCGCTCAGGCACAGCGTGGATGTGAGCGCTGTGACGGCAAAAACCGATCGTGCGACAAAATATGCGGGCATGCTCGCGCCTCATGTGTTTTGCCCGTTGTAGCGCCTTTTGTCGCGCAGCGAAACTCTGTCATGTTGTTGAGAGCAGGGCTCTTCTGGTGCAGGCCGTTGTGGCGTTCCAATGCGGGCCACAGAGGGGACTACGCAACATTTGAGGGAACAAATGAAGAAAATCTGCGACCTGTCGCAAGGGGACATAACAGATGTCGCAAAAGGGGGTGGAAGCAGCAGCCCCCCTTGACTAACTAGAAATGCGAACAGTTTCACCTAGAGGAGCCAGACATGGCAAAAATCACCTATGTCGAGCATAACGGAACCGAACATGTTGTAGAGGTCGCCAACGGGCTGACCGTCATGGAAGGCGCGCGCGACAACAACATTCCGGGCATTGAGGGCGACTGCGGCGGCGCCTGTGCCTGTTCGACCTGCCATGTCTATGTGGATCCGGCCTGGGTGGAGAAGATCCCGGCCAAGGATGACATGGAAGAAGACATGCTGGATTTTGCCTATGAGCCCGATCCTGCCACCTCCCGTTTGACCTGTCAGATGAAAGTCACAGACGCCATGGATGGTCTGGTTGTGAAAATGCCAGAGAAGCAAATCTGATGGTGAGGAAGGCGCGCCGTTGCATGCGCCGCGCATGGCCAGTGCTGTGCGCGGGGCTGATGGTGGCGGGGGCGCCTGCCACAGCAGAAATCACTGCTGCCCGCTATCAGCAGGAAACCACGCGCTACGCCCATGGCGTGCTTGGAGATGCGATTGAATATGGCGCTCTGGAGTTGACCTTGCAAAACGGCCAGCGCCTTTTGATCACCTTGCCCCAAGAGCGTGTGTTTGAGGACATTGCGCCGCGCCTCTTCGATATGGATGGGGACGGCGCCCCCGAAGTGATCGTCGTGGAAAGCAGTCAGAGCGCAGGGGCGCGTCTGGCAATCTATGATGCCAAAGGGCTGCGCGCCGCCACGCCCTATATCGGCCAGCGCAATCGCTGGCTTGCCCCCATCGGGGCCGCAGATCTGGACAGCGACGGCGCTGTCGAGATCGCCTATATTGACCGGCCTCATCTGGCCAAAACCCTGCGAGTCTGGCGCTTTCAAGACGATCAGCTCACCGAAGTGGCCAGGCTGACGGGGCTGACCAATCACCGCATCGGTGAGGATTTCATCTCCGGCGGCATCCGCGATTGCGGTCAGGGGCCTGAGATGATCACGGCAGACGGCGCCTGGCGCAGTGTGGTTGCCACCCGCTTTGACGGCACGGGGCTGAGCAGCGAGACACTCGGCCCTTTCACCGGTCAGGCCGCTTTCGCAGCCGCGCTCACATGCGCCTCCCGCTGATTTCATATGGCCAGATACATCCCAAGGTGAATTGATCGCCGCGCGCGCAAGAGGGGCTGGCTCCCCTGCCTCTACCGCATCGTGCCATCACTGGCGGAATAGATATGGCGCGTGCCAATGGCACCCAGCGACTGAAACAGGCTTGTAGTGTTGGAGACGCCAAACTTCTTGAGCAACTTGCCCCGGTGGACTTCAACCGTACGGTTGCTCATCTCTAGCTTGAGCGCGATTTCCTTGCTGGTCAGCCCTTCCGCCAACAATGAAAACACTTCCCGTTCGCGTCGCGTAAGTGCCTGATAAGGGCGGGTGTCGGAAATGTCGGCAAAGCTCCAGACAGCGCGCTGCAAAGGGTCTTCCGGTGTGAACGTATGGCCGCGCACCCGACACCAGAACATCTCACCACCGCGCCGCATCATAACGCGTTCATCCCAATAGAAGTTGCCCTCTCGCAGCTCCTGGACACCGCGATTGCGAATATTGGTGAATTCTTCCTGGGTGGGATAGAGAATGGCAAAAGTGCTGTCTTTGAGCGCCGCGCGCTCATAGCGGAACATCTCCGCGAAAGTGTCGTTGCAATCCCGGATGACCCGGTTTTCCGTCACCACGATGCCCACGGGCGCGAAGCTGAAGGCCAGCTCCACAAAATCGCCCGAGGCGTAGGCCTCTGCCACCGAAATGGTCATGTCTTCTCCCCCTGATTGTGGGGAGGATAGGGCGCTGCTCCTCTTGGTGCAACGCCCGCACTACTACCTACCCTCGGCTCAGAGCGCGCGCCAGCCGATGTCGCGGCGGTAAAACCCACCGGGCCAGTCAATCGCATCGACCATCGCATAGGCCCGGTCGCGCGCCTCCTGAAGACTCGCCCCGCGTGCCGTAACGTTCAAAACACGGCCTCCGCTGGCTGTGATCTGCCCATCTTTGACGGTGGTGCCTGCGTGAAACACCATGTTTTTGCTGTCCTGTGGCAGCGCGTCCAGCCCGCCAATCACAGAGCCTTTTTCATAGGCACCGGGATAGCCATTCGCCGCCATCACCACGGTGATCGCATGATCATCGGCCCAGTTCACCTGCGCCTCATGCAGGCGTTCTTCGGCTGCAGCCTGCATCAGATCCAGCGCCTGCGCGCCAAGACGCATCATCAGCACCTGACATTCCGGGTCGCCAAAGCGCACGTTGTATTCCACCAGTCGGGGCTGACCGTCTTTGATCATGAACCCGGCATAGAGCACCCCTTGGTAGGGCGTGCCGCGCTTGGCCATCTCATCAATGGTGGGTTGCACAATCTGATCGAGCGCTTTCTGGGCTACATCATCTGACAGGACCGGTGCTGGCGAATAGGCCCCCATGCCGCCGGTGTTGAGCCCCGTGTCACCTTCACCCACACGTTTGTGGTCTTGCGCGGTGCCAATCGGCAGCGCGGTCTTGCCGTCACACAGAATGAAGAAAGAGGCTTCTTCCCCCTCCATGAATTCTTCGATAACCACTTCGGCACCGGCACCGCCAAAGGCGCCACCGAACATGTCATCTACCGCGTCCAGCGCGGTTTGCAGATCCATCGCCACAATCACACCTTTGCCTGCGGCCAATCCGTCTGCCTTCACCACAATCGGCGCGCCTTGGTCGCGGATATAGGCTTTGGCCGGCTCTGCATCGGTGAAATGGCCGTAAGCTGCGGTGGGCGCGTTGGCGGCGTCACAGATTTCTTTGGTGAAGCTTTTGGAGGCTTCCAGCTTGGCTGCCGCTTGTGAAGGGCCAAACACCAGCACGCCTGCCTCGCGCAGCCGATCTGCCACGCCTGCGGCCAAGGGGGCTTCTGGTCCGACAATGACAAAATCAATCGCATTGGCGGCCACAAAGGTCACAACCTCCGCGCCATCTTCGATGTCAAAGCTTGCGCATTCCGCAATCTGCGCAATCCCCGCGTTGCCCGGCGCGACAATCAATTTATCGCATTTGGGGTTCTGCATCACTGCCCATGCCAGCGCATGCTCACGTCCACCGCTGCCCAGAATAAGAATGTTCATAATGCCGCCTTCCGCTTGGCCTCCGCTTGTGGGCGTTCTAAGGTGGGTGCGCACAGGAAACAAGGGAACTGAGCGCCGCATCCATGTCAGACCTGATCGACGACCCGAGAGAGGGCGAAAACGCTCCGGAATTTAGCGTCACCGAATTGTCCGGGGCGATCAAGCGGATGATTGAGGGCGAGTTTTCCCATGTGCGCATCAAAGGCGAGGTGGGGCGTGTGTCCTTCCCGCGCTCCGGCCATGTCTATCTTGATCTCAAAGATGATCGCTCCGTGATTGCCGCCGTGATGTGGAAAGGCGTTGCCGCCCGTGTCACCACGCGCCCCGAAGAGGGTATGGAAGTGGTCGCCACCGGGCGTCTCACCACCTTCCCGGGTCAGTCCAAATATCAATTGGTGATTGACGACATCAAACCGGCAGGTGTGGGTGCGTTGATGGCGATGCTGGAAAAGCGCAAAGCCATGTTGCAGGCCGAGGGCCTCTTTGCGCCTGAGCGTAAGAAGCCTCTGCCATATCTGCCAGAAATCATCGGTGTGGTGACATCGCCCAGTGGGGCGGTGATCCGCGACATCTTACATCGTCTGCGTGATCGTTTTCCACGCAAAGTCCTGCTGTGGCCGGTGGCTGTTCAAGGGGAGCAATGCGCGCCGCAGGTGGCCAATGCCATTGAGGGCTTTAACAAGCTCACGCCCGGCGGAGCCATGCCGCGCCCGGATTTGATCATTGTGGCGCGTGGCGGTGGCAGTCTCGAAGATCTCTGGGGCTTTAACGAAGAGGTGGTGGCCCGCGCGGCGGCTGCCTCTGACATTCCGCTGATCTCTGCGGTGGGCCATGAAACCGACACCACATTGATTGATTTTGTGTCTGACAAACGGGCCCCCACGCCTACGGCGGCGGCAGAGCTTGCCGTACCGGTGCGGCTTGAAATGCTGGCGTGGGTGGAAGAGCAGGGCGCACGCCTGACACGTGGGTTGGAGCAGGGTTTGCGCCAGCGGGATCAACGTCTGCGCGATCTGTCGCGCGCTCTGCCGCGTGCAGATGCGCTGCTGCAAACACCACGCCAACGGCTCGATACCGCCGCAGATGCCTTGCCACGGGCCTTGCAATCGGGCGTGCAGTCGCGTCGGGTGGCTCTGGCTGAGAAAAGTGGTGGCCTCAGCGACAGAACCCTGCTGCGGATGATTGAAATTCAGCGCCAGCGGCTGGGCCGCTCTGCGGACCGCCTGTCCCCTGAGGCGCTTGGGCGTGACATTCGCCAAAAGAAAGACAAGCTTCAGAGCACGGTGCAGCGGCTCCAGTTTCTGGGGGAACGCCAGACCAGCAAGCTGCGCGGTCAGTTGGACAGCCTCGCAGGGCTGGCAGAGGCTTACAGCTATACCAATACCTTGCAGCGCGGCTTTGCCTTGGTGCGGGGGGATGGTGGGCTTGTCAAAACGGCAGAAGCCGCACGCGCGGCGCAGGTTCTGGAGCTGGAATTTGCGGATGGCCGTATGACCGTCGGGCAGAGCGACACGCCAGCGCCACCTGCAGCGCCTGCCAAACCTGCGGAAAAACCCGCGCCCAAGGCCAAAACGCCGCCTCCAGAGCAGGGCAGCCTGTTTTAAACGTCACACGCCCACGTCCGGTCCCAAGCAAATCATCTCGTCACCGGCGGCTTCCAGTTCATAAAGCACAGTCCCGTCAGGGTCGTTTTCAAACTTCGCTGTCAGCCCGTCGGCCCCTGCATAAAAGCTCCAGCATTGCGGGGCTGTGGTGTCCTCATAGAGAAAGCAGATCTGCCCGCTGTCTTCATACCAGAAGCCGTCTTTGCATTGATGCGCCCCATCCAGGAAAGACCAGCGCACGCGGCGGTTAGGCAGATATTTTTCCACGCCGTATTTGCCGCCATCGGCCTCAAAGAAAAGCGTCTTGCCTGCGGTGTAGGCTTCAAACTCCGCAGCCGTCATCGCCTCTTGGGCAAGAGCCGGACCGCTCAACAAGCTGGCCAGAAAAATCCATCGTGTCATCATGGCCCCATGCTGCCTTAGCTTGCATGGTCAATCCAGCCTTATGATTGGGATGCGCGCAGTTTTGCCACGCGCGGGTCCATCACCCGCCGCCACATGCGCGGCCAGAGGGCCAGCGTGGCCATCAGTGGTAGCGAGCGTGGCAGGATTGGCATGCTGACCTCGTCCAGTTTGAGCGCAGGGTAGTCGCGGCTCGGCGTGGTGTGATGGTCAGAATGGCGCGGGGCATTGAGCATAAGGGCGGAGGTATAAAGCTGCGGCGCGTTCCAGCTGTGTTTGGGGCCTACTGGTTCTGGTTTGCCATTTTCGCGCATGTCGCGGCGCAGGCCATAGTGTTGGACATAGTCTGACAACAACAGCTGCATCGTGCCATAACTTGCCAGCGCGATATAGGCCACGACAGCCGCTGCCCCGCCCACAAACGCTGCCAGCACCAGACATCCTGCGGCCCCTCCGACATAGAGTACATAGGGGTGCAGCCCCAATGCCCGCGCGCCGGCGCGCCCGCGCAAGGTGTTTTCCGCCTTCAGCCCCGCTGTGAAAGACCCGATCCAGGCGCGTGGCCAGAACTGATAAAAGCTCTCTCCATCCCGCGCGCTGTTTGGATCCCGCTCCGTTGCCACCCACACGTGATGCACCTTGGTATGTGCCGAGGTATGATGCCCAAACAGCAAAGAGATATAGACCCACATGCCCAATCGGCGCGGCAGGCGGGCAGAATTGTGGATCAGCTCATGGGCATTGGCATTGCTCACCTGCCCAAAGAAAAGACCAAACGCCAGAAAACAGCAAAGCTTCGCGCCAAGACTTATGCCGGTCAGCCCAGCCAGCGCGCCCACTGCGATCCCCATCAGGGGAAAATGCGCCAGCCCCAAAAACAGCGACAGTCTAAGGCCAGAGGGAAACTCGCCATCCCCCCCGGTCTTTGCCGCAGCACCCTGCACAAGCCGATCCATCACATGCACAAGCAGGCTCATATACAGCAGCGCTGCCACGGTCCAAGGGCCGCCCATCAGCCCGGCCAGCGCCAAAAGCACCACGGGAATCGTTGTAGCGATCCAGAACCAGACCATGATATATTCCCTCCAAGGCGCTGCGGTCTTTCACCGTGCCGGAAAATTATCCGTAGCTTGCGGCACAGCAAAGCCATGCGATACGGATATTTCCAGAGATTGCACATTTTTCTTAGGGAATCTTATTGACTCGGCCCAAACCATCTTTAAAAGGCGGGCTTCAAGAGATTTACACGGGGAAACTGTACCCCGCGCAGGAGAAGCACAATGGCGAAGCCGACGACCATCAAGATCCGTCTGAACTCGACAGCGGGCACTGGCCATTTCTACGTGACCAAGAAGAACGCACGTACCATGACCGAAAAGATGGTCGTACGCAAATACGACCCGGTGGTGCGCAAGCATGTCGAGTACAAAGAAGGTAAGATCAAATAAGATCCCCCTCTGAGACACATGCAAGAGCCGCGCCAGACCAAGGCGCGGCTTTTTGCTTTGAGGGGAGCCGCGCCTGAAAAAAACACCAGAACCGTTTTCTTCAGGAGGGTCCCCCATGCCCCGCCCATTCTTTATTCGCCCCGCATCCAGTGATGATAGCGCGGCGCTTTCCAACCTCTATCAGAGGTCCTATCCCGAGCTGCTGCCTGCGGATTATTCCGATGAAGTCTTGGCAGGAGCTTTGCCGCTTTTCGAAACTGCCCAGACCGCGCTCTTGTCCTGTGGGACTTATTTTGTAGCGGAATGTGCCGAGACGGACGCTATTGTCGGGGCGGGCGGTTGGACCGATCTCTCCCCCTCCCGTGGCGTCAGTGGTACAGACCTTGGGCATATGCGCCATGTTGCCACCCGCCCAGATTGGCTGCGGCGTGGCGTTGCGCGGGCGCTGATTGATGTTGCCTTGGCTTCTGCTGAGGCGCATGGCATGCGCCAGATGAGCTGCATGAGCACCTACACTGCCCGCCCCTTTTATGAGGCCATGGGGTTTGAAAAGGCTGCTGAGGTGGAATTGACACTCGCACCCGGGGTACATTTTCCAGCCGTGCAGATGACCCGCCGCCTTGCGGATCCGTGCTTGGCCTGACGCGGGTAGGAGGCGTTTTGCGCGCCTATTAAGGTGTTGTAGTGGTAAGAAAAAAGGCCGGTCACAATGACCGGCCTTTTCCTGTTTCATATCTGTTTGGCTTACTCGCGGTTGCCGAACAGCTGCAGCAGCATCATGAACATGTTGATGAAGTTCAGATACAGGCTCAGGGACCCCATGATGGCGGATTTGCTCAGCCACTCGCTGTCGCCGTGGTGGGCGTGTGCGAGATAGGTGTTCTTGATGTTCTGCGTGTCATAGGCGGTCAGGCCAGCGAAGATCAGAACGCCGATCACAGAGATCGCAAACGCCATGGCGGAAGACGCCAGGAAGATGTTCACGATGGACGCGATGATCAAGCCGATCAGACCCATGATCAGGAAGGTGCCGATTGGGCCAAGGTCACGCTTTGTGGTGTAGCCATAGAGCGACAGGCCAGCAAAGGCGATGGCGGTGATCAGGAAGACCTGAATGATGGATTCGCCGGTGAACACCAGGAAGATCGAGCTGATCGACAGGCCCATCACGGCCGCGAATACGTAGAACACCAGCTGTGCCGCAGAGGCGGACATGCGGTTGATCGCGGCGCCAAAGCCAAAGACAAACAGCAGCGGTGCAAACATGATCACCCACTTCAGCGGGGAGCCATAGATCGCGTAACCAAAAGAGGTCAGATATTTGTCTGCGCTGATCTGCGCAGTCGCACCGGACGGATCTGTGGTCACGGCCAGACCGGAAATGGCCCATGCCGCCGCAAAGGTGATCAGCATGCCCACGGACATTGTGCCGTAGACTTTGTTCATGTGGGCGCGCAGGCCCGCGTCAATATCTGCTGTGCGCGCGCCAATGCCGCTGCGCAATGTGTCGAATTCAGCCATCAAAGCCTCCGAGTTACCTTTCTTGTACCCAAAACAACGGTTTCGGGTGTTTCACGGCTAAATATCGGTGACGGGAGCTGTAAATTCAAGGATTTCCGGTGTCAGCGCGGGCGAAAAACCCGCGCTGATTTTAGGCAGTGCGTATTGCAGCGGTGTTAGCCTTTCCAATGGGCAGGCACGTCCCAAGCGGTACGCTTCAGTTCTTCTTGCACATCGGCATTTGTAAGGCCGAGGTCATCGAGGGCAAAGCTGTCTAGCTGTGCCAGCTGGCGCCGTTGACGCCGCACAGCGGCCGCTTGTTTCAGGCGGGAGAGAATAGATTTGCCTGCGCCGGGGGCGGCTGAGTGGATGCTGATGAAAGCCATGGGTCGCTCCTTTCCTAAATTGCGATTGTTTTCGTGGTCTGTATCAAATTACTTGATGTATATGGCGCGACGGGTGTATCTTGAAAGCGAATGTTTGTGACGAACTTCATCACGGATCATGATGTATGATCAAGAACACTGATTTTAATAGGGAAATTCATGCGAAATCTTGATGTCACCACGCTCAGAAGTTTTGTTGCGGTTGCGGATATGGGCGGCGTGACCAAGGCCGCAGGCTTTCTGCATCTCACTCAATCGGCGGTGTCCATGCAGCTTAAACGGCTGGAAGAGCTGATTGGGGTTTCGCTTTTGGATCGGTCCGGGCGCGGCATTGCGCTGACGCCTGAGGGGGAGCAGATGCTGGGATACGCCCGGCGCATGGTGACCTTGAACGATGAAATCATGCGCCGTCTTTCCGACGATGAGTTTGAAGGCGCGATTTCGCTTGGCGTGCCGCATGACATTGTCTACCCGGCCATTCCCCGCGTGTTGCAACAGTTCAGTGCGGCCTACCCAAGGGTGAAGGTGAACCTGATTTCTTCCTACACGCTGCAACTCAAAGAGATCTTTGAGAAGGGTGAGGTTGATCTGATCATCACAACAGAGTCCAAGACCCCTGAAACAGCGGAGGGGCTCTGTGCGCTGCCTCTGGTCTGGATTGGTGCGCCAGGCGGAGCAGGGTGGCGACGGCGCCCGCTGCCTTTCGCCTCTGCGCGGCAATGTGTATTCCGTCAGCGCGCCATTGCGGCCTTGGACAAGGCGGGGGTGGAGTGGGAGTCAGCACTGGAAACCGAATCTGATCGCACCGTTGAAGCCACCATCGCCGCAGATCTCGGGGTGGGTGAGATGATCCTTGGCACCGAGCCACCGCATCTTGAGGTGATCGAACACGGTGGTGCTTTGCCCGAACTGGGAGAGCAGCATATCAACATGTATGGTGCAGAGCAGGCCAAGGGCGATGTTGTCGCCCATTTGGCCGAGTTGTTGCGCAAGAGTTTCCAGCCGATGCGCCCGCAGATCGACGCCCCGGTGCGCTTGGGAATCGTCAGTTGACGGAGACAACCACCTTGCCGGTGGATTTGCGACTGCTCAACAGATCGTAGGCGGCTGCTGATTCTGACAGTGGCAACACATGGCTGACGTGCGGTGACAGCTTGCCTTCCCCGTACCAGCCAAAGAGGGTGCGCATGCTGTTGGCGATGACCTGTGGCTTAAAGGCCATATATCCTCCCCAATATAGGCCCATCACGGTGAGGTTCTTCACCAAAAGGTGATTGGCCGGGATCTGGGGAATATCGCCAGAGGCGAACCCAATGGGCAGCAGGCGCGCTTCAGGCCGACAGGCGCGGAAGGCGGCCTTGAACTGCTCGCCGCCGACCGGATCATAGACAACATCCGCACCACCCAAGGCCTTGACCTCCGCACGGATGTCGGCATCGGTGGCGTCAATCAGGTGGTCCGCACCAGCAGACTTTGCAACCTCAAGTTTATCTCGCCCACGTGCGCAAGCAATCACATTGGCGCCCATCAGCTTGCCCAGCTCCACCGCTGTCAGACCCACGCCCCCGGCGGCGCCCAGTACGAGCAGGTTTTCACCCGGTTGCAGGCGTGCGCGATAGTCAAGCGCGACATGGCTGGTGCCATAGGCCACAGGGAAAGCGGCGGCATCTTCAAAACGCATGTTATCGGGAATGGGCACCGCGCCAGCAGCGTCATAAACGCCATATTCTGCGAGGCCCCCGCTGCCGCCAAACACCAGAACGCGGGTGCCAATGGCGGGCCCTTTTACGCCGTCGCCAAGCGCGTCCACTTCTCCGGCAACCTCCATTCCCAGCGTAAAGGGAACCGGCGGTGTGGCCTGATAGGTGCCCTTGATCATCAGCAGATCACCGAAGTTCAATGCGCAGGCCCGGATCTTCACACGGATCTGACCAGGGCCGGGGTCCGGCACCGGCAAATCAACCAATGAGGGTGGGGCGTCGTGGGATGTGACTTGGAATGCGCGCATGGTTCTCTCCTCGTGATAGGGCGATTACACATCCTAACGCGCGCAAGTCAAAGATGACGCTGTGAAAACCGCTGATTGTGACTTCACGTCACGGGGATGCGGGTCCTTGTGCGAATAGGCGGCAAACTGGAGACAATTCATGCGTGCAAAAGCCAGCAAATGCTTAACTTTGACAGCAATTTGGAGCTCTTGATTATAAGGCCAGAACTGCTAAGGTGAACCATCGCGAATGGGATGCGCGAGAGCTTCACTTGTAATTGTAGTACCGCCTTCGGGCGTGCGCGAAGTTGTTGTGCTATCCTGCTAAGAGATTCTTAAGGAGACGTGGGATGACACATCCGGTGGACGTACATGTTGGGAAGAAGATCCGGCAGCGTCGTTGGTTGACGGGGATGACCCAACAGCAATTGGCGGAGCAGGTCGGCATCAAGTTCCAACAAATCCAGAAGTACGAGACCGGGGCCAATAGGGTCAGCGCCTCTCGTCTTTGGGACATTTCCGATGCTCTGGATGTTCCGGTGAGCTTCTTCTTTGAAGGTCTGGAAAATGACAAAGACGGCGGTGCAACGCAGTCTGTGCCGTCGGATATCATGGCGGACAAAGAGGCACTGGATCTGATCCGCAGCTATTATGCGATCCCTGAAAATCAGCGCCGTCGTCTGTTTGAACTGGCGCGGGTTCTGAGCGACGTTGCTTGAGTTTGATCCTGCTCTGAGCTAGGTCCTCTGCGACCAGCTCAGAGCGGAGATGAATCTCATGACCCACGATCGTGATGCATTGGTGGCCGTGGCTGATGCCATGGCGGATGCGGCTAGATCTGCCATTCTTCCCCATTTTCGCAACCGCGCCCTGACAGCGGATAACAAGCTGATGGGCGGGTTTGATCCTGTGACCGTGGCGGACCGCGCCGCAGAACAAGCCATGCGCGCCGTGCTGCAAGAACAACGACCGCAGGATGCCATCTTGGGAGAGGAGTTTGGCAATCAGCCCGGCACAAGCGGGCTGACCTGGGTGTTGGATCCAATCGACGGCACGCGGGGCTTCATCACCGGAACGCCCACTTGGGGGGTGCTGATTGCTGTGTCTGATGACAATGGTCCCATCTATGGGGTCGTCGATCAGCCCTATATCGGTGAGCGATTTCGCGGTGGCCTCGGTGTGGCCGAGGCGCAAGGCCCCATGGGCGCGACTGCCTTTCACACGCGGCAGACGGCGCAGCTTTCGGAGGCCACGTTGTTTTCCACCTTCCCCGAAGTGGGGACCGAGGCCGAACGCCAAGCCTTTGAACGCGTGTCTAAAAATGTCAAACTGACCCGCTATGGCATGGATTGCTATGCCTATGCGCTTGTGGCGGTGGGGCAGGTGGATCTTGTGATCGAGGCTGGGTTGAATGCCTATGATATTCAGGCGCCGATTGCCGTGATCGAAGCCGCAGGCGGGCTTGTGACCAACTGGCAGGGTGCGCCGGTCCACATGGGCGGGCAAGTGGTGGCGGCCGCCAATGCCGAACTTCATCAGCAAGCGCTGGAACTCCTTAACGCCGGGTGAGCCGCACGAGCCGACACCTCAGGGCTTGATTGCATGGGCTGCTGCCCTCTATGGTGGTTGCGCGCTGCGAGTCCTTTGCCCGTATTCTGTCGCTGCGCCTCAGAAAACGCATCCGAATCGGGCCATATTTTTGGCCCAGGAGTGCGCATATGCTCGCAAACAACAGCTATCTGATTACCGCAGCGCGGGTTGTGGTCACTATGGATGATGACCGGCGTGAGCTGCCTGATCAGGATGTACGCATCGCCAATGGTGTGATCGCTGAAATCGGCCCCAATTTGGACCCGCAGGGCGCAGAGGTGATCCGCGCAGAGGGCTGTGTGGTGACGCCCGGTCTGGTCAACACCCACCACCACCTCTACCAAACCCTGACGCGTGCGGTGCCTGGCGGTCAGGACGCTCTGCTGTTTGGGTGGCTAAAAACCCTCTACCCAATCTGGTCGCGCTTTGGCCCAGAGGAGATGCATGTCTCTGCTTTGGTCGGGTTGGCAGAGTTGGCTTTGTCCGGCTGCACGCTGACCTCCGATCATCTCTATCTGTATCCCAATGGTGCCCGACTTGATGATACCATCGCCGCAGCGGGCCAGATTGGAATGCGCTTTCATCCAACGCGTGGTGCGATGAGCATCGGAGAAAGCGACGGCGGCCTGCCACCGGATATGCTGGTGGAAAAGGAAGCAGACATTCTGGAGGATGCCATTCGACTGATCGACCTGCACCATGATGCTGCCGAGGGTAGCATGGTGCGCGTTGGAGTCGCGCCATGTTCTCCTTTCTCTGTCAGCCGCGATCTGATGCGTGAGGCTGCTCTTTTGGCGCGAGACAAATCTGTCATGCTCCATACGCACCTCGCTGAGAACGACGAAGACATCGCCTATTCCCTTGCCACCTTCGGTTGTCGTCCCGGACAATACGCCGAAGAGCTCGGCTGGGTGGGGGAAGATGTATGGCACGCCCATTGCGTGAAACTTGACCCAACGGAAATTGATCTCTTCGCGCGCACCAAAACAGGCGTGGCGCATTGTCCATGTTCCAATTGTCGTCTGGGCAGCGGCATTGCCCCGGTTCGCGCCATGCGGGATGCGGGGGTGCCCGTAGGATTGGGGGTGGATGGGTCTGCCTCAAATGACGCGGGCAATCTGATTCTTGAGGCCCGTCAGGCCATGTTGTTGCAACGTGTTGCGCAGGGCGCAGATGCGATGAGCGCACGGGAGGCGCTGGAGATTGCCACGCGAGGTGGGGCGGAGATTCTGGGACGTCACGACTGTGGTCAGATCGCGGTGGGCAAGCGTGCGGATCTGGCGCTCTGGGATGTGTCGGGCATCGAAGCTGCAGGGAGTTGGGATCCGGTGGCCCTTCTGCTGGCGGGGCCGACGACGGTGCGGGATCTTTTTGTTGAGGGCCGCCAAATCGTGCGCGATGGTCAGGTGACGACCCTTGATCTGCGGGCTGTGATGGCCCGGCAAAATGCTTTGGCCCGCGCATTGGCGGAATAAAGCGTTTCGGGTTTTACCTATGGCAGGGTATTCGCGTCTCAAGCTAAGCCCGAAACGCGACAGGCCTTGGGCCTGGGCAAGCTTGGGGTTCGATGGGGTGTGAAAAACGAAAGGCGCTGAGAGTGCTCTCAGCGCCTTTTCGATTTGATCCAAATGGAGCGGGCGAGGCGATTCGAACGCCCGACCCTAACCTTGGCAAGGTTATGCTCTACCCCTGAGCTACGCCCGCGCCGTTTGGATGGCCGTGATTTACCCATCCCGCCGGGGGACTGCAAGAGCAAAAATCACAGAAATTCCCCCTGAAGGACGATTATTTTTCAAAGCGCATTTTTATCGGAAGAGTAGGGCAGAAACGCGAAAAGGCGCGGATAAATCCGCGCCTTTTTCACTGTGTCCCTAGGAAATTCCGTCCTCTCCATCTTGGGAGATTTTGGAGCGGGCGAGGCGATTCGAACGCCCGACCCTAACCTTGGCAAGGTTATGCTCTACCCCTGAGCTACGCCCGCTTCCTTGGGTGAGGCGTGGAATATAAAGACTCGCGGTGAGCTGCAAGAGGAAAATGCACTTGGGTGAAAAATATTTGGATTTCTTGCGCCGGAATTCATGACACCCTGCGTTTTACCTTTAACAGGCAACTCAAAGTGATGCTTACAGTTATGAACCGACGCAAACTCCTCTTGGCCTTTCTGGCCTGCCCTATCTTGGCCGCTGCCCCGGCATTGTCACATGAGGGCCATGGCGTGTCTCATGTCAAAACCAGCGTTGCGCTGCGCAAACGTCGGGGGCGGACCCTGCATTTGATCGTGACTTTCCTCAATCAGGGGCGCGATGCGGTGATGCTGGAAACTGTGGCAGTCGAAAACGCGCAGGTGCTGAATGCGGTGAAAACCGCTGTGCCAGCAGGCGCTTTGGTCGAGGCACCCGTCTCGCTGCGCTTTCGCGACGATGTGCCAGGAATTTTCACGCTCATGCTGGATTTTGGAGAACACGGCAAAGGACCGGTGACGGTCACGCTATAAGAAGAGAGGGGAGGGGAACGGATGTCCTTCACGGGAAATGCAAAAATCGCAGCTTTGGTGTTGGCCCTCGCATTGGGATTCGTGGCGAAAGCGGAGGCACAGGGGCGCCCACCTCTGCGGGCCCATACCGCCACGCAATCCCAGACCCTCGCGCTTGTGAGCGCCACCCGCTCCGCCGGGCGCGCGTGGGTCAAGATCACAGAGCAGGGCACCTCCCGGATCATCAAAGCCAATGGGGTGCCCGATCACAAAGTTGGCCGGTTCCCCAATCGCGGCAATCCGCATCGGATCAAAGCACAGTCCTATCGCTTTGCGGTGCCGCTGAAACCAAAGCCTCAGGGTGCAGAGGCACGGCCTCTCAAGCGCTCTCTATTTGGTGTGGCGCTGAACGGGGTGCCTTTTGACCCAGCCGCAGCAGAATTCTGGCAAGGCAATCCTCGATCCGGCTGGCAATACGAAGCCTTGGGCGGGGCTGTGTCGCTCGGGCTGGATGCCAACTATGGCCATGTGCAACCCAATGGCGCCTATCACTATCATGGCTTGCCCATTGGCCTGCTCAACCGTCTCGGCTGGTCGACCCGCCAACCGTCGCCATTGGTCGGCTATGCCGCAGACGGTTTTCCGATCTATGCCATCACCGCCGTCCAGAATGGCCAGTTGGTAGAAATGACAAGTTCCTATCAGCTCAAGCCGGGCCGCCGCCCCGCGGGTGGCCCGGCCGGAGAGTATGACGGCACGTTTGTGCAAGACTATATATATGTCGCAGGATCGGGCCGTCTGGATGCATGCAATGGCGCGGTTGTGAGCACACCAGAGGCCCCGCAGGGCACCTATGCCTATTTCCTCACAGAGGCGTTTCCAGTGATTCCCCGCTGTCACAAAGGCACGCCTGACCTCAGTTTTCGAAAGCGACGCTGACCGGCCGCGCGGCGAACAGGAGCCGCGCAGTGGGCTGGCCTGTCAAATAATGAGAGTTGCGCGGATCACCCCCAGCCCCTCCCCTATTTGAGGTCCGCTTCAAGCATGTTCTTGGAATTTTTGATCTAAAATATTGATTTTAATTGGAAAAATTCATTTTTAGGTCCATCCCATGCCCGTCGATCGCGCCTTGGGTGCGACATTTTATTTTGATCTGCGTCAAATACGGAGATTGCGAGCACCGGCAGAGCCAACTAAAACGGCGGGGAACAGGCGGCATCGGCGAGATTCCGCGAGCCAGTAAACATACCAGCAGGAGGCGAGGCATGGCAGACGCAGCCATTTCAGGCCACGACCATGAAGACGAGCGAGGGTTTTTCACTCGTTGGTTTATGTCCACCAACCATAAAGACATTGGTCTTCTCTATCTGATCGTCTCGGCCCTGGCCGGTTTGATCTCAGTTTTCTTCACCGTATTGATGCGCATGGAGCTTATGGATCCAGGCGTGCAATACATGTGTCTGGAAGGCGCACGCTTCTTTGGCGGTGGCGAAGGCCCCTGTACGCCAAACGGCCATCTCTGGAACGTTCTGATCACCTATCACGGCGTTCTGATGATGTTCTTCGTGGTGATTCCCGCGCTCTTCGGTGGTTTTGGTAACTACTTCATGCCGCTGCAGATCGGTGCGCCGGACATGGCGTTCCCACGGATGAACAACCTCAGCTTCTGGCTCTATGTCGCTGGTACCGCGCTGGGCGTGGCCTCCATGCTTGCACCGGGCGGCAACGACCAATTGGGCTCTGGTGTGGGTTGGGTTCTGTATCCACCGCTCTCCACCAATGAAGGCGGCATGTCCATGGACCTCGCGATCTTTGCGGTCCACGTCTCCGGTGCCTCCTCCATCCTTGGTGCGATCAACATTATCACCACCTTCTTGAACATGCGTGCCCCCGGCATGACCCTGTTCAAAGTGCCTCTGTTTGCATGGTCCATCTTCGTGACCGCATGGCTGATCCTTCTGGCGCTGCCAGTTCTGGCCGGTGCGATCACCATGTTGCTGACCGACCGTAACTTCGGCACCACCTTCTTTGATCCAGCTGGTGGCGGTGACCCGATCCTGTATCAACACATCCTTTGGTTCTTCGGCCACCCGGAAGTTTATATCGTGATCCTGCCGGGCTTCGGCATCATCTCTCACGTGATTGCGACCTTTGCGCGTAAGCCGGTCTTCGGCTACCTGCCAATGGTCTGGGCGATCATCGCGATTGGCGCGCTGGGCTTTGTTGTGTGGGCACACCACATGTACACGGCTGGCATGTCCCTGACCCAGCAGTCTTACTTCATGCTGGCCACCATGGTCATCGCGGTGCCGACAGGTGTGAAAATCTTCTCTTGGATCGCCACCATGTGGGGCGGCTCCATCGAGTTCAAAACACCGATGCTCTGGGCCTTTGGTTTCCTCTTCCTCTTCACCATGGGCGGCGTGACCGGCATCGTACTGTCGCAAGCCTCTGTGGATCGCTACTACCACGACACATATTATGTGGTGGCGCACTTCCACTATGTGATGAGCTTGGGCGCGGTCTTTGCGATCTTCGCTGGCATCTACTTCTACTTTGGCAAAATGACCGGTCGTCATTACCCAGAGTGGGCCGGCAAGCTGCACTTCTGGCTGTTCTTCATCGGCGCCAACCTGACCTTCTTCCCACAGCACTTCTTGGGGCGTCAGGGCATGCCACGTCGTTACATCGACTATCCGGAAGCCTTTGCATATTGGAACAAGATCAGTTCCTACGGCGCGTTTATCTCCTTTGCGTCCTTCCTGTTCTTCTTCGGTGTGGTGCTCTACTCCCTGTTCGCAGGTCGCCGCGTGACCGAGAACAACTACTGGAACGAATACGCAGACACTCTGGAATGGACTCTGCCGAGCCCACCCCCAGAGCATACTTTCGAAATCCTGCCCAAGCAGGAAGACTGGGACAAAGGCCACAGCCACTAAGCTGACGCCGTTTCAGTATTGAGATTGAAAGGCTCCGATTGCACAGGCATCGGGGCCTTTTGCTTTGAGCACTATGCCGCGCCTGAGGGCGGCTCTTCTGCCCACAGATCGCAAAACAACCGCGCGCTGATCCGCCCTGTGTCTCTAATCGTAACGGAAAAGAGCAGGCAGAGTGGGGTCAGAAACTGTGGCATGTCGTGGGGGGCGGTCCGCGTGCTTGGAGGCTTGCGCATCTTGGCGTAAGTTCCGCAAAACAGGGCAGGGGGGTGCAGGGGCGCAAACCACCTGATCGCGCCCTACCGTTTTTGAGAAGAGATAAACCGATGCCGTACCGCTGGACAGAAGCCGCGTCTCCCCAACATCCCGCCCTGACCTTGTGGCCACACCGTTCATTGCCGCGACGGGGATTTGCCGCGATGGTGCTCTTTGCCTTTGTGATGGGGGTCATCCCATTGTTCGGCGTGTTGGGGACGGTTCTATTGTGGGGGATTCTGCCGTTTATTCTGGTGATGGTGGCCGGGCTCTGGTGGGGGCTGGAGCGGTCTTACAGGGATGGGGATATTCTGGAGGAACTGACGCTGTCCGGAGATGAGCTGCGCCTTTGCCACAAGCCCGCCCGTGGCACTGCTCAGGAATGGGCGTGCAATGTCTATTGGGTCAGAGTGGAGATGCATGTGACCGGTGGCCCCGTGCCGCATTATGTGACCCTGTCTGGAAATGGGCGTCAGGTTGAGATTGGCCGTTTCCTCTCAGAGGAGGAGCGCACACAGCTCTATGGTGAGCTGGACGATTTTCTGCGCCGGAGCGTTGCTGCTTCGCGTTGAGCTGCGGTCGGTGTCTTAACACATAGGGCAAACCGCGCTGTTTTGAGGGCGAGGAAACACCACCTCCGCACTACCGTTGGAATACCGACGCAATACCGACATGTGAAATCCCCCGATTCGGGGGCGCTGAATAGCTTAACAGGGCGTCATTTAACGGGGGCGGAGGCTCCCGCCGCCAGAGCTGCACAGCAAGCTGCTTGTTTGGCGTTGGGCGTGGCTCAAGGCTGACGCCTTGAGCCTATGCCATCCCGCCACGAATCAACCCTTCGGCTATCCGGCCGTAGGCTGCGGCCATATCACTCTCGCCTGCTGCAATGGGCGTGCCCCCATCACCGGCAAGGCGCGTGTCCAGATCGATCGGCAGGGCGCCCAACAAAGGTACACCAAGTTTCTCAGCTTCAGCAGCCACACCGCCGTGGCCAAAGATATGAGATTCGTGACCACACTTGGGGCAGTGAAACAGGCTCATGTTCTCGACCAGCCCAAGCACAGGTGTCTTCAATTGATCAAACATACCAAGGGCTTTGCGGGCGTCCAGGAGAGCAACATCCTGCGGCGTGCTCACCACAATTGCACCGGTTAGTTCCGTCTTTTGACAGAGCGTCAGCTGCACGTCACCTGTGCCCGGAGGCAGATCTACGATCAGCACATCCAGCTCGCCCCATTGCACCTGTGTGAGCATTTGTTGCAGGGCCCCCATCAACATAGGCCCCCGCCACACAACCGGTTTGTCTTCTTCCAGCATCAAGCCGAGGGACATCACTGTCACGCCATGTGACTGTAAAGGTATGATGGTTTTGCCATCAGGAGAGGCGGGGCGTTTGTGCACGCCCATCATGCGTGGCTGGCTTGGCCCGTAGATATCAGCGTCCAGGAGGCCGACTTTGCGCCCCTGTTTGGCAAGGGCCACAGCAAGGTTGGAACTGACGGTGGATTTGCCAACGCCGCCTTTGCCAGATCCAACCGCTAAGATACGCGCCACCCCGGCGACCTTCATCGGGCCAGCCTGCGGTTTTGGATGGCCGCCGATTTTCAGGCTCGGGGCCGCAGGCTTGGCGGAGGAGGCCTCCGTATGTGCGGTCACCGCAACCTGAACGGAGTCGACACCGTCCAACGCGGCAACGCTTGCTTCTGCAGCTTTGCGCAGCGGCTCCATCAGTCGGGCAATTTCTGCGTTCGGGGCTTCGATGACAAATTGCACATTTTTTTCGCGAATGCTTAGGGCGCGAACAAAGTCTCTGGAAATAAGGTTTCCACCACCCGGCAATTCCAATTTAGCCAAAACAGCCTGAATTTCTTCCTTAGTGATTGGCATGCTGAACTCCTATGCTGCAGGTGCAAAATCCGAGCAAAATCTCGTTTATCATGTAGTAAAAATTTCACATTTCTTCAACCAAATCCGCATCTTGCTCATTTTTTCCGCAGTTTACCTTAACGTAACGTCCGCTATACCCTAGGTGCATAACTGCTTTGCGAGACCGTCTATTGTGCAGTCGCAGCATAACCCTATATCACCAATCACAAGACAACAGACGATGCGCCTGACTGAGAGAGACGACATGGCATATGTAGCAAATCACGCTGAAACAGCAGTTTCCAAGGCATCCGGCCTTTCGGTCTTTTTCGCAAATGTTGCGGAGCGTGTTCGCAAATACCGCGTCTATCGCGAGACCGTCAGTGAGCTAAGCGCACTGTCTAACCGTGAGCTGGCAGACCTTGGTTTGCATCGCTCCATGATCCGCCGCTTGGCCCTCGAAGCCAGCCGCGACGCATAAGACTTTCGGAGAGCCATTCCTCCCTTTTGGTTCTCCATGACTGCGACGATGCCTCTCCTCCTCCCTGGTGTCGTCGTAGGGAACACCGGACCAGAACGGTCCAAACCAGATCAAGTCTCTCCTCTCCTCCTCCCTGGAGTGGCTTGAACAAAGCGACGATGCCTCTCCTCCTCCCTGGTATCGTCGCAGCTTATTCGGGCTCAACGCCCACCGGAATCAAGCGGTCTCTCTCCTCCTCCCTGAGATCTCTTGAGACTAGAGCGGCAGCACCTCTCCTCCTCCCTGGTGCTGCCGCACTTGAAATTCGCCTCCCGCGAGGCACCGGTATCAAAGGGCTCTTTCCTCCTCCCTGAGCCCTTTGTGTCAAGCGCGGCGACATCTCTCCTCCTCCCTGATGTCGCCGCTGCTCCCCTTCAACATCATCAGTTGCCAATCCTGAAACGGTTCCTCCCAAGCTGCGCACAGCAAAAGACGCTCCGAAGAGCGCCTTTATGTTCTGTTCGTGAAATCAGATTGTTAAAGGCTAGCGCTTGGGCGACTCTGCACTTTTGACATCCATGCCTGCGTCGCCTGATTGTCGGCAGGAACCGGCATTTTAACGATTCGTGCAAAATCGCAGAAAACAAAGCCCGTTATGTCCGCCATGCTGAAGCTGTCTCCGGCAAGCCAGTCACTGTCCCGAAGGCGGGTTTCGAGTGTGGTGAAGAACAACCCAAGGCGTTTTAACCCGCGCTCTGCAAGGGCCGGTATTTGCTCAAAGTCAACGGCACCCGGCAACGCGCGTCCTTTGAGGGCAGGGGATCCATTGCGCAGGGCTTCGGCAATCGCCATGCCGCCATGCGATTCGCAGATGGCATTCCACATCAAAATGGCCGCCTTTTCATCTGCGGTGTCCCCCATGAGCGCTGGCGTGGGGTGTAACGCTTCCAAATAGGCGGCAATGGCGATGTTTTCGGTGAGACTCTGACCTGTTTCGGTGATCAGCACCGGCACCGTTCCATGCGGATTGAGTTTCAGAAAATCCGGCTGTCGGTGGCCATCGTTACGCAGGTCCACCTGGCGGGTTTCAATGCGCAGACCTTTCTCTGCGATAAACATGCGAGCGCGGCGCGGGCTTGGGGCAGTGGCGCAGTCATAAAAAATCATCTGGTCCTCCTGTTTGAACCAGATGACCTTCCCGCCTGACGTTCTGTCAACGCCAGCAGTGCACCGTCGACGTCAGGTCAGAAGGGAATGTCATTGGCCTTGCTGAGGAAGCGCGCGACCAGCTTTTTCTCTCCGGCTTTGTCAAAGCCCACAGAGAGCTTTTCTCCCTCTATGGCGAGCACATTTCCATAGCCAAACTTTTGATGGAAGACGCGTTCGCCCACCATAAAGCTGCTTTCCGCGGCCAGGTTGATGGCGGATGAAGCGCTCTCTTTGGGCTGGCTGGTGCCATATTGGCCCGCGCGGGATTGCATGCGTTTCCAGCCGGGCGAGTTGTAGGCGTCGGCCCGCATGGCGGACTGCTCAAGGCCGGACTGGCCAAAGCTGCCGCCAAAGTCCCGTGATCCACCGCCATGCCCATAGAGCCCCGGAGGCGTGAGGACCTCAACGTTTTCCTCAGAAAGTTCATCAATGAAGCGAGACGGAAGCTGGCTTTGCCATTGTCCAAACACGCGGCGGTTTCCTGCAAAAGAGATGGTGCAGATTTCTTCGGCGCGGGTGATTCCCACATAGGCCAGCCGCCGCTCTTCTTCGAGGCCCTTGAGGCCGCTCTCATCCATGCTGCGCTGACTCGGAAACAGGCCGTCCTCCCAGCCGGGTAAAAACACCGCTGGAAATTCAAGCCCTTTGGCGGCGTGCAGTGTCATGATGGAGATCTTCTGTTCCGCGTCTTCGCTTTCATTGTCCATGATCAGGCTGACATGTTCGAGAAAACCTTGAAGATTGTCAAAGCTTTCCAGTGCTTTGATCAGTTCTTTCAGGTTCTCCAGACGCCCCGGCGCTTCTGGCGTTTTGTCATTCTGCCACATGGCGGTGTAGCCGGATTCATCCAAGATCACTTGCGCAAGTTCTACGTGGTTGAGCTCGGCGTCTCCTTCTTGGAGGCGCATGGCGGTCTGTGTGACGCCATCATCGATCACAGCATCATCGTCCAGCGGGACTTCTACCATTGGCGCAGCGCCTTGCTTGCGCCAGCGGTCCAGTCCCTCAAGTAGAAGGCCCAGCTCCTTGGCGCCTTTGCCGCCAATGCCTTTTTCTTCCAATAACAGACGTGCGCCATCGACTAGGCTGACGGGCCTGTCGAGTTCATCAACCGCTTTCCGTCTACGGTCCTGAATTTTCTGCTGCGCGACATTTCCCAATCCGCGTTTGGGGGTGTTTACAATCCGCTCAAAGGCGAGGTCGTCGTCCGGGCTGACCACCAGCCGGAAATAGGCCATGGCATCGCGGATTTCCAAACGCTCATAAAAGCGTGGCCCACCGATGACGCGATAGGGCAGGCCAATGGTCAGAAAGCGATCTTCAAAGGCGCGCATCTGATGGGATGCGCGCACGAGAATCGCCATGTCTTCGAGTGATTTGGGAGCAAGGCCGCGTGTGCCCCGCTGCATGGCTTCGACCTCTTCACCGATCCAGCGCGCTTCTTCTTCACCGTCCCAATGGCCAATAAGGCGCACCTTGTCGCCCATATCCGCTTCGGTCCAAAGCTCTTTGCCAAGGCGGTTTTCATTGCCACGAATAACGCTGGAGGCGGCGGCTAGGATGTTGCCGGTAGAGCGATAATTCTGTTCCAGCCGTACCACATGCGCGCCGGGGAAATCCTTTTCAAACCGAAGGATGTTGCCCACTTCTGCGCCGCGCCAGCCGTAGATCGACTGATCATCATCCCCAACGCAGCAGATGTTTTTGTGGGCTGAGGCCAGAAGCCGCAGCCAGAGATATTGTGCGACGTTGGTATCCTGGTATTCGTCCACAAGGATATAGCGGAACCAGCGTTGATAGTTGGCTAGAATGTCCGGATTGTCCTGAAAGATGGTGACCATATGCAAAAGCAGATCGCCAAAATCCACCGCGTTCAACTCTTTCAGGCGGGTTTGATATTGGGCGTATAGGGTGCCGCCCATGTTGTTGTAGGCACCTGCGTCCGCAGATGGCAGCTTCTCTGGCGTCAGGGCACGGTTTTTCCAGCCGTCAATAAGCGAGGCGAGTTGCCGGGCAGGCCAGCGCTTGTCGTCGATATTGGCGGCGGCAACCAATTGTTTCAGAAGGCGTAGCTGGTCATCTGTATCGAGAATCGTGAAGTTGCTTTTCAGGCCGACCAGTTCGGCGTGACGGCGCAGAAGCTTGACGCAGATCGCATGGAAGGTGCCAAGCCACGGCATGCCCTCAATTTGGTGCCCCAGCATATTGCCAACGCGGTTTTTCATCTCTCGCGCGGCTTTGTTGGTGAAGGTGACGGCCAAAATCTCATTGGGGCGCGCACGGTTTGTGTTGAGCAAATGTACAATCCGCGCTGTTAAAGCTTTTGTTTTCCCTGTGCCTGCGCCTGCGAGCATCAGCACGGGGCCGTCCAGTGTTTCCACGGCCTCACGCTGCGCTGGATTCAATTCATCCAAATAGGGACTGGGCCGCGCCATCATTGCCCGGGCGGAAAGGGACGCGCCTTCGAAGGCGTCGAATTCGTCAAAACTGCTCATGGGGGGCAACTTATCGGAAAGCTCTCTCAGGCAAAAGCCTGTTCTTCTTATGTTCTGACTGGAGTTGCGTAATAGGCATTCGCGCGACTGGACATTTGCAACCAAAGCGAGGACGGTCCCGCCATGGATCTTCATGCCCAATATCCCGCCTTGTCCGATCTGCGCCACCGCGCGAAGAAGCGCATTCCCAAATTTGTCTGGGAATATTTAGACAGCGCCACAGGCGAAGAGCGCACCAAGGCATGCAATCGCGCGGCCTTGGATTCGGTGCTCTTTAAGCCCTCAATCTTGCATGGGGAATTGGACGTTGATCTTTCGGCATCGCTGTTTGGGCAGCGGTTTGCCTTGCCTGTCGGCGTCGCCCCGGTTGGCATGTCTGGCCTGATCTGGCCGCATGCGGAACAAAAGCTCGCTGCTGCGGCGGCCAAGGCAAATATTCCCTATTGTCTGTCCACGGTTGCGACGCAGACACCCGAAGATATGGCACCACATATCGGGGAGCATGCGTGGTTTCAGCTGTATCCACCGCGTGATGAAGATATCCGCAAAGATGTGTTGAAGCGTGCCAAGTCGGCCGGGTTTTCCACATTGGTCCTGACGGTGGATGTGCCGGTTGCCAGTCGGCGCGAACGCCAAGTGCGCTCTGGTCTCACCACGCCTCCCAAATTGACGCCAAGGTTGCTGGCGCAGGTGGCGATGCGCCCACATTGGGCGGCAGGCATCGCGCGGATTGGCATGCCGAGAATGCGGCTGATCGACCAATATGCATCAAATATGACCGGTATGAGCTCTACGGCCCACGCAGGCTACTTGCTGCGCACCTCGCCAGATTGGGACTATGTGTCTTGGCTCAGAGATAATTGGCAGGGGAATTTTGTTGTCAAAGGCGTGATGCGCAGTGCGGATGCCGCGCGGCTGCAAAAACATGGTGTCGATGCCATTTGGGTGTCCAATCACGCTGGGCGACAGTTTGATGCTGCACCTGCAACCATTGATGTTTTGCCAGAGATCCGCGCGGCCTGTGATCTGCCTATCATCGTCGATAGTGGCTTTGAAACGGGTTTGGATATCTTGCGAGCCCGCGCCATGGGCGCCGATTTTGTCTTCCTTGGTCGGGGGTTCCACTATGCGCTGGCCGCATTGGGAGCGAAAGGTCCGGCGCATCTTCTGGAGATTCTTGCAAAGGATTTGGAGGCAAATCTGGGACAGCTTGGTCTGCACACCTATGATGGCTTGGCGGATATTCTCCTCTGAAATTCCATCCTATGTCGCAGGTGCAGAAAGAATTGACGGTATCGGCTCCAAATTCGAGAACAAATCCTTTCATAAATCTTACATCTTTACGCAGTCCTTGGTATTGCGCGGCAAGGCTCGCGCGGTCTAAGGCCGTTACGAACACTCGGACAGACACCAGCGAGGGGGAGCCTGCCCATGCCTGAATTTTCGAAAATCCTAATTGCCAACCGTGGCGAAATCGCGATCCGTGTGATGCGCGCCGCCAATGAGATGGGCAAGAAGACCGTGGCGGTCTTCGCAGAGGAAGACAAACTTGGACTGCACCGCTTTAAAGCGGATGAAGCTTACCGGATTGGCGAAGGAATGGGCCCTGTTGCCGCATATCTGAGCATCGATGAAATCATCCGTGTAGCCAAAGAATGTGGGGCGGATGCGATCCATCCCGGCTATGGACTGCTGTCTGAAAATCCGGATTTTGTGGACGCCTGTGCTGCCAATGGCATCACTTTTATTGGGCCGAAGGCCGAAACCATGCGCGCGCTTGGCGACAAGGCCTCTGCCCGCAAAGTGGCGATTGAGGCGGGTGTGCCTGTGATTCCGGCAACGGAAGTGCTTGGCGATGATATGGACGCCATCAAGAAAGAAGCGGCTGAAATTGGCTATCCTTTGATGCTCAAGGCGTCTTGGGGCGGCGGCGGGCGTGGTATGCGTCCGATCCTTGGCGAAGACGAACTGGAAGAGAAGGTTCTGGAAGGGCGTCGCGAAGCGGAGGCTGCGTTTGGAAACGGTGAAGGTTATCTGGAAAAGATGATCACCCGCGCGCGTCACGTTGAAGTGCAGATTCTGGGGGATACCAAGGGCAATATCTATCACCTCTATGAGCGTGACTGTTCGGTGCAACGTCGCAACCAGAAAGTTGTGGAACGTGCGCCTGCGCCTTATCTTTCCGAAGCACAGCGTGAAGAGCTGTGTGAGCTGGGCCGTCGCATTTGTGCGCATGTAAACTACGAATGCGCAGGTACCGTCGAATTCCTGATGGATATGAACACCGGTAAGTTCTACTTCATCGAAGTCAATCCGCGCGTTCAGGTAGAGCACACAGTGACCGAAGAGGTCACAGGCATTGATATCGTTCAGGCGCAGATTTTGATCGCAGAAGGCAAGTCGCTGGCGGAAGCCACCGGTAAGTCCACGCAATATGACATTCGCCTGAATGGCCATGCGCTGCAAACCCGTGTGACCACGGAAGATCCGCAAAACAATTTCATTCCAGACTACGGCCGGATCACGGCCTATCGTTCTGCCACTGGTATGGGCATTCGTCTGGATGGAGGCACCGCTTACGCTGGTGGGGTCATCACGCGCTACTATGATTCTCTCCTGACCAAGGTAACGGCTTGGGCTCCGACGCCAGAAAAGGCGATTGCACGGATGGATCGGGCGCTGCGCGAATTCCGTGTGCGGGGTGTTTCGACCAACATTGCGTTTGTGGAAAATCTGCTGAAGCACCCGACGTTCCTGAACAATCAATACACCACCAAGTTCATTGATGAGACCCCGGATCTGTTCCGTTTTGCAAAGCGGCGTGACCGGGGTACCAAGGTGCTGACCTATATCGCGGATATCTCTGTCAACGGGCATCCGGAAACAACGGACCGCCCAATGCCTGCGGCAGATCTGAAGGCTCCGATGCCGCCCGCCAAGCATGGCGACATCATGCCGGGAACGCGCAACCTGCTCGAGGAGCAGGGCGCACAGGCCGTGGCGGATTGGATGAAGGCGCAGAAGAAACTCTTGCTGACCGACACGACGATGCGCGACGGACATCAATCGCTTCTGGCGACGCGCATGCGCTCTATCGACATGATCAAAGTGGCGCCAAGCTACGCCGCCAACCTTCCAGAACTCTTCTCCGTTGAGTGCTGGGGGGGAGCAACCTTTGATGTGGCGTATCGCTTCTTGCAGGAATGCCCTTGGCAGCGTCTGCGTGATTTGCGCGCCGCGATGCCGAATGTGTTGACGCAGATGCTCCTGCGGGCCTCAAATGGTGTGGGCTATACTAACTACCCAGACAACGTGGTGCAGGCCTTTGTAAAGCAGGCGGCAACCACGGGGGTTGATGTCTTCCGCGTGTTTGACAGCCTGAACTGGGTTGAAAACATGCGCGTCGCGATGGATGCGGTAGTTGAGAGCGGCAAAATCTGTGAAGGTACCATCTGTTACACGGGGGACATTCTGGATCCGAACCGGGCTAAATATGACATTGGGTACTATGTTGATATGGCTAAAGAGCTTGAGGCCGCTGGTGCGCATGTGCTCGGCCTTAAAGATATGGCTGGTTTGCTGAAGCCTGCTTCTGCGCGGGTCTTGGTCAAGGCATTGAAAGAAGAGGTCGGCCTGCCGATTCACTTCCACACGCATGACACATCGGGCATTGCCGGTGCGACGATTCTCGCCGCAGCGGATGCTGGTGTAGATGCGGTTGATGCAGCCATGGACGCCTTCTCTGGTGGGACGTCTCAGCCATGTCTTGGATCTATTGTGGAAGCCGCCCGCAATACGGATCGCGACACCGGTATCGATATCAAGTCTGTACGGGAAATCAGTGATTACTGGGAAGGCGTGCGTGCACAATACACAGCCTTTGAAAGTGGTCTCGCCGCGCCTGCGTCTGAGGTGTATCTGCACGAGATGCCCGGCGGGCAATTCACCAACCTCAAGGCACAGGCGCGTAGCCTGGGGCTGGAAGAGCGTTGGCATGAGGTTGCGCAAACCTATGCAGATGTGAACCAGATGTTTGGCGACATCGTCAAAGTCACCCCTTCGTCGAAGGTGGTCGGTGACATGGCGCTGATGATGGTGAGCCAAGGCTTGACGCGTGAGGAGGTCGAAGATCCCAGCAAAGAGTTGGCGTTCCCGGACTCCGTGGTCGACATGATGCGCGGCAACTTGGGGCAACCACATGGCGGCTTCCCGTCCAAGATCATCGACAAAGTTCTGAAAGGTGAAAAGCCGAACACAGAGCGCCCGGGTAAGCACCTCAAGGCGATTGATCTGGAAGACACCCGCGCGGAGCTTTCCGCTTTGCTCGAGGGCTTCAAAGTTGATGATGAAGATCTGAATGGCTATCTCATGTATCCTAAGGTCTTCCTCGACTACATGGGACGTCACCGCCAATATGGTCCTGTTCGAGCGCTCCCAACACGTACCTTCTTCTATGGAATGGAGCCAGGCGAGGAAATCACCGCTGAAATCGATCCAGGCAAGACGTTGGAAATACGGCTGCAGGCGATTGGTGAAACGGATGAGAATGGTGAAGTTAAAGTTTTCTTTGAGCTCAACGGCCAGCCACGTGTAATCAGAGTGCCAAACCGTCTGGTAAAGTCTGCAACGGCATCACGCCCCAAAGCCGAAGTTGGCAATGCCAATCACATCGGCGCGCCAATGCCTGGTGTTGTGGCGTCGGTAGCGGTCAGTGCAGGTGCTGAAGTCAAAGAAGGTGATTTGCTGCTCACGATCGAGGCGATGAAAATGGAAACGGGCATCCACGCAGAGCGTGATGCGGTTGTAAAAGCCGTCCATATCGCCCCGGGAGGTCAGATCGACGCCAAAGATCTGTTGGTCGAGTTGGAGTGACATCGACATCTTCGCGCACAGAAAAAAGCCCCCGCATCTGCATGATGTGGGGGCTTTATCTGTTTACTCGCTGGGTGCGGCTTCCTCAGCGGGCTCTTCTGCGACCGGCGCTGGGGCCAGCGATGCGAGATAGGCAACGACATCTTCGCCGCCTTTCTTCAGTTTGAAAGACATTTTGGACTTGGTGGCATACCCGTTGTCCTTCAGCCATGCTTTGGGGTCCACCACATAGGCGGCAAGCATGTCCTCTGTCCAGACGGCGCCAGCTTCGTTCGCTTCCAAAAGTCCTGCGCCATATTTGAAGTCCTCAGACCCAACGGCGCGTCCGACAACACCATAGAGATTGGGGCCGGTTTTGCCGCCTTTGTAGAGTACGTCTCCCTCCGGGTTAACGATGGAGTGGCAGGCTTTGCATTTCTTGAAGCCTTTTTCGCCAGCTTCGACATCACCTTCTGCAAGAAGTGGCGAGGCTGCCAAAACGGCGGCCATTGCTGCTGCTGCAACTTTCATGTGAGTTTCCTCGTATTAGATTCCTACGATGCGCATTCCGCGCTCATACACTTAGGCAAAGATGGGGAATGCACAAATCAAAACAACTGAAACGGGGCTTTGATGCGCCTTCCGCGACGATCGGGCGCGGATGCACAAGCAGGGAATCGCGCGGGCAGGGAGATTAGAACTTCAGCCGGAGGCGCAGGGCTGCCTTGGTGTTTTCCAGAAGGCTGCCACGTGACTCATTTGTGTCGGTGTTCTGAAAGACCTCAAAGTTGAGCGCTACCCCATCTTCGATCGGGCGCTCTACACCAAAACCAACCACCGCAGAGCTACCGGAAGCCCTCGCGACGCTATTTGCTTCAGAAGTTCCTGTGCCGGTGAAGAGGCCGTACACCGATCCATTCTCTATATCAAAGCGCATGACATCGCGAATTGAACGTCTATTGGCTGTGTCCGTTGAAGGCAGTTGGGACAATTCCGACGCATCCTTTTGCGGCGGGTGGATAAGGGTGCCAAGCCCCGCAAGTAGACCTTTGTCCTCTGTAAAGGCTTTGCGCAATAAGCTCTGTTTGGCGTCCGTCTTTTGTTCCGCGTGTGCAAAATGACCAACACTCCCGATCAGGGCTAAGATCATGCAGATCGTTGAGGTCTTCAGAGTGCGCATGGACTATCCGCCTTTCACAGTGTCGTGCATTTCAGATATCATTCAGAAGCCGTCAGACACGCAAAGTAGGAGCGCGTATGCTTGAAGCTAGCAAACGCGGAGTTAATTTTGTCTTGCGTAGGGCGCGTTTTCTTCTGAGAGGGGCGCGGACTTCAGTTAGGACGCCGACGGAGATTGGCTCTCAAAGACCTGCTCAAAACTGCGCTTGAGGGCGACGTCAACGTCTTCTAGGGAGACAGGTAGCCCAAGGTCCACAAGGGACGTCACGCCGTGTTCTGAGATACCACAGGGCACAATTCCCTCGAAGTGGGAAAGATCCGGTTCCACATTGATCGAGATGCCGTGGAAGCTGATCCATTTTTTCAGCCGGATACCAATTGCGGCGATCTTATCTTCGGCTTTGTGGCCATTGGCTTGCAAGGGTTTGTCATCGCGCTCGATCCACACGCCAACGCGTCCCGGCTTGATCTCGCCCTTTAGGTTGAAATCGGCGAGTGTATCGATAACCCATGTTTCGAGATTTTCGACAAACTTCCGGATGTCCCGGCCACGAGTGTTCAGGTTCAGCATGACATAAACAACGCGCTGTCCTGGTCCATGATAGGTATATTGCCCGCCGCGTCTGGCTTCAAAAACAGGAAAGCGTTCGGGATCGGTCAAATCCTCGCGCTTTGCAGATGTGCCTGCCGTGTAGAGTGGGGGGTGTTCCAGAAGCCAGATACACTCATCTGCACGCCCTTCGTGAATGTCTCGGACCCGCTGCTCCATAAACGCCAAGGCGACATCGTATGCGACTTGATCGTTACTGTGAATCCATTCAACCATAGGCCACCCGTCTGCTTTCTGTGCTCCTTCATCTAAGCCCGCTTAACAGGGTCTTCAATCGCTGTGTTTCTGCCGTCTGGGGAAAATACTCTGGTGAAGAAGAGGGGAAGGACCTGATGTAATCAGAAAAATTTTCAAAACAGGTCTTTTGGGGCTTCACATCCTCGCCTGGTCTCGGTATTAGCCCCTCACCCACCAGGGCAAGTGCGGTCGTGGCGGAATTGGTAGACGCGCAGCGTTGAGGTCGCTGTTCTTTAACCGGAGTGGAAGTTCGAGTCTTCTCGACCGCACCAAAATCTCTAATGATTTCGTAAGTAGCGGCTCAGATTTTCTGAGCCCTTTTGCGTTTGTGTAGTATATAATAAAACCCCGCCGGAGCGGGGTGTTTTAGGGCTATTCACGGAATAGGCTGCACTTTCGGGTGTGTACTAAAACAACTGCACATCCCCAATGCTGCTGTCGACTTGGGGCTTGCGCGCTGCCGGTTTGGGGGCGGCTTCTTCCTCAAGGATACGAGTGTCTTTCATAAAGCGCCGTTGAATGCGGCCGCCAACAGGCCAGAAACGTAGGTTGCGGCCACGTTGTCCGCCAAGGCAGCAATCTACCAGTTCAAAACCCTCATTTTTGACAAACCACGTCGCAAATTCTGCGTTCTTCGTGCCTATGTCGATCCGGCTATTGAACATTTTAGCGCCGCCCAAGAGTTTGACGCGAAGACGATCTCTGCTGGCACCGGCTTGGATCAGGCCGTTTACAAGGAGTTCCATAGCGTGCACACCATGGCTCATGGCACCAGCGCTGCTGTCATCATTTCCCGGTAGCAGGAAGTGATTCATTCCCCCCACTCCGGCGATTTCATCCCACATGCAGGCAGCAACGCAAGACCCGAGAATTGTCGTCATAACCAATTGGTCGTCGTTGGAGACCTTAACGTCACCCTGCAAAAGAGCTTGGACCTGGTACCCTTTGATCGCTTCTGCTTCACTTAGGCTCATAGCGCGTTCCGTTTTTTGTTGGTTTTATTGAATTGAGGCAACTACATGCATGCTTTGCATGGATGATGAGAGTTTAGAAATCCTCCCAATCCTCGCTTGCCAAGTTGCTTGCGGCGGGAGTGACTTTGGGGTTGGGGTGCGCCTGCTGTTGCATCGTAATTTTGACCTCTGGGGTGCCACTTTGTGGAGTCGCTACCTTCGGGCCTTCATCTTCTTTGAGGGCTTTGGCAGGTTTTGCAATTTTTTTCTTTGCAGACTTCTTGGGCGCGGATTTTTCAACCTTTGCATCCTGCTCGGCGTCTGCGTCCCATTCCTGTGCAATGGCCTCACTCTCGGACGCGGATACAGACGAGCTGTTGTCTTCTTTCCCACTTTGTTTTGAGGGTTTCGCAGGTTTGGGAACTTTTGTCGTGCTATGCTCTTCAACGGCCATTGGTGTCAGTTTGAAAACTTGGAGCACATCAGCCATGCGCCCGGCTTCTTCAAAGAGGTTGCGGCTTGCAGCGGAGGATTCTTCGATCATGGCCGCATTGCGCTGTGTGACGCGATCAAGTTCGGTCACACTCTCTTTGATTTCGCGTAAATTATCGGCTTGATCTCGTGAGCCCGTTGCAATCAGGGCAACCAATTCAGAGGCTTGGGTGACGCCTGTGATGATCTCCTGAAGGGAACTGCCGGCTTTGTTCACAAGTTCGCTTCCTTGAGTGACTTGCTCGCCAGAGCGCAAAATGAGCTCTTTGATTTCATTTGCCGAATCCGAAGCACGCTGCGCTAGGGCGCGGACCTCTGAAGCGACAACTGCGAAGCCGCGACCCGCTTCACCAGCTCGTGCCGCTTCCACACCCGCATTCAAAGCTAACAGGTTTGTTTGAAAGGCGATGTCATCAATCACACCAGTAATGGCTGCAATCTGTTCAGAACTCTCTTCGATATTGCGCATGGCCTGAACGGTCAGTTCCACAACTTCTCCGCCTGCTTGCGCCTGCTTGTGGTTCTGCAAGATCCGCTCACTGGCGTCTGCGGCGTTTTCCGCAGTTGTCTCCACCGAAGAACTTAGGGTTTCAATTGCTGCAGCAGACTCTTCCAATGTGACCGCTTGCGCTTCGGAGCGTTTGGACTGGTCAACAACACTGTCGGAAATTTCACGTGCGCTGGTTTTTACAGATTCTGCTGCCTGCGTGGCTGTGGAGAGCACGCTCCTTAGGTTGGAGAGAACATCGTTGAAGTCTTCGCAGATCCGGAGGTAATCTTGATCAAGGTTTGAGAAGTCTTGGATGTCGATAGGGCGATCGACACGACCGTCTGCAATCTCTGCGAGGCCTGCCCCCAGACGATCAAACAGTCGCATGCGTTCTTGATCTTCGGCAGCACGTAGATCGCGCTCTTCATCGTCTTTTGTTAGGCGGTTACGAACATGCAGAAGGCTTGTTGCAATTTTACCGATCTCGTCTTTTCTATCAGTAAATGAAATCTCTGCCTGATAGTTGTGCTCGGCAATCTGCTCTAGTTCATGGCCGATTTGCAAAACCGGGCGGGTGACCATGCGACCGATCAGAAGGATCATCAAGCCAATACCAATAACGGTTGCGATTGCACTGACAAGTAAGCTTTTGAAGGCATCGCGCGATGCCATCGCATGCGCTGGAGAGAGATCCCAAGCTATGATGAAGAAACCAACAGGTTTGGAGCTGCTGGTTGATTTTATGGGGGAGGCTGCAACGACCACTTCAGTATCGATTAGAGAGGCCTGAAGTTCACCGCTTTCAAGAATTCTCTGGGCTTCTAGCATTGTCGCTGCGACAGAAGGCGCGCGCTCTTCGGTCGCACTAAAGGAAGACAGGCTGCCTTCCGTCGCATGAATGACATCCACTGCGATAATGCTAGGATCGTCTTCAACCACGGATCCGTAAATCGCAGCCACCCGTGTGCTGTCTAGAAACTTTGTCGGCGCACCGAGTTGGCTTGCCACCAAATCAGAAATCAAACCAGAGTTCTGCACCAGTGTTGCTTCCAGCGACGCTTTTTTGTTGGCCACTTGCAAATTGTAGCCAACAGTCAAAGCAAAGGTGGCTGTAAGCGCTACAGCCCCCGCTAGTTTTGCCTGAATGCCAAGGCCTGTCATGCGAGAGCGAAGTCGTGCGAACAGAGTCATCTGGTATTCCTGTTTGGTGAGTTTCCAGTCACGAAAACGGATTGCTGATTAAAGTGAAGCACCTTTCTGGGTGATTTGGGATGACTTGGCCGAGAGTTCGGCGAGATGGCGATCTGTGTTGTCGTGAAAGTTCTCCAAACGGGCAATGATACCATCTAGGCCGCTGTCCACATCACGCATGCGGCCGCTTTCCACTTTGCAGAGCAACTTCACCACATCCAGTCCATTGATGCGTCGGCGCAAACTACGGCAGATATCCGGGATGGATTTGCCGACAGATGCGATTTCGATCAAACGCGTGCGACTGAGTTGTTGCAGCCGTTCGTTGTGATCTTCCAGTAAGCGCATGCCTTCAGATGCCATGTCGGTATCTGTTGCCGCGTCGCTTCTTGCTTGCTTTAGCAACTGTGCCATTTGAAGCGCTGCGCGGCCGTCGCTCACAGCATCATTCATCTGGCGTAGTGCCCCAGATTCAGGATCATGCAAGCGCCCAACGAGCCCATGCATTTCCTTGGCCATGGCATCGTAGTTTTGCGAAATCGTGCCAAGGGCTGCGCCCGCGCCTTCAAGCCGCCCGGCCAGGATCCGCAAGTTCACAGGCTCACCACGCACGCGCGCAAAGCCCTGTTCAATGCTGTTCACTAAGCTTTGCATATCATGTACGAGGCCAGCCAAATCATCCATAAGAGCGAATGAATTGATATGCTCTGCTTCAATGATATTTCGTAGTTTGAACTCCTCGTTCAAGATGCTGTACCCGTAGCCTTTTATATCGTCGAAGCCCATCTCTTTGAGCTTTTCGGTCAAGAGCGCTGCGCTGTGCTCTGGGGTCATTCCCGACGCTTCTTCTTTCAAGAGGTCGGCATATACAGCTTTGGTTGCCTCAAATAGCTCTGAACCTGGGCGAATACGGGCGGATAGATATCCGTTTTCAGTGTGTGTGATGACAGCCAGAACCCAGTAGTACCCGCCAGATTTCGTCTTATTTTTGACATAGGCGCAAACTGGCTTTCCTGCTTTCAGGTGATCCCACAAAAGATAGAAAACGCCCTTAGGAGTATCCGGGTGGCGAACGAGTTTATGGGGCGCGCCGAGAAGTTCGTCACTGGTGAAACCGGCCACTTCGCAAAAGCGTGGGCTTGCGAAGCCAATCACACCACGTTGATCTGTTGCAGAGGTTAAAATTTGCTCAATGGGAAAGCGCACCTCGGTTGAAGCAGTATCTGTCCCGGAGCTCGCGATCTTGGTCATGGCGTTCATTTTGACATTCCAGTTTTGACTGATGAGCTGTTCGGCTCAGAAGAGGTTAACAGTGCCCGCGTCAGGGGACATGTCGGCGGTTTTCTTGCTGTCGCAGAGGCGCGACTTCAGGTAGTCCAGTCGCACGCTGTCTTTTAGGTCCTGCACACTCAATTCAGGCCCGGCACCAATCATTTTCGACATGCTTGTCAACAGCACTGCGATGTCATCGAGATGCTGAAAGAGCGCGTCAACCCGCTGTAGATCACGGATTTTGTTTTGATCAACGCCGGACAAGTCTAACTCGCTGGTTAGGTTGTCCAAGGCGTGAGCAATGGACGCCAGATCTGCCACGTCTTCTGAGATCGTGGAGAGGACATCTGCTGTGGTGCGTGTGCTCATGTTAAATCCTTTTTAGGTGCCCCCATCACAGGGGCCCTACGACCTTCTCGATGCATGCTTTCAATTGGGCCGTTTGGAACGGCTTCTTGATGAAGTTGTTCATGCCCAGCTTCACGCCCTTGTTGATTGTATCCGGATCTGCGCGGCCCGTGATCAAAATGAAACCTGTGCGAGCTGTCGCTTTGTTCGCGCGAATGCCCTCCAAGAGCTGCAGACCGTCCATCCCGGGCATGTTGAAGTCTGACAGAATCAAATGCACAGGCTTGGACGCCAAGCTACGCCATGCTGTAGCACCGTCGTTTTCTGTACGGTAATTGGTAATCCCGATTTCATCGAGTGCCTGCGTGATCAGACCACGGCTCGTGGACATGTCATCTACAACCAGAATATGCAGCTTATCTTTCAAGCTCATTGTATGTTCCCCATGTGCAAAGTTGCATTGGATGTGCTGTTTCCAATGCGAGAGGTGTCTGTTGAAAAAACGCCTCGCCCAACCATTGTGAATAGTTCGGCATGTTCAGGGCCAATCCCCTCGGAATGGCCTATGAAGAGGAGTCCGTTCTGGCAAAGCTGCTCGCCAAACCTTTGCCAAAGCCGACTCTGGGTCGGCGCATCAAAATAGATCGCAACATTGCGACACATAATGATGTCAAACTTGCCTTTGAACGGCCACTCGCCGTGCAAATTTAAGCGCCGGAAGCTGATCAGGTCACGCACTTTGTCGTTCACTGAACGCCGCTCTCCAGACCCATCCACAGGCATGAAGTACTTGTCTCCCTGACCGTTGGGGAGCGAACCCGTGGATGACGCTGGATAGACACCGCGTTTGGCCGTGGCCAAAATTTCGGTATCAATGTCTGTCGCCAAGATTTTGACGTCTAAATCACCGGCCTCAGGACAGGCATCCAATACGTTGAATGCCAAGCCATAAGGCTCCTCGCCGCTGGAGCATCCCGCAGACCAAATACGAACCCGTTTGCCTTTGCGGGCCTGGTTCATAAGGTCAGGTAAGATGTCGTTGGCGAGCTGCTCAAAATGATGCCCTTCGCGATTGAAGCGCGTCATGTTGGTTGTATACGCGCTTACAAAGCGCGTTTGCTCATCCTGCCCTTGGGGCGAAAGCATGTAGTCGATGTAGCTATCGACGGTGTCATAACCAGTGGCGCGCAAGCGCTTTGAAAGCCGGGATGCAACCATCGTGCGCTTGTGCGGTTGTAGGTCGATGCCCATCATCTCCCGCACGAGCCCGGCAATGCGGCTAAAGTCCGCATCACTGATTGAGCCTTCTTCAAGTGTATGCTGCGCCATCTGGGTCATGCTGCTGACAGAGTTTCCTGGGGCATGATCTGATGAACGTCGATTGCCCGAACGATGGTTTCTTCCAGCGTGTACACACCACGGATAAATGCCGTTGTTTTTGTGGATGAAACCTCCGGCGTTGGTTTCATTTCCTCGGTGTTGACGGTGATAATGTTGGACACTGCATCCACCAGGAAGCCGACGCTCTTTTCATCGATATGTGCGATGATGATCACATGCCGGGATTCTGGAATGGTTTTGCCCAAGCCAAGACGCATAGAAAGATCGATCACAGGAAGAACCGCGCCCCGCAGGTTCATCATGCCGACGACATAGTCTGGGGCATGCGGCAGCGTGGTTGTGTTGGTCCATCCACGAATTTCCAAAACGTGGCCGATGTCCAGACAGAAAGCCTGTTCACCGATCGTAAAAGACACAATCTCAATCCGATTGTCGGTCTTCTCGAGTGTTGCTTGTTCAGACATAAGAGTTCACCTCTGCGAGTTCGGACCCCTTGCGCAGTCCTGGATTTCCGTTGCCGGGTGATGGGATCATTTGGTCGGTGTCTACGATCAAAGCGATTTTGCCATTGCCTAGAATTGTGGCCGCAGCGATGCCCGGGATGGATTGATAGTTCTGCTCGAGCCCTTTGATGACAACTTCGCGCTGTTCCACGATGCCATCCACAGCAAGCGCGGAGCGCCGCCCGGACTCACCTTCAATCAACAGGAGGGATTGATTGTTGAAGTCATCCAAGGGGGTGCGGAAGCCAAGTGCTTCTCCCAGGTCCACAATCGGGAGCATGGAGTCGTTCACTGACAGGCCGCGATCACCGTCACAGAAATCGTGTATGTTGGCCTGTCCTGGCTGTAGCGTTTCGCGCAAGGCCACCGTTGGCACGACCAGAGATTCTCCGGCGACTTCGATTAGCATACCTTCCATAACTGCGAGCGTCAGAGGCAGGGAGATCGTGATCGTTGTGCCTTTGCCTGGCTCCGACTGTAGATTGATCCGGCCGCCAAGCGCTTGAATTTCAGAACGCACCACGTCCATACCGACGCCACGACCGGAGAGCTGCGAAATTTCATCCGCGGTCGAAAACCCGGGACGGAACAACAGATTGTCAATGTCGCTATCTGTCAGGTCGTCCTCTGGACGCACCAGACCTTTTTCCTCGGCTTTCTGGCGCACTTTGACGCGGTTCACGCCTGCCCCATCATCAGAGAGTGAGATCACCACTCGACCAGAGCGGTGGGCCGCCTCAAGCTTGATGGTGCCCATTTCCGGCTTGCCAGCAGCGAGCCGGTCCTCGGCAGTTTCCAAGCCATGGTCGACTGAGTTTCTGATCATGTGGGTCAGTGGTTCGACGAGCCGTTCGGTAACGGTTTTGTCGACTTCTGTTGCTTCACCCACCATGACGAGACGTGAAGTTTTGCCCGCCTGACGCGAAGATTCACGCACAATGCGGCTCATGCGTTGAAACAGACCACGCACGGGTTGCGCGCGAATGGCCATGACGCTTTCTTGCAGCACGCCAGAGAGTGTTTTGAGTTGTCCGATTGCTTCGCTCACCGCGCTGTTGGCAGAGACTGGCAATTCATTCATGGACTGGCGCAACATGGCTTCACTGATCACAAGTTCCCCGACGAGGTTGATCAGACGGTCTACGCGATTCAGATCCACGCGGATGGTGCTGTTGCGCGGTTCAGAAGACTTTTTTCCACTGTCTCCGCTTTTGGCCTCCTGTTTCTCAGCCTTCGGCGACGCTACTGGCGCCTTGGCTTTAGGCTTAGGAGCGGTTTTGACAGGAGCTGCTGCGATTTCCTCTACGGGCGCCGGCGCTGGCTCTGGCGCTTCAGGCTCTTCTGCGGCAACAGTTTCGGAGATGGTCAAAGAGCATTGACCTTCCACAAACTCGAAGATTTCGCGGATCGCGCTTTCATCTATGCCGTCATCTGGACGCAGTGTGAGTGTCCATGAAATTGCGGCCGGAGGCTCCTGCAGGTTTTCTAGTGGCGCAACGCTGGTGCGATCCGCTTCCACAGTCAGGTCCCCCATTTCTCCAAGAGCTCTGAAGAGAAGGGCTGGGTCGTGGCCACGAGCATAAAGTACTGGCTCAGCTTTGAATGTGACCACGTAGTGTGTCGCACTGTCGGCTGCGGGCATCAAGGGGGGCAGACCAGGCAAATCGCCCGGGCCATCATCCTCTCCGCCCAAGTCCAGACCGATGTCCAATGTCAGCGCAACAAAGTCATCCTCGGAAACTTCGTTTGCATCGTCCTCGTCATCGGCGGCGCCACCGTTGGCGTTTTGGGTCGTCTGTTTTAGCTCGGCAAGGACAGCCGCACCGTCGGAATCCGGCAGATCGTTGTCTTCGCGGGCTGCATCCACCAAATCGCTCAGGTGGTCAAACCCGGAGAACATAAGAGCGGTGATGGTGGGGTCTACGTCCAACTTGTTAGAGCGTAGGTCATCCAGCACATTTTCAAATGCATGGGCAAATTTAATCAGGCGATCAAGGCCAAAAGCCCCGGCGCCGCCTTTGATGGAATGCACGGAACGGAACATCGCATTGATGGTTTCCGCATCCGAGGTCTCGTTCTGGAGATCATCCAGACCGGTCGACAGAACCTCTAGCAGGTCGTCGCATTCCTCAAAGAACATGTCACGAAGATCGGACATCACTCAGTTCCTTTCAGACAACCAGACGGTTAATGATTGCAACAAGCTTCTCGGCATCAAAGGGTTTGACGATCCACCCCGTCGCGCCAGCGGTACGAGCGCGTTGTTTGAGCTCTTCGCCACTTTCGGTGGTAAGCACTAGTATAGGCAGCGAAGCGCACTCAGGGCGGGCCCGTACGCCCTCGATCATGCCGAAACCATCCAGGCGTGGCATGTTGATATCAGTGATGACGAGGTCTGGATCGGAGCCGCTCAGTTTGTCGAGCCCGTCTACACCGTCTTCGGCAAGATCAACGTCAAAACCAGCATCAGTGAGAGCGGTTTGAATCATCGCGCGCATCGTGCGCGAGTCATCAACAGCGAGAATCTTGGTTGTCATGCGTTGCCCCTTTCAACAAGACAGTCATGGGGCAGGCCGAGCCGCTCCATGCCTTTCAGGAATTCATCGGATGGTTGTTTCAATTCAAAAGCTAGGCCGCGCGCATCCCATTCCGCGCGTGTCGCTAAAAGCAATTCTGCTCCAGCCCCGCCGAGGAATTCCACATGGTGCGCATCAAGTGCCAGTGGCTGACCGCGAGAGGCTTCGATTGCAAGTCGCAGTTCAGAGCAGTGAGCAAAATCCAGCTGCTGCGGCAGCGCAATGCAGTCTGGTTGAGGAGAAGTGTTTTCTGTGTTCATGGCTCAGTTGGATTTCGGTTTCGGACAGGCTGATTTGAAGCACCGTAATGCGACATGCCTTAACACCGCGTTACCCCCTGTTCTCCCGGTTCAAAGACGCCAAAATTATTGAAAAGTTCCGAGGATAAACCATAGGAGGGAAGTGATTTAAGGCACTGAAAAGGAAAAGAAATCTGGACTTTTCTGGCGCAAGATACACGTCGGGAATTCCAGTGCGAGAGAATGGCACAATGAGAAACAGCGCCCGTAGGGACGCTGCTATGCCGAGCTGTAGATTTTAGTGCTAAGCTGTGGAATCGTACGCGATTTCGTGCTCAGCGAGAATCCTATTGTGTCTCGTTGCTAAGATGCGATTTTAGCTTCAAATAGCGCCGTTAAGAGCCAGCGAACTCTGTGAGAATTCTTGTGAAAGCCTCGACACCTTGGGCTCCCGACGTGGCCTGTTTGGCGCCGAGAATCATAGTTGGAACGCCGGAGACACCGCGCGATGTCCAGAAAAACTGTTTCTTTCTGACCTCTTGCGCATAAGTTTGGCCGTCTAAAGCCGTTTGTGCTTTGGCGACATCTAATCCAAGTGAGTCGATAACATCTAGCAAGACATGCTCGTCACTCACATCACGTCCGTCTGTGAAATAGGTATCAAACAATGCAAGTTTCAACCGATGTGTTTGACCGATGGTGGAGGCCCAGTGCAACAATTGATGCGCTTTAAAGGTGTTGTAGATGCGGCTCTCTTCCGTCCAGTTAAATGTGATGTTCAGCTGCGCTCCCACTGTTGAGAGATGTGCGCGAGCGTCTTCTGATTGTTTTGCCGTTGAGCCATATTTGCGCATGATATGCTCTTTTAGGTTTTCCCCCTCAGGAACCATATCCGGATTGAGCTCGAAAGGATGCCAATAGGGCTCAATTTGAATGCCAGTGTTTCTGGATGCTTGCTCCAATTGACGGAAGCCGACAATGCACCAAGGACAGACAACGTCAGAGATGATGTCGACACGAATAGGATCAGAGGTCACGAAATTTTCCTTTGCGGCTGGAGCGTTGTTGCATGCTTGGCGGCAACCAATGCAGGAGGCAAATCACCCTTGGGTGATATCAAGGCAGAGTCCCCAACCACAGCCAGACCGATACAACAGAGAAGGCCGTCCCGATCAGGACGGTAGAGGCCGCTACCCGCATGCCTCTGCCATACATATTTGCAAAGAGATAAGCATTGATGCCTGGCGCCATGGAGGCTGTGACAACCGCTGATCGTAGGCTCTCTGTCGCGATGCCGTTGATTGTGCCGAACCCATAGGTGAGAGCAGGGTGTAACCCGAGAGAAACTGCGCAACAAAATAGAATCGTGCGCATGTCGCCTTCTGGCCGGTATCGATACAAGACACCGCCCATGCCAAACAATGCTGCAGGCAGAGCGGCCGAGGCCAGAAGGTTGACGGCATGCATCACTGGTTCGGGAACAGGAACGCCACCAAGGTTAACTGCAAACCCAAGGCCAATTCCCAGTATCAGCGCGTTTGAGAACATTGCCTTGAGCACCGTGAGCAGGACGCGAGACTGTGCCGTACGGCGCGCGCGCATGACTTCCATAGTTGCTATGCCCAAGCCATAGCAGAATGGCGCATGGATAGAGATAATGGCGTAGTTCCCTGTCAAACTATCGGTGCCATAGGCCCTCTCCATAATTGCCAAGCCCAGAAGCAACGAGTTTGAGAACAGGCAGACAAAACCAATAGCGGTGGCGTCCTCCCAATCGCGTCCAAACAGAAACCTGGCGCCAATCAATCCCGTTCCAAAACACAAGAAGGCTGCGCCATAGAAGCTACCCATCATGCTCATGTTGTATTCCGCGGCGAGATCCAAATTGGATATCGCACGAAATAGCAGCACAGGAACCGCGAAATTCGTCGCAAAACGCATGAGGCCATCGACATTGGTTGGGCTGAAATAGCCTCGCCATGCTGCCAGATAGCCAAAACCAATCAAAATAAAGACTGGCATGATGACGGAGATCAGCGTTTGCATGGGGCATATGTCTCCGCGCACACAGAGGGTGTTATAAGTCGAAGACCACCTTCATGCCGTCAAAAGCCGGAACGACATGATCCGGCGTTTCTGCTGCAACAGTGTCATAGTCCAAATCGATGTGCATGTTAGTCAGTATCGCCTGTTCTGGCGCAAGTTTTTCGATCCACTCTAGAGCCTGATCTAAATTTGCATGCGTCGGGTGCGGGGCACGACGCAGCGCATCAACGATAAAACACTTCTGACTAGCCAATTTTGGCCAAGACTCATCATAGATTCTCGCCGCATCAGGCATGTAAACAACGTCATTCACCCGAAACGCCAATGCATCAATGCTACCATGGTCTACGCGGATGGGCTGAAAAGTAATATCACCACCTGCCCCCGAGATGACGAAGTTGTCTTCGTCAATTGTGTGCAATTCCAAGATCGGAGGGTACGGTGAATCCGCCGGTTGCACAAAGGCATAGCCAAAGCGTGACAAAAGGTCGTTCTGCGTTGCTCCATCCGCCCAAACCGGCACACGTTTGCGCATGTTGAAGACGATCATACGCAGGTCATCAATGCCATGTACGTGATCAGCATGAGGATGCGTGTAGACGACAGCATCCAGTGCGCCCACATCTGCCGATAGCAACTGCTCTCGCATGTCCGGTGATGTGTCGACCAAAACTGTGGTCTTGCCTACATCAGTTTCCTTTTCAATCAGAAGGGAACACCGTCTGCGCCTGTTTTTGGGGTTGTCAGGATTACATTCACCCCAGAGGCCACCGATGCGCGGCACACCTCCTGAACTGCCGCAGCCTAAGATCGTAAAGGTGAGGCGAGATGTCATGCGGCGTCAGCTTTCAGTTTTGCTTTGCTGAACAAACGTTCGAAATTTGCCTGTGTTTGAGCTGCAAAGGCAGGATAGTCGAGATTGAAAACCTCCGCACCGATGCGCGCTGTTTTCTCCACATAGGCAGGCTCGTTGCGTTTGCCTCGATAAGGGGGAGGCGCAAGGTAAGGTGCGTCAGTTTCCACCAATATGCGCTCGACAGGGGCTGCAGCAAAAATATCTCGAACGTCTTGAGAGCGCGGAAACGCAGCAATGCCTGACATGGAAAGATAAAAGCCCAAATCCAGCATGCGTTTTGCAAGCTCTGGGCCAGAGCTGTAGCAGTGCATCACACAGGAAAAGTCCGCTTGTTTGTGCTCTTCCGTAAGAATCGCTGCCATGTCATCGTCTGCATCGCGACTGTGAATGATAAGGGGAAGCCCTGTTTGACGCGCTGCCTCGATATGCACACGAAGCGACGTTTGCTGCACCGCCTTGCTGTCCGCCGTGTAGTGGTAATCCAGACCTGTCTCGCCGATCCCGACCATCTTCGGGTGCTGCGCGATTTCCACCAGTTGATCAACGGTTGCCATCGGTTCGTCTGCCGCGCTCATGGGATGCGTTCCGGCCGCATAGAAAACAGGTACATGCGCTTCGGCGATGGCGCGCACCGATGGCTCATTTTTCAGTTTTGTGCATATCGTGACCATTCTTGTCACACCAGCCTCTGCGGCCCGTGCAATAATCTCAGGCAGTTGGCCTTCGAAATCGGGAAAATCCAGGTGGCAATGGCTATCGGTGATGAATGGGACGTTTGACAAGGTTCAGGCAGCCGCTGTTTGGTGTATCTTGAACACCGTATCCAGCACCAAAGAGGCCGGGTCAAGGTTCACGGCCTTACCGTGGCGCGTTCTGTCTGTAATCTCCTGAGCAGCTTGCGCCCATGCGCGCGCTTTATGCGCCGAGGGGGCGAACCGCATCAAAACCTCCGCCTCATGAGGGACAATTTCCACTGACGGCGGATGGCCCAAGGCACCTGTGCGGGCGAGACGTGTCAGGAAAAGGTCGATAATCGTCAATAACATTTCAAAGCGAGCTTCGGCACCTTTGGTGCCAACAGAGTTCACCAGGTTCAGCGCCTTGGCACGATCAAATCCACGCGGCCCCGCGAACAGATTGAGCAACTCGGCATAAAGTGGCAGCCCGTCCTGTTGTAGGATCCGCAAAGCCTCGCCAACAGATCCTCCCGCCATTTCGGAAAGAGCTGGGCTCTCACCTGCTTCAAAGCCTGCTTGCTGTAGCGCAAGATGCATATCGTCTGGAGAGAGAGGGTGTAGACGCAGCTCTCGACACCTCGACCGAATGGTAGGTAAGAGCCTTGAGGGTTGATGCGAAATCAACAGCATGACCGTTCGCGCAGGCGGCTCCTCAAGCATTTTGAGCAAAGCATTTGCGGCGTTTACGTTCATCTCGTCAGCACTGTCCACAATAACCACACGGCGTCCGCCGTCAGCCATGGACATATGTAGGAAGCTACTGAGTTCACGTACTTCGTTCACGCGGATCTCGGCAGCAAATTTGCCGTCTTGTCGCGACTTTTCTCGTGCACTGTCCGTGCTGCCGGCAAAGCCACGTCTCAACAAGAATACACCCGGTTCGGACAAAGCGCGAATGCGGTGTGCAACAGGGTGTTCCGAGTCTACGGTGAGTGAGGTATGCTCAAGGGCTTCAGTGGCGAACATCCCACCACCCCCTTCTGCCGGTTGGCTGAGCAGGAAGCGAGCAATACGCCATGCCAGCGTTGCTTTTCCAACCCCCATTGGCCCGGAAATCAACCATCCATGATGCAGGCGATTGGAGTTGAACGCGGTAAGGAAGTCATCCTCAGCACCCGCCTGACCGTAAAGGTGGTCAGTTTCTCGCGGATGTGGAGCACCTTCGACGCGATCAGGTTCATGTTGAGGATCTGCGCTCACGCGTTCAGACCTTTTTGAAGATGCTGGGTGACGGCGGAAAGCACATCGCCCGCCACAGCCTCCTTGTTGTCTGCGCCATTAATAACAACAAACCGCTCGGGAAATTCTCTTGAAAGACGAAGGAAACCTTGGCGCATCTGCTGTTGCAGACCTTCTCCAAAATCTTCAAAGCGTTCTTCACTGGTTTGGCGAGACTTGGCGCGAGCCAGCCCGACAGAGGGATCCATGTCAATCAGAATAGTCAAATCCGGTTCTCGCCCGATCATCAGGCTGTGCAACTGATCCACAAGCGAACGCAGATCTCCTCTGGAGAGACCCTGATACATGCGAGTGCTATCTGCAAAGCGGTCGCAGATTACGGTTTTCCCTGCAGCAAGCGCTGGCAAAATTGTACGCTCTAAGTGATCACGTCGCGCCGCGGTAAACAGCAAAATCTCAGTTTCTGCAGACCAACGATCCGGGTCACCTTCCAGAACAAGGCTGCGAATTTCCTCAGCCCCGACCGATCCTCCGGGTTCGCGGGTTAAAATCACATCATGTCCCAAATCACGCAGTAGATCCGCCAGCAGCGCAGCCTGTGTGGATTTTCCAGAGCCATCAATGCCCTCAAAGGAAATAAAACGGCCTTGGGTCACGAGGCACCTTCGGCTTGAGGACCAAACTGTGAAATCAAAAGGCTGGTTGCTGTCCGCAACCTCACCATGAAGCCGCCCTCAGGAACATCGGTCTCCGCAACCAATGGAATACGCATTTCAGGCAGATCATCTGGGGACAGCACTAGTTCTGCAAGTGGCATGCCTTTGGTGATGGGGGCTTGGATCGGTCCATTGAAAATCACTTCGCCCTTGACGGCACTGCGAGACAAGACCGGAAGCAAAATTTCAAGATCTTGGGCAGGGACAAGACCCACTTTGGGAGTTTTCCCCATCCATACATCCGCTTGTGCGACACGCTCCCCCTCCCGAACCAAAGTGGTTTCGGAAAACTGGCGGAAAGCCCAGTTTACGATCTGTTCTGAGACTTCTGCGCGATCCTTCGCGCTATCCAATCCTGAGAAGGCAAAAATCACCCGACGCGGGCCCTGCTTGGCAGATCCGACCAGCCCATAGCCCGCCTCCTGTGTGTGGCCGGTTTTTAACCCATCTGCACCAATGTCCAGCCGCAGCAATGGGTTCCGGTTCTGAGTGTTCTGTGGTGCCCGTCCATCAAACGGGAACTCGGTCTCAGAGAACATCGGGTAGAACTCAGGAAAATCGGTAATCAACCGATTTGCAAGCAGAACCAGATCACGCATACTCATTCGGTGACCCGCAGCGGGCCAGCCATTTGAATTTACAAAAGTTGAATTGGTCATGCCCATCTGGCGGGCGCGGCGTGTCATTTGGCGCGCGAAGCCTGCTTCGGTACCGTCTGGGCTGAGCGTTTCCGCCAATACAGCACAGGCATCGTTGCCCGACAAAACGATCACGCCGCGCAAAAGGTCTTCCACTTTCACACGATCGGTCGTGTCTAGAAACATCGTGGACCCACCATAGTTCATGGCGTGTTGGGACACCGGCAATGTTTCACTCATGGACAAGCGGCCATCCCTGACGGCTTCGAACGCCATGTAGAGAGTCATCAATTTAGACATGGACGCTGGTGGCAACGCATCATCGGCGTTTTTGGCCATCAAAACGGTGCCCGTTGTCTGGTCCATCACAAAAGCTGCCTTTGCTTTGGTCTCAAAGGCCGCAGCCTGTACGGCAAAAAACACGCCGCATAGTGTTGTCAGCATAACGTTCAGAAAGGGCTTGCCCATCGAAATCTCTCCGTCAGTTCGTTACGGCGTAGGCGTCGGTGAATCCAACGCCGTGAACTTTGTCTGTCATGGCCTTTAATTCAGATTTGCTACTGGCCGGACCGACCAGCACACGCCAGAACTGTTTGTCGCCTGATGTGGTCTTGCGAATGAGTGGCGTCAGCCCCGCACCGGACATTTGCGACGCAGCGCGTTTCGCATTGGCTTCTAACGAGAAGATACCAATCTGCACGTAAGGCTTTGTCAACGAAGACGACGCAGGCTTAGGCGCAACTTCGGATTTTGCTGCTGTCGCGGCTGAAGCTTCGGCAGCAGCAATAGCAGCCGAAGCAGCGGCCACCGGCTCCAGTGGGGCCTCTTCAACAACGCTTGGCGATATATCTTCGGCTGTGGAGTCGGGGGCTGCTGGTGTTTCTTCAGCAACGGCTTCCCGCCGCAAAGCGGTGACATTGAGCGCGACAGGCTGCCCGGCGATCATACCGAGTGCAGCAGCCGCGTCAGACGACACCTGAATACGGGGGCCAGGAATGTCCCGTTCCCGCCGGAAAAGGGCACCAATCACGAATTTACCATTGGATTGGTTGCGGATGATGACGCGCTCCGGATCCGTGACATCTGGATGCGCGGCCCACACGCCGCCCAGGGAAGGGCGACCGTCCCAAAGCCCCGACTCTGACGTAGAGAAGACCTCTGGTGCCTCCACATCGCGCTCCACCAATTTCGTCGTCTGCCCCGGCGTTCCGACCTCTTGTTCAACAGGCCCTGATCCATTTGAAGCAAAGGGATTTGATACATCCGAGCACGCTGACAGCGCCGCAGCAGCGGCCAGTGCGATAGCCAGAAGTTTGCGGTGTGAGTGGATTCCCATTGCGCCTGAAAAAAATGTCATTCGGGTCCCTTTGCCTGCTCGTCGTTACGCGAATGTATTGCGTATGTTTGGTGCTGGTCCTTTTGCGATTTCGCGCTTTGCCAGCTTTGTTTTGCCCAAACTCTAACCTGCACTCTTGTGCAAGGAAAGTCCGCCTGTGCCTCTGCGCAAAAAATTGCACGGGTTTTTCGCTTGAACCTGTGCGATTTGCAATTTAGTGAAGCCCTGTCGGAGGAGTGGCAGAGTGGTCGAATGCACCGGTCTTGAAAACCGACGAGGGTTAACGCCCTCCGTGGGTTCGAATCCCACCTCCTCCGCCATTTTCCTTGTTTGAAACGATGGCTATCGCGAGTTGAAAGGGTTGCGCAAAAGCGTGAGCCTGTTAGGCGTTGCGCATGCTTCAGTAGGGTTTCAACACGGCGGTGGAGTTATGAGAGGTAAGCGAGTTACAGCGCAGGATGTTGCTGACAAGGCTGGCGTGTCTAGGCATGCGGTGTCGCGATGCTTTCGCGAAGGTACTTATCTTTCTGAAGCGAAGCGTGCCAAAATCGTGGCCGTGGCCAATGAGCTTGGGTATCGGCCTAATGCCCTCGCAGCGAGTTTAAAGGGCCAAAATACTAAGCTGATCGGAATCGTTTCTGGCAACCTCTCAAACTTCTACGATGCTCAAATTATTAGCGGGCTTGTGGAGCGCCTTTCAAGCAATGGGAAATGGCCTGTGGTTTTAAGTGGAGGGGACGATGATTTGTTGCAGTCACATGTTCTGGATGTTTTGGCGTACCCTCTTGAGGCTATGATTTTGCGTGCTGGCAGTCTGGATTCTGCACTGTCGGAGCAGTGCGGTAGATTGGGGATACCCCTGATTTTGTCAGGCGCGCGTCCGGATGATCGTAGCGTCGGCGATTCCGTGTGCTGCGAGAATTCGCTCGGTGTCGGGCTCGCCGTCAAATGTCTGCATGATAGGGGGCGCCGGCGAATTGCCTATGTTGGCGGGCCAAAGCACCTCGTTTCCGAAAAGGAGCGTTTCGGTGGGTTCTTGGGCGCTTTGGGGGCGCACGGATTGTCGCCGGTTCGCGTGGTGCATAGCGATTTTAGTTTTCCTGGTGGGGAATGTGCAGCGGGGGAGCTTTTTGGGGGTAGTGAAAAGCCTGATGGCATTTTTTGCTCCAACGATGCCCTTGCTTTGGGGGTGCTTTCGGCTGTTCGCGCGCGCTTTGGGGTTTCGGTGCCGGACGACGTTTCCATTATCGGGTTCGATGATATCCCTATGGCGCAATGGCCGGATTTTCAGCTGACAACTATTGCGAACCCTATTTCTGCAACTGTTGAAGGGGTTATGGAGCTGCTTACGGAGCGTTTGGCCAATCCTGGGGCGCCGTCTCGGCATGTTGCAATCAAGCCGGAAATCATCTTGCGAAACACGCACTAGTCTGGATTGTGAATGCGCGCACTTGTTGTGCGTAGGATTTTCCATTGCGAAATCGGGCGGTTTTCCGAGGATGCCACCAGTGCAAAGCTGCCAATGGCGGTCTGCAACCCGCTAAACTCGTCTTCTATCTCTGCGATGGGAGCCCCGAGTTCGGGTGACTTTTTTGCGCCGTATGCGACACTTATGTGTGGTGGGAAATCTGGTTGTAGGTCCCGCTTGGCGAAAGCTTCTTCGCGTAGAGCCGCAATTGGGGCGGGAAGGCGAACAGGCAGATAAATTGACTGAAAGTAGCGCTGTCCCCAAGCGATCCTATCAAAGCGAAGTGTATCTTCCTGTGTGCAGTTCAGGATCGATGCCTTGTGTTCAATTTCAAGGCAGTCTTCCCAGGTCAGGTCTGAGGCGATGGTGATATGGGGTTCGAAGCTCGGGCTATCGGCGAGTTCGCTGAGACGATTTATGTGTTGGCGCAGTCGTTTCGAAACGTCATGCGGCAGGAGTAGCCACAAAGAAAATAGATCGGCTGAGGTGTTCATGGGAGTTTGATAAATGTCTAAGAGTCAGTATGATCACGTGATCATATGTCGTATTTGTAAAAAAAAATGAAATCAACTTAGATTTTTTGTTGATTTGGATTTTTGAAGAGGCAACAGTGATCACGTGAGCATAATTGGAAGGTGCGAGATGTTTCTTTTGGTCAGATGTGGCGTTGGTTCATGTTCTCGATTGTGGCGCCTGGGGGTGTAGGTGGTGGTGTCGCTGTCGCGGAAGGAAGTATCTGACTTGTCATCTCGGTGTCGCGAGCTTGTCGCTATTGCGCATGAAGCAGGTGAGCTCGCTCTTGGTCTGCGTCGAGATTTGAAAAGGAGCTCGATCCAGGCAAAGGGTCCGCAGGACTTTGTGTCTGATGCGGATCTCGCAACTGAGCGGTTTATTCGCAATCGCATTGCTGAGGTGTTTCCAGAAGAAGCGGTGCTTGGCGAGGAGGGCGGAGCAACCGGTGATGGGGTCGGGCTGTGGATTATTGACCCAATTGATGGCACGACCAATTACCTTCACGGCTTGGAGGATTGGGCTGTGTCCATTGCTTTTGCGGATCAGAAGGGCTTGGCGTGTGGTGCTATCGTTGCGCCTGCATTGGGTATTTCGGTCTGGGCTGAGCGTGGGGTAGGTGCATATTGCAACGAAGGCTCCCTTGCGGTGTCTGGTTGCGGCGAAGCTGCGCATGCATTGCTTCTTTTGGGGCGTTCAGAGCGTGCGGGCCGGAAGTCTTATCTGCGCGGTGTGGAGCGTACTTTGGAATTGGGAATGGAGTACCGTCGTGTTGGTTCCGCTGCGGTGAGTTTGCTTCAGGTGTGTATGGCGCGAGCGGAGGGGTACATTGAGGCGCATCTCAATCCTTGGGATGTGGCCGCTGGTCTGCTGGTAGCAAGGGAGGCGGGGGCCATTGTCCATGCGCCTAATTTTGCTGAGCTCGTAGCCCAAGGAGGGCCTGTTTGTGTCGCGGCGCCCGGGGTATGCCCCGAGGTTGAGCGGGTATTTGACGTCATGATTTCGGGTTAGTGGAGGAACATGGTGAGCATTCCGCAATTATCTATGCCTGAAATGGCGAAGGCTTTGGCTATGAGGCACCTTTTACCTGAGGTTTTTAGGGGGGAGTCGCTTTCTGTGTTGCTGGGGGGCTTTTGTGTTGAAATTCAAGAAGGTTTTCCACTGCGATGTTTGTCACAAAACCGTTAGCTTTCGCGGCTATACGCTGCCCGTGAACTCGAACGAATTGCTCTCTTCTTAGACTGAGAAAAACATGCCTCATGAATTCTGTATGCGCACGATTGCACAGCTCTTGGTGCCATGTCTTGTCTATGAAGCTTTTGAAGAGGGTGTTTGCTTTCCGCGCGCCGGTTCAAATTCGAAGATGAAATCAAAATAAATTCATGCTCAACGGAGGAATAAACCCTATGAGACCGCTACTTACCGTCAGCCTCATCGCGCTTGGGACCGCGGCATTTGCCGAGTGCCCGGCGATTACAGTTGCCGACACTCAGGGCCTGGAAGGGGCGTACCCAAAGCAGTTTGAGCTCGGCGCTTTTGAAGCGGCAGCGAACTGTGATCTGTCTTTTAGTGAAAACCCGGCGATCACAGAGTTGAATGCGCGTATCGTAGGCAACCCTGAGTTGCCATCTGTGGCCGATCGCTTGCCGCAAGAGCCCTTGGTTGTTCTGCCTTTCGCTTCTGTTGGTAAATATGGTGGCGTTATCGATGGTTATTCTAACGCGACTGAGTCAGGTACATCCGATCTTCTGTCTCTGCGTCATGCAAGCCTGACCCGCTTTGACAGCGACCTGCTGACAGTGAAGCCCAATGTCGCAAAATCGTTTGAGTGGAATGACGATTTTACAGCTATCACTTTCACTCTTCGTAAGGGACATAAGTGGTCCGACGGTGCGCCGTTCACTTCTGCGGATGTGGAGTTCTGGCTGGAGAATATGACCAAAGACGAAAACGTCGTTGGCTCCATCAAAGACGTCTGGCAGGCTGGCGGTGAGCCAATGGGCATCGAGATTATCGATGATCAGACCTTCAAGTTCACCTTTGCGGCACCAAACCCGGGCTTTCTGGCCGCGATTTCTCAGTATTATGGTCAGCCTTTCCAACCCAAGCATTTCCTTGGTCAGTATCATCCGGCCATCAACCCAGACGCTGATAAACTGGCCAAAGAAGCCGGTTTCGAAAACGGCTACGAGGTTATCGCTTTCTACTATGGTGGCTCTGACTGGAAAGACGTGCCGTCTCCATACCTGAAGGACGCCAGTAAAATTGCATCTTTGCCAGCCGCGGTTGTGCCAACTCTGGAAAGCCACATCGTGGTCGAAGACACAACAGAGACACGTCGTGTTGTTGCGAACCCTTACTATCACGTTGTTGATACCGCGGGTCAGCAGCTGCCATATGTCAATGAGATCTATGAGCAGTATATCCCTGATGCTGAAGTGCGTTTGCTCAAGTTGCTCAACGGTGAAGCAGACTACAAATCGCAATCTAACCTTCTGCCACAAGCGCCTGCACTGCTCGACGGTCAGGACGGCGGGGACTACACTGTGATCCTGCGTCCTCAGATCACGTTTGAGACCTTCGGTTTCAACCATACTCACGAAGATGAAGAGAAGCGCGCGGTGTTCGCGTCTCAGGATTTCAATTTGGCCATGAGCCACGCGATCAATCGTGATGAGCTGAACGAACTGGCTCAGTTGGGGCTGGGCAAACCTTCGCAGTATATTTCTTTTGATCCTGCACCTGAGTTTGCCACTGAAGAGCAAATTAATTTTGCAACTCAGTTCGATCCCGCCAAGGCATCTGAATTGCTTGATGGACTTGGTCTGGCTGATACCGATGGCGACGGCTATCGTGAACTGCCCTCTGGCGCCAAGCTGACCGTCAATATCCAGTTCTCCACTCAGGGCACCTCTGTTGAAACTGTCGAAGCGGTTGCTCAGTACTGGAGCGATGCCGGTATTCAGACCGCGATCAAGGAAGTTACTTCCGATGAATATCGCGCCGCTCAGTCTGCAAACGAACTTGATGTAACTGTATGGCGCAATGGTCGTCCTGCAGCAACGATGCAGGGTAACATTGACCGTCTGGTGGTTCCATTCGGATCCTTCTTCCACCAGCGTAACGGCATGTTGTGGGAACGCTATGAAACCACCAATGGTGCAGAGGGCGTAGAGCCACCAGCATGGGTCGCAGAACTTGCTGAGCTGGCCCGCGAATGGCAGGCCACAACCCCAGGCAGCGACGCATATAACGAGTTGGGTTCCAAGATCATCGATCTGCAACTTGCGAATATGCAATACATCGGCACTGTTCAGACACAGAACCTGGTCTATCGGTCCAACAAGTTGAAGAACTTTGATGAGTTCAAGACCTGGTCCTACGACTACTACCGTGCGCACCCCTACCACCCAGATCAGTGGTGGCTGGACGAATAAGATCCGTACTTAAAGCAATTGCCCGGCCGGTGACCGCTGGCCGGGATTCTTATTAGGCTGAGGGCTCATGTCAGCGTTTTTACGATACATCACCACACGTTTCTTTGCAGCATTCACCACAATGCTGCTGGTTTCGTTTCTGGTTTTCACCTTGATGGAACTTGTGCCAGGCAACTGTGCCGAACGGTTTCTCGCATATAAAGACACTCAGGGCCTGAAAATCACGGCCGAAGACATTTTGGCGGAAGAAATCCGCATGGGGCTCGACCAGCCTTATGTGATCCGTTGGGCCAATTGGGTGACAGACATCTTCTTGCGGTTTGATTTGGGTGAAAGCTGTTTGTGGCGTGTGGATGTGACACAGCTGATTGGGGATAAACTGCTCATTTCGCTTGGTTTGTCATTTGTTGCTTTGCTGCTGACCTATGCAATTTCTGTACCCGTTGGCATCATCTCTGCGAATTTGCGCGATGGCTGGTTTGACAGCTCTCTGCGTATTTTCAGCTATATGGGACTGGCTCTTCCAAACTTCCTGCTGGCGCTCTGCGTCATGCTGTTGTCGACAATCTACTTTGGCGAAACCATGACGGGTTTGTTCAGTGATGCGTATCGTGACGCCCCTTGGTCATTTGCGAAATTTGCGGACATGATGAGCCGCGCGTGGTTGCCGATTGTTATTTTGGCATGGTCTGCGACGGCCATTCAGATGCAGACAGTGCGGGCTCTGGTCTCTGACGAAAAGGACAAGCTTTATGTGACGGCGGCTCGGGCCAGAGGGCAATCTGGCTGGGGATTGTTGTGGAGATACCCCTCCCGCCATGCGCTCGGTCCTGTGATCAATTCGGTTGGGTACGATTTGAACCGTATCTTTAATGATCTGCCCATCGTCGCGGCCGTCTTGGTTCTGACGGATGCCGGTGCGTTGTTGTTGGACGCGTTGGCGAAATCCAATGATCAGCAATTGGCTGGAGCCATCATCATGGCATTGACGGCCACCATCGTGATTTTCAACTTTGTGACGGACATCTTCTTGGCACTCTTTGATCCGCGCGTAAGAAAGGGGTTCTTCTGATGGCACTTTTCTCTAAAGCCCCAGCCGCTGACAAAGATGTCGAGCGCGATGAAAGCTATTATACCGCAGGTCAATACACGCTGATCTGGGAGCGTTTCCGACGCAAACGGTCCGCTGTCGTGGCTTTGGCCATTCTCATTGCGTTCATTCTATGCGGTGTCTTTGCCCCGTTTCTCTCACCTTATGAGCCTAATGCAGCGGGGCGGAACGCGGACTACGTGAATGGAGCTCCGCAAATTCCACAGTTTTGCGATGCAGCGGGGTGCTCTATCCGGCCTTTTATTCATAAAGTGGAGCGCTATCGTGGTGCGGATACCAATTTCCGATGGGTGACCCGCCCGACTGAGGAGCGTAACTATGTTGTGTTTTTCCCATCGGGCTGGGACTACAAGTTCCTAGGGCTTTCCATGGATCGCCATCTCTTTGGTGTCGAAGACGGGTTCATGCATGTTTTTGGCACGGATTCTGGTGGTAAGGATATCTTCTCGCGGTTGCTGCACTCCATCGGTGTCAGCCTTGCCGTGGGCACGATTGGGGTTCTGATTTCGTTTGTTCTTGCGCTGGTCATTGGGGGTGCTGCCGGGTATTTCGGAGGCTGGGTTGATACGATCCTGCAAGCGCTCATGGATACGGTGAAAGCTGTGCCAACCATTCCATTGTTTATGGCCATGGCTGCTTTTGTGCCGCAGGAATGGTCCGCGGAGGAGCGTTTCTTCTTTATTTCAATGCTGCTTGGCCTGTTGGGATGGTCCACGCTGGCCCGGCGCATCCGAACCCATGTTCTTGCGGAGCGTAGCGCGGAATATGTGCTGGCCGCGCAATTGAGCGGTGCATCGGCGGCACAGATCATTCGCCGCCATCTTCTGCCCAGTTTTACAAGTTACATCATCGTCGATCTGGTGATCTCCTTCCCCTACATGGTGCTGAGCGAAACTGCGCTGAGCTTTATCGGTTTGGGTTTGAAAGATCCGGTCAACTCTCTTGGTGTCATGCTTCAAAATGTGACACGCGTGGACGTGTTGTTGAATTATCAGTGGTATTTCATCCCTGTGCCATTTTTCATTGGGCTGGTGTTGGCCTTTGTCTTTGTCGGTGATGGCTTGCGTGATGCTGCTGACCCCTATTCGGAGCCGAAATGATGGAAAAGCTGCTTTCTGTTCGTGACCTGAATGTTGCCTTTGAAACCCATGATCGCACCGTTGAAGCGGTTTCTGGCGTGTCATTTGATGTCGCTCCGGGCGAGGTTCTGGGGCTGGTTGGTGAATCCGGTTCCGGCAAGTCGGTGACGGGCCGTTCCTTGATGCGCCTGAACCCAAATTATGCGCGCTTCTCTGAAGGATCATCAATGGTCATCACTTCTGATGACGGGCCGGTGGATATCCTCTCATTGAAAGGCAATCAGCAGCTCCGCAAAGTGCGTGGTGATCTGATTTCGATGATCTTTCAGGAGCCTATTGCCAGCTTTGCGCCTGCCTTGACCATTGGTAAGCAGATGACCGAACAGCTGATGTTGCATCGCGGCATGAGCTATCCTGAGGCGCGAGAGCTCTCGATCGATATGCTGGACCGGGTTGGCATCACGATGCCGGAAAAACGTATTGATCAATATGCGTTTGAGCTGTCAGGCGGAATGCGCCAGAGGGCCATGATTGCGACGGCTTTGTCCACGCGGCCCAAACTTCTGATTGCGGATGAACCCACAACAGCGCTTGATGTCACCATTCAGGCGCAGGTTCTGAAACTGATGAAAGAGCTGATCACCGAATTCGGGATGGGTGTTATTTTCATCACGCATGATCTTGCTGTGATTTCAGAAATCGCAGACCGCGTTGCAGTGATGCAAAAGGGAAAAATTGTAGAGCAAGGTACAGTTGATGAGGTGATCCGAGCACCACAACACGCCTATACCAAACGTCTTCTCGCGGCGGTGCCCCGCATTGATGAGAGCATTCTCAACGCTCCGGCCAAACCTGTTAAAACCGAAGGTGACACTGACACGCCGATCGTGTCGGTGAAAGACCTGACCATCCAATTCTCAATTGGAAAGTCTTTGCTGGGGCGCCACACCTATTTTACAGCGGTGGACAAAGTCTCCTTTGATATTCCCAAAGGCAGCTTTTTTGGATTGGTTGGCGAAAGTGGATCGGGAAAGACCACGGCTGGCCGTTCTATGCTGAAGATCAATCACTTCGCGAGCGGCTCAGTCACTTATGACGATGGGGATGTGCGCTACGATATTGGGTCGTTGAAAAAGGCGGAACTCAAAGACTACCGCAGCCGCGCGCAGCTTATCTTCCAGGATCCCTACGCTGCACTTTCACCACGTATGACCGTGCGCGATATCATCGCTGAGCCACTGGAGATGATGCAGTTGACCAAAAACCGGTCTGAGACCAATGAAAGGGTCAAAGAGATCGCCAGCCTGTGCAAACTGGATGTAGAGCACTTACGCCGCTTCCCGCATGCCTTCTCGGGCGGGCAGCGCCAGCGGATCGCGATTGCACGTGCGCTTGTCTCTCGCCCCAAGTTCATCATTGCGGATGAAGCTGTCGCGGCGCTGGATGTGTCTATTCAAGCTGAGATCCTTGACCTGTTGAAATCATTACAGAAAGAGCTGGGCCTTACGATCCTCTTTATCAGCCATGATCTGGCGGTTGTGGCCAATCTCTGTGACCATACTGTGGTCATGCAGCAGGGTAAGGTGGTTGAAAGTGCCCCAACACCTGAATTGTTTCGAAATCCACAGCGGGATTATACCAAGGCATTGCTGGCCGCGGCCCCAGTGCTGAGAGCTGGATAAAAAGATGACCAAGAAAAAACTCAACGTTCTGTTCATCACTGCCGATCAATGGCGGGGAGATTGCCTTGGCCTTGCTGGGCACGGTGTGGTGAAAACGCCGCATACGGATGCCTTGGCCGCAGAAGGCACAGCATTTTTGCAGCACTATTCCGCCGCTGCGCCATGTTCGCCAGCCCGTGCGGCGATGTATACGGGGCTGTGGCAGATGAACAATCGCGGGGTGGCCAATGGCTCCCCTTTGGCGCATCGTTTTGACAATATGGCACGCGCGGCGCGACGGGCTGGTTATCGACCAACTCTTTTTGGATACACTGATATTTCTGCGGATCCGCGCAGCCATGCGCCAGAAGATCCTGCCTTGAAAACCTATGAAGGCATTCTGCCCGGATTCGAAGTGGAGCAGGAGCTTATCGGCAATGCTGCGCCTTGGCGACGCTGGCTAAAATCACTGGGTTATGGCCCTGAGGTGACTGAAACGCCCTACCAGCTGGCGGAGCAAGAAGGTGAGCGCATTTCTACCGCGCCGACTGGCTTTGCGGCGGAACATAGTCAAACAGCGTATTTGACAGGGCGTTTGATTGAGTGGGTAGAGGAGCAGCCGTCTGATCAGCCATGGTTTGCGCATTTGTCTCTGATCCATCCACATCCCCCATTCGGAGCGCCTGCGCCTTATAACACGATGTATGCGCCAGAAGAGGGGCCAGGGTTTGCGGAGCAGGAAGAGGAATTGGCCAAGCATCCAGTGATTTCGCTCTTGAAACGCAACACTCGGGTCTCTGACTATGTCCCGGGCGCAGAAGCGGCGCTGGACGAGTTGACGGAAGCAGATTTCAGGCGCATTCGGGCGGTCTATTATGGCTTGATCTCCGAGGTGGATGCACAAATCGGCCGTTTGATGGACCGTCTGAAAGAGCTGGGTGTTTGGGACAATACGCTTGTCATCTTAACCTCTGATCATGGTGAGATGATGGGAGATCATGGACTTTTGGGTAAGGGTGGATTTTTCCCGGAAAGCCAGCATATTCCGTTGGTTATGCGGCTTCCAGGTGCGCCAGCTGGCCAGGTCTGTGAAGGGTTGACGTCGGCTATTGATCTGATGCCTACCTTGCTTGAGTTGTGGGGCGTTGAGCCCAGCAATTCACTGGATGGACGCAGTCTGATGCCTCAATTGCAGAATGCGGGTGCGCCACCACGGGAGGCTGTGTTCTGGGAGTTTGATTTCCGGTCCAACTGGCCTGCACCTGAGGGCGTCGAGCCGCGCGACTATGCTCGGGGCTCTCACTTGCTTGCACGCCTTGGTGCGGAGGCTTTGCAAGTGCGATGCCCCAATGCGCCTGATCTTCTGTTTGATCGAAAGAAAGATCCAGGCTGTACGCGCAACGTATTGAATGATCCGGATTATATCGATTTGCGCTTGAAAGAAGCTGAGGCTCTGATTGCGGATCGCATGCGCGCCAATGAGCAGACTCTTTGCAATCTGCGCCTGTCTGATAATGGAGCGACGGACCTTTTTGGCACCTAGGGTTCGATCAAAATCAGTGTGAGTCGGCGGTTGTTTTGTGCCGACTCACGGCTCTCAGACGATGGTTTGGAGCGCCGCTCGCCCTCTGTTTGATCTTGTGAAGCTACGCGCGGAAAAGATCTTGTTTGATGTAAAATATCAATATGCATCAGGTGTTTGCGTTAGTGGGTCTGGGTGGGGTTTGCGGAAATTCTGCAGGTGCAAAGAGTTTTTCTGGACCTGTTAGAGATGGCGTGGCAGAAGGGCTTTGATGGTGCCGCTTTTGGGAGTGGCTGAAAAGGGAACGTGGTGCGAGCGAGAGCTCAAGGCCACGACTGCCCCCGCAACTGTAAGCGGTGAGCGTACTTGAAAAATACCACTGGGCCTCTGCCTGGGAAGGTTCAAGAGCGTGATGACCCGTAAGTCAGGAGACCTGCCATCTCCGGCGCGGTTCCCGCGTCGCAGTCACTCAAACCCAGGCGGGGTGCCTTGGGCAGCAGAGACATCGTGATGGATCCAACTGGGCCGATGACATCGCTGTTCTTTATGGCACGCCGCAGGCGCGGAGGGCGCTATGCTGTTGGAAAGCACACTTAATACGTTGCAAACACGTACAGAATCCCCAAGACGAGCGGAAGAGCTCGGGACTTTGGGCTATTTGCAGTGGTTGGCTGGACTGCCTCGGAATGTCGGCTATCCGAAAGAAGCGGAGCGGGCTTTGGAGATGGCGGAAGCTTTTGAAGATACTGATCCGGCGGTGCAGGCGTTCTGTGCGCTGCTGCGGGAGTCGCTTCGGAATCCTCTGCAGGTTCTGTCTTTGGATATGCCCGAGCGCAGGCGTCGTGGTGGGGCAAAAGCGCGGCGTCGGATGGTGTAATGCGCTGCCCCGGTCGGGGGCGCCGCGCCACATCTGGGGCTGTTTTAACTTTTCTCACGGTCCAAATGGCACGTCGGTATTGCGTCGGTTTCCCGTCAGTATCGCGCAGGTGCGTTGTTTTGCCCGAAAAAACTGCGGGGCGGCGTTAAGACAATTCACGCCGCCCCGCACAGTTGTTTCATTCAGTTGTCAAGCTCTTCGAGCTGGGCCATCGGACCGAGTGCCTTGGGATCAATGCGCAGCTCGATGATGGCGGGGCTGTTGGCCGCGCGCGCTTGTGCCAGCGCATCGCGGAATTCGGCGTCTGTTTCTGCAACCGCGCCAAAGGCACCGTAGCTTTGGGCCAGCTGTGCAAAGTTGGGGTTGAACACAGTGGTGCCGCTGGGCCGTTTGGGGAACTTCTTCTGCTGGTGCAGGCGAATGGTGCCATACATGCCGTTGTTGGAGATCAGCACGATCAGATTGGCGTCCTGTTCGCAGGCCACACCAAATTCCTGCATGGTCATCTGAAAACAGCCATCGCCAGCAAGGCAGATGACTTCCTGCTCTGGGCGTTCCAACTTGGCCGCAACAGCGGCGGGCAGACCGTAGCCCATTGAGCCGCACGTCGGCGCTAGCTGGGTGCCGAAATCGCGATAGCGATAGTAGCGATGGAGCCATGCGGCGTAATTGCCCGCGCCATTGGTGAGAATGGCATCATCGGGTAGCACCTCGTTGAGGTGCTGGATGACATTTTCCATCTTGAGCGCACCGGGGGTCTCCACCGGTTGTTGCCAGGCTTCGTAATCGGCGCGGGCCTGGGTCACACGGGCGCTGGGCGCGACAGCAGGCTGATCGGCGACGCGGGCGGCAAGCTGGGCCGCAAACACGCCGGCATCGGCGGTGACGGCATGGGTGGGATGATAAACCCGCCCCAGTTCATTGGCATCAGCATGCACATGCACAAGTTTCTGCGTCGGGGTTGGGGCGGACAGTAGTGTGTAGCCGCTTGTGGTCATTTCGCCCAGACGTGCGCCAAGGCAGAAGATATAATCTGCATTACGTACACGCTCGGCGAGTTGGGGATTGATGCCAATGCCCACATCGCCCACGTAGTTGGGGTGGCGATTGTCCAGATAGTCCTGACAGCGGAAGGTTGCGGCCACGGGCAGATCCAGTTTTTCGGCAAGCGTGCCGACGGCCTGTGCGGCCTCTGGTGTCCAGCGGCCGCCGCCCAGCAGCACCAGAGGATTCTGCGCGGCTTGCATCAGAGACAGAACCTGATCGACGTCGTCGTCATGGGCTTTGGCAGAAGGGAGCGTTGCTGCAGGCGCAACGGCGGCGTCACAGGGAGATGACAGCATGTCTTCGGGGAGGGCGAGCACAACCGGGCCAGGACGACCGGACATGGCGGTGCGATAGGCGCGTGCGACATATTCGGGGATGCGATCCACACGGTCAATTTCGGCCACCCATTTGGCCAAGGGACCAAACATGGCGCGGTAGTCGACCTCTTGGAAGGCTTCGCGATCCCGTTGATCGCTTGCGACCTGACCAATGAAGAGGATCATTGGCGTGCTGTCCTGAAACGCCACGTGCACGCCGGAGGAGGCATTGGTGGCACCGGGACCACGTGTCACAAAGGCCACGCCGGGTTCCCCGGTGAGTTTGCCGTGGGCATCGGCCATCATCGTGGCGCCACCTTCCTGACGGGTGACGATGTTTTCGATCCCCGCATCATAAAGGCCATCCAATGCGGCCAGAAAGCTCTCGCCGGGCACGCTGAAGACGCGTTTGATGCCTTGTTGTTCCAGTGCGTCTACCAGCACTTTGCCGCCGTGTTTTGAACCTTGCACGGTCATTCCCCTTTTGGTCATTCGCGCGGATGTTATGGCGGGCGTTTGGCGGGTTACAAGGGCTGCGTTTTAAAAATGCCCTTGCGGCACTTTGTGGAGAAGAAGAGGGGCGCACATGCGCCCTCTGCTCCAGACAGGCGTCGCGCCATGCGAAGTGAGGGTCGAGCCGGAAAGACAGAAGGTTTTGCCGAAAATTGCCTTGATATTACTTTTGGTTGCGTGATGCGGTGCTGTCATTTTAGAAAAACACATGGACTGAAAGGCCGCGACGTATTGTGTTGGGGTAGCACTGGGGAGATTTTTGAACATGGGATTGAAATGGGTCACACAGCTGGCTGTGGTGGCGGTAATGCTATTGCCGACTGCCGGGGTTGCCAGTGATCGAGACAGAGCAAGCGGGCGACACGATGATTACTCCGCCACGATTTGCAATGAATCCGGCTCAAAGATCTATGTGGCCTATGCCTGGCGGGTGAACGACACCGATGAGTATCGGACCCTGTTTGGCTGGCGCAATATTGAAACGGGTGATTGCTCCACACTTTTTGAAGGCAATTTTGGCCAGTATTCCAACAGCTATCTTTATTATTATGCGGAAGATGATGATGGGTACTACTGGAGCGGCAACGCAGAGACAGAACTCTGCGTCCCAGAGTATAGGTTTGAGCGGGTACTTTATGACGATTATACCTGTGATGATGACGAAGAGCTGGTCGAATTTGGCGTGAAGGAAATCACCTCTGAGCGTCCACATTACACCCTCACTCTGGAGTGAGTGCCGGCGCTGATCCGAGAGGATCGGCGCTTTTGCGTTGCAGGATTGCCTGTCAGCCCTCACTTAGTGTCGCAACGCTTTGGTGATCAAGTGAGGGCCTTATGGATACAGATAGTCTGCGCCTCTTTGTGCTTGCGGCGGATAAGCTCAACATCAGTGCAGCAGGACGCAAACTTGGGCTGGCCCCTGCTGTGGCCAGTGCGCGGCTTGCCAAGCTGGAACATGCGCTGGGCGCGGATCTGTTGCACCGCTCCACGCGCAAGGTTTCCCTCTCGCAGCAGGGCGCGGCTTTCTTGCCTTATGCGCGTGAGATGCTTGCGCAGGAGGAGGCCGGTCTGTCGGCGCTGGGGCGGGGAGAGGAGACACCCAAAGGGGTGTTGCGATTCACCGCGCCCAGTACATTTGCGCAGCTCTATATTGCGCCGATCGTGCATAAATTTTTGGCGCGGTATCCGGAGATTACCCTCGATCTGCGACTGTCTGATCTGGTGTATGATCTGATTGAGGGCAGTTTTGATCTGGCGATCCGCAATTCGGCGCTTGAGGACACCAGTCTGAAGGGGCGCAAACTGGCGGAGGATCACCGCATCCTCTGTGCGGCGCCTTCATATCTGGAAAGGCGCGGCACGCCACAGACGCCGGAGGAACTGGCCGGGCATGATCTGGTTGGCTTTGCCGGGCAGGAGGTAAAGCAGCTGCGTGGGCGCAACGGGGCTGAGGGGCGGTTTGACCCAGGTCTCGCGCGCAATCGGTTGATTGTGGATGATGGCGCCAGTCACAAGATTGCCACGGTGGCGGGGGCGGGGATTGCCTTTAGCGCGGTGTGGAATGTGCACAAGGAGCTGCAATCAGGTGCGCTGGTTCGTGTGTTGCCGGAGTATGATGTGGACGATGGGGCAGTGCTTTGGCTGATTTACCCCAAGAGCAATGAACTCTCTGCCAAGGTGCGAGTGTTCATGGATTTCCTGATTGAGGAAATTGGCCAAGCGCCAGCGTGGAAAGCGTAGATGCGGAGAGGGGCGCAGGGAGGATCCCCGCGCCCGCCTTGATTCAGAACCAGCTGACAGTCTCGTTCATGCTGCGGCGGGTCTTGCCAAACTCGGGGTCATTTGCGCGATAGCCGAAGGCCACCATGACCGCAGGTTTGTAGTCTTTGGGATCAATGCCAAAGTCGTCTTTGAGGACGGCGATGGTCTTGTCCATGTCAAAGCCTTCGATCGGACAGGAGTCGATGCCCATCAGCGCGGCGGCGGTCATCATATTGGCCAGCACGATATAGGCCTGCTTGCCGGACCAGTCGGTGATCTCGCGATCACTGGTGACTTTGTGGTCGGTCTGCTGAAACTTGCCGTAGGCGTCGGTGAGGAAAGCGATGACCTCTTCAGGGAGCTGCTTCACCTCGCGGTAGAACGTCATGAGGTGGTCGGAGCCTGCGGTCATGGAGGTGGCGGTGTTGGCCAGCAGGATGGCAAAATGACTGGCGGTGCCGATTTGCCCGTCGGTGCCATTGAAGGCGCCGTTTGCGCCCCAGGCGAAATCGCGGAAGAGCGCGCGTTTCTCGGGGGATTGGATCATCAGGATCTTGAAGGGTTCGTGGCCAAAGGAGGTCGGCGACAGGCGCGCGGCCTCTAAAATGGTGTCAAACTCAGCCGGCGGGATGCTGCGGCTTGGGTCAAACACTTTGCAGGCGTGCCGGAAGTTGAAGGCGTCAAGGATCTGGCTCTGTACGGCGGAGGGGGAGGGAATGTCTTTCATGTCGCTCACTCTGACTAACTGATGCAGCAGACCTAGGACGGATGCGCGACAGGAGTTAGAGCGCGAAGAGGGGATTCAGAATTCGGGTTTGGCAGATAATGTCGGTGGGGGGGGGGCCGCAGTCCCCCTCTGTAAGAGTTTGTGGATGATCGCAGTCTGTTTGACGAAAGTGTAGGTTTAAGTGCAAAGCTTCCGAGCGGGTTCCCTTCTGGTGCCTTTGGGCCAGTACGAACATCGCTTTAGAAACGGCATTTTGATGTAGGAAATCAATATTTGGAATAATTGAATTTATTGAATCGGTTGAAATCACGATGCAATATCTAAAAGCGTAGTACATGCCGCACCACAGCGTGAAATCGGTCATCCATGAGCGATTATGGATAAGGTGATGAATGAGAAATAGAAGCCCATCAAAGGACCGGGTAATGAGACTTGCGAATGTTACTTATGAGGAAAAATCAGCAGCAGAGAAACGCTTCAAGTATTTGGGCATTTCGAGGCCGCAAGTGAGCTCTTTCGTCCTTTACGGGGGCGCTATCTCTGGCTTCGTGGCCGCCGTTTTTGAAGGACTGGCGGGGCCAGGTAAGATGGAGGAGAATATATTGTTTTTTCTCGTACTTATTTTGGTCGGGGCAGGAATTGGCGCATATGTCGGGCGCGAGAAGGTCAATAAATATGAAAAGTCTTTAGAGACTGTTATAGCCGAAATACGGTTTGAGCGCAGCTCTACGTCGCCTTCGTAAGTGTTGATCTAAAATATTGCGGAGATTTTGCGATTTCTCCCAGTGCACTGCTGGGCATTTGTTTTCGTGTGCTTACAAGATCCAGTCTTGTACTGTTAGATGCCGTGGTGCTTTGTGAGTGGTTTTCGAGAGAAACATTCAGGTTGTGAGACACAACGGGCCGCCTCTTTTGCGAGAGACGGCCCTTTTTGATGGTTGGTCGGCGCTTTAGAAATGTGCGGACTTGGTGTTCGCAGGGATTTCAAGCGGCGGGGCGAAGGTGGTCAGGTCGATGCCCTCCACCGCTGCTTTGTACTCTTCCAATGTGGGCGTGCGGCCCAGAATGGCGGAGAGCACCACCAGCGGGGTGGAGGCCAGCAGGCTTTCGCCCTTCTTCTCGGGCAGATCGGCCACAACACGACCCTGGAACAGGCGGGTTGAGGTGGCCAGCACGGTGTCGCCTTTTTCCGCTTTTTCCTGGTTGCCCATGCAGAGGCTACAGCCCGGACGCTCAAGATAGAGGATGTTCTCATACTCGGTGCGCGCCTGAGTTTTCGGGAACAGATCGTCAAACTCAAAGCCTGAGTATTTCTGCAGGATGTCCCAGTCGCCCTCTTCCTTCAGCTCATCAATGATGTTGTAGGTTGGGGCCGCGACAACCAGCGGGGCGTTGAACTCGACTTTGCCATTGGCCGCTTCGAGGTTTTTCAGCATCTGGGCGACGATCTTGATGTCACCTTTGTGCACCATGCAGGAGCCCACAAAGCCCAGATCCACCTTTTTTTCTGCCTTATAGTAGGACACGGGGCGGATGGTGTCGTGGGTGTAACGCTTGGACACGTCTTCGTTGTTGACGTCCGGGTCGGCGATCATTGGTTCGACGATCTGATCCAGATCCACCACCACTTCGGCGAAGTATTTGGCGTCCGCATCTGGGGTCAAAGCAGTCTTTTTGCCCGATTTGATCTCTGCGATGCGGGCATCTGCTTTGTCGATCAGACCCTGCAATGTGTTGGTGCGGTTTTCCATGCCCTTGTCGATCATGATCTGGATGCGCGATTTGGCCAGCTCCAGCGAGCCGATCAGTGTCTCGTCATTGGAGATACAGATCGAGGCTTTCGCCTTCATCTCTGCGGTCCAGTCGGTGAAGGTAAAGGCCTGGTCCGCCAGAAGCGTGCCGATATGCACCTCGATGATGCGACCCTGGAAGACGTTGTCACCATGCTGGTCCAGCATCTGTGCCTGCGTGGCGTGCACCACATCGCGGAAGTCCATGTGATCGGCCATTTTGCCTTTGAAGGTGACCTTCACGGACTCAGGGATCGGCATTGCCGCTTCACCGGTGGCCAGCGCCAGCGCAACAGTGCCCGAGTCCGCACCAAAGGCCACGCCTTTGGACATACGGGTGTGGCTGTCGCCGCCCACGATGATGTCCCAGTCATCCACGGTGATGTCATTGAGCACCTTGTGGATCACGTCAGTCATGGAGTGATATTCGCCCAGAGGGTCACGCGCGGTGATCAGGCCAAAGTCGTTCATGAACTTCATCAGTTTGGGGATGTTGGCCTGTGCCTTCTTGTCCCAAACAGAGGCGGTGTGACAGCCGGACTGATAGCCCACATCCACGGATGGGGAGATCACGGTGGCCGCCATGGCCTCCAGTTCCTGCGCGGTCATCGGGCCGGTGGTGTCCTGAGAGCCAACCACGTTCACTTTGACGCGTACGTCAGAACCAGCGTGCAGCACCTTGCCCGGGGCAACACCACGGGCGTTGCGGTTGAAAATCTTCTCAACTGCGGTCAGACCTTGGCCGTCGATAGAGATTTCTTTGGAGGGCGCGTAGGCCGACTTCAGCTCCTGGCCCAGAGCTTCGGCAGCGAATGTTTGCAGTTTCTTACCGAAGACCACGGCGTAAGAGCCGCCCGCCTTCATGAACTCCACCTTTTGTGGGGTGAAGGCGGCGGACACGTCTTTCAGCACGTTGCCATCCGCATCCTGCAAGGTCTTGGACTTGGTGTTGATGATCAGCACGGTGCCGGTTGCCACCGAATAGGCCTCTTCCAGAACCGCTTCGCCGTCTTCGTCCACAACCACGTTGCCATCTGCATCGGTTTTCTTGACCCAGTTTTCCAGATCAAGGCCGATACCGCCGGTCACGCCCACGGTGGTCAGGAAGATCGGCGAGATGCCGTTGGTGCCTGCCACAACAGGGGCAATGTTGATGAAGGGCACATAGGGGCTGGCCTGCTGCCCCATCAGGAGGGCCACGTTGTTGATTCCCGACATACGGGAGGAGCCCACACCCATGGTGCCTTTCTCAGAAATCATCATAACGCGGGCGTCAGGATGCGCCTCTTGCAGGGCGCGGATCTCTGCTTGGGCTTCAGGGGTGCTGAAGCACTTGCCGTGCAGTTCACGGTCTGCGCGCGAGTGTGCTTCGGCGCCCGGCGACATCAAGTCGGTCGAAATATCGCCAATACCTGCGATATAGGTCACAACTTTGATTTCTTCTTCGACCTCAGGCAGCTTGGTGAAGAACTCTGCCTTGGCGTAGCTTTCCAGCAGCTCTTTGGCCACGGCGTTGCCGGCTTTGTAAGCGGCGTCCAGACGATCTGTATCGGCTTCATAGAGGAAGACCTGAGTCTTCAGGACTTCGGCAGCCTGTGTGGCAATGCTGGCGTCATCGCCCAGAGCGAGATCCAGAAGCACCTCGACGGAGGGGCCGCCTTTCATGTGCGACAGCAGTTCGAAGGCGAAGGTTGGGGTGATTTCCTCAAGGGTTTCGGCGCCCAGAATGATCTGTTTGAGGAAAGCAGCCTTCACGCCCGCCGCACTGGTTGTGCCAGGCAGGGTGTTGTAAATAAAGAAGTTCAGCGCATCGTCGCGATGTTCGTTGCCGCTGTCTTTGATCAGGGTGATCAGTTCGCTGACAAGGTCGCCCGCGTCAATCGGCTTGGGGTGAAGACCCTGCTCTTTGCGCGTTTCAATCTCATTCAAATAGTCGGTGTACAAGCTCATGATGATCCTAGCGATTTGATGTTGGCTTAAGCATGAACGCCGAGTCTCAGAAGATGATTCAGAGCTCGGGAAGCTGTTTGTATGCGGATGTATACCAAAGATCCCGCAGTTGCAAGATACTGGCAGATTTTGTGGTGAACAGACCGTGACGATGTCGCAGCCCAAGCCGCGCGCACCTCCAAAATGACGGCGTTTGCGACCTTATGGGGCCTATATAGACAGAGAGGGGCTGTGACCCAAGTTAAATCACGGGGATGTTTGCGCAGAGGCTTGCCTGCACCACGTATGCATGCCACGCAGGCAAGGGGGCGGTTCAGAGGGAGGCCATTTGGGGCAGCACAAAGGGGCCGTGTGTGGGGGCAGCGCCGACTTGCAGGGTGCAGCCGTATATCGCGCTAAGGGCTTCAGAGGTCAGGGTGTCCTGTGGTGTGCCCTGCGCCACCAGTCGGCCGTTGGCGATCAGAGCCACGGAGTCTGCAAACATGGCGGTCAGGTTCAGATCATGCATGACGGCGACAACGCCGCCGCCGGTTTCAGTAAATTGGCGGGCGATGTGCATCACGCGCAACTGCTGGCCTATATCGAGGCTGGACACCGGCTCATCCAGCAAGAGCCAGCGCGGCCCGAGATCGCGGGTGGCGGACCAGCTCTGGCAGAGCACACGGGCCAATTGCACCCGCTGTTGTTCTCCGCCGGACAGGGATTGATAGAAATGACCTGAGAAGCCGTCCATGTCGACGCTGTGCAGGGCCTGATCGATCAAGGTCTGGTTGGCATCCCCGCGCAGGCCCAGACGTACGATTTCCCAGACAGTGAAGGGGAAGGCCAGCGGGGTGGCTTGTGCCAGCACTGCGCGCTGTTCGGCTAGTGTGGCGGCGTCTTCGGTAGAGATATCCCGTCCATTGAGGTGCACGCTGCCGTGATAGGTAATGTCCCCGCAGAGGGCCTTTAGCAGGGTGGATTTGCCCGCGCCGGAGGGGCCGACGATAGCGGTGAGCTGACCGGGGATGGCTTTGAAAGACAGCTTCTGCAGGAGCTGCGTTTTGCCTGCGAAGACATTGATCTGGTCGGCGGTGAGCGACATGAGAGCCTCTTAAAGATCCACGATGCCGCGTTGGCGCAGCAGGATCCAAAGGAAGAAGGGACCGCCGAGAATGGCTGTCAGAATGCCAATGGGCAGTTCAGAAGGGGCGATGATCACGCGGGAGATCACATCTGCGATCACCAGCACAATGGCGCCCAGTAAGGCGGAGTTGATCAGCAGATAGCGGTGATCCGGTCCGGCGATCAGGCGCAGCAGGTGCGGCACAACGATACCGACAAAGCTGATGCCACCCGAGATCGCCACGGAGAGGCCTGTGGCGGCGGCCACACAGAGAATGGCGAGGCGTTTGACGGTCTGGACAGACACGCCCATATGGCGGGCGGCGGCCTCACCCAGAGCAAGACCGTTGAGCCCATTCGCCAGCATCCGTGCCAGCCCGAGGCACAGCAGGATCAGCGGCGCGGCAAGGCTCAGTTTGGCCCAGTTGGCCCCAGAGAGGGAGCCGAGGTTCCAGAAAGAGATGTCGCGCAGCTGCGCATCATCGGCCAGAAAGGTCAGCAGCCCGGTGAAGGCCATGGCCAGTGCAGAGAGGGCGATGCCCGCCAGCAGCATGGTGGCCACCGAGGTGCGGCCATCGCGCGTGGCAATGCGGTAGAGCAGCAGCGTCGCCCCCCACGCGCCGGTGAAGGCGGCCATCGGTACCAGCCAAAAGCCGAGCTGTAGCGCCATGGGCAGGCTTGCCCCAAAGACAATCGCGCTGGCAGCGCCAAGGCTGGCCCCTGCGGACACCCCGATGATGCCGGGATCGGCCAGTGGGTTGCGAAACAGCCCCTGTAGCAAAGCGCCAGATGTGGCCAGTGCCGCACCGACCAGCAAGCCAGTCAGCAGGCGTGGCAGGCGAATGTGCCAGAGGACGATTTCATCGCGCAAAGACAGTTCACGCCCGGCGGCCAGATCCAAAAGCGCGTGCCAGAGTGAGGTGTCAGAGGCACCTACGGCGAGCCCAAACACTGAGGTGATCAGCAATGTCAGACAGAGACCCAACGTCAGACTGCGTGCGCGGGGCGCGCGATCCCCGGCAGAGATCAGGGGCGCATCTGGGCTGATCACGGCCATGGATCAGTGACCTGCCGTAGCGAGCGCGTTGGCGAGTTCGGTCACGGCCTGTCCGGTGCGCACCGAGAAACCAAGCATCAACATGCCGTCCATTTGCAGAACAGCCTGATCCCGCCCAGCGGGGGTTGTGGAGAGGGCGGGGTGGCTCAGCAGATCATCGGCGGTGATCGCGCCGGGACGGTGGGATTGCATCATCAGGATGACATCCGGCGCTGCGGTGATCACGGCTTCGTCGGTGATCAGTTTGTAGCCTTCAAAGCCGTCAATGGCGTTCTGAGCGCCAGCCATTGTGATGATGCCATCGGCAGCTGTGTTACGGCCAGCGGCCATAATGCGTCCACCCTGCATGGAGAGCACAAAGAGAATGCGCTGATTGTGGAGGCCTGCGGCTTTCTGCGCGCCTTCGACCTCTTCGGTGACCTGTGCCACAAGGGCTGCGCCTGCCTCCGGCACGTCCAGGGCGGCGGCCACAGCGGTGATTTTCTCCTGTACCGCTGGCAGGTCAAACCCCATGGGAATGGTGATGATTGGCAGGCCGCTGCCCTCAAGCACTTCGAAGGTTTCCGGCGGGCCAGCACCCTCTTCGGCCAGAATGAGATCGGGATTGACCGACAGCAGACCTTCGGGAGAGAGGCGGCGGACATAGCCGACATTGGGCAACTCCAGTGCCTGTGCCGGGTGGTTGGACGTGGTGTCGCGTGCCACAAGGCGGTCTTGCTGCCCCAGAGCATAGACAATTTCGGTGATTGAACCGCCCGCGGAGACAATCCGGACGGGCTCATCTGCGATGCCGCGCTGGGCAATACCAAGGGCTGTGACAAGGCCAAGCGCCAGGGTCATTGCCAATTGCAACAGGGTCAAAGGGGCGGGCCGTGTCATCGGGGCCGGGCGTGTCATGCGGATACTTCCTCTTCTGGGCTTGGTTCTGGCAAGCTTGGGAGGCTGGCGACGGTTTCATTCCATTTCGCAGCGGCGTCCGGATCTGCAAGGACACCGAAGATTTGCAGGATCACCGCGCCATCTTTGTCGAAGGCTTCCACAGAGACGGCATCGCCCCGGCGGGTTGATTTTGTGACCTGCCAGACCTCGGCGATATGATCGCCACGCAGATGCAGGTTAAAACGGGGATCCAGAACATTGATCCAAGGGCCCATCGGTTTGAGCGAATGGATGGGGCCGGTGTGAATCTCGATACAGCCCATGTTGCCCACAAAGATCATGATCGGCAGGGCGGTGTCGCAGGCTTTTTGCAGTAGATCCTCTACCGCTTGAGGAGGGAGGGGGCGCACATAGGGCGCACCGGCCAGTCGATAGGCCCCCAGCCGGTTCATTTTCAGACCGTTCACCATTTGCAGGAACTGATGCGTGTCTGTCATCTTGTCCCATTTGTCGCGCAGACGCTGTGCTTTGGTTGGATCCCCTTTGGCGGGTTCTGTGGGTTTGCGGGGGGAGACCGTGATCTCCGCTGATGTATCTTGCGGCGCAAGCCGGGTCAGTAGATCGTCCCAAGTGTCGGCGATGGCCGGGTCTTTGAGGAAGATTTTGTGCACCGCATCCCCTGCGGCGTCAAAGATCTGTAGCGACCGGCGGGTTCCCCCCTCTGGCAGGGCTTTTTCTACGGCAAAACCAAAGTGCCAGTGGCGCGGGAACATGCGCAGATCAATGTCTTCGTTGACCACCAGAGCGGCATGGGGGGCGCCGCGATAGTCCTCATAGACCCCGTGTTTTTCGATGACACAGCTGTCATTGCGGGTGAGGGCCATGGTTTCGCCCAGTTCCATGACCGCCGGGATCAGCTTGTCCAGTTCTGATGAAATCCGGGTGACACCCTGGCCGATATGGGCCGCAAGCAGTTCGGCCTCTGAAATGCCCAGGCTGTCCGCCAGATCGCGTTCGCGCATTGTGGGATTGTCGATCCGGGCCTGACGAATGGCATCGGGGGTAGGGCGGGATTGTGTGGTCATAGGCATCCTCCATCACATCGCGGAAGAAGCAGTGGCTATGACGAAAAATCTCGGTCTGGCTGTGCTTTTGAAGAGTGGTTGAATTGGGAGGTACGGCGGAAAATGCAACAGTTCAAGAGGAAGAGGTTAATTTCTGATAAAAAAGATATGGTATTTTCCCCTTTGGTAAATTATGCCGCGTGGGACTCGCAGGATCAGGGGATTGATCCGCGATGATCATCAGACCCAGCACATGCCAGGTAGTTAGGACACACGAGCCCCCAGTTGCGCGGCCTCGTGATCAGACATGGGGATCTGCCCCCTTTTGAAGGGACAAAATAGTGAAGACTTCCGTATTCCGTTTGCCATTGGCATCAAGCGCGCTTTTGAGTGCGGTGTTTGCCAGCAGTGTTGGCGCGCAAGAAGCCGCGCGCGCTGCTGATGAGGACATTCAACTGGGCGCCATTACGGTGACCAGCACGGGCCTGCCCACTGAAGTGAAATATAGCCCGTCTTCGGTGACGGTGCTGGAAGAGGGGGATATTCGTGAGATCCCGCCCAGCTCGGTGGCCAATCTTTTGAAAGGTGTGCCTGGCGTGCGCGTAAGCGAATCCGGCATTGAGCGGATCCGTATCCGTGGGGAAGCCTCTCAGCGGGTGGCAATCCTGATTGACGGGCAGCGCATTTCCGATCACACGACCTATGGTACGCCGATCCTCATTGCGCCAACTGAGATTGAGCGCATTGAAGTGGTGCGGGGGCCATCTTCTGTGGTCTCGGGCAACCGCGCGATTGGTGGTGTGGTGAACATCATTACCAAACGGGGCGCGGACAAACCGGTCGAAGTGACCGTGTCCGGCGGCTATCTGGGGGCCAATGAGGGCTATCGTGCCTCCACCAGCGTCGCGGGCACGGTGGGCAATTTTGACTATCGTCTGGGGCTGTCACAATCTGATCTGGGCAACCGTCAGACGCCTGAAGGCGAGTTGGACCCGTCAGGCAGCGAAGACCGCGATCTGAATGCCTTCATCGGCTATCGCATGGGCAATCACTACATCGGTCTGCGCGCGCAGGACTATGACCTGTCCGCGGATGTGTATACGGGGATACCGAACTTTTCGATCGAGCTCCCGAAGCGGGATTTGCGCAAATATAGCGCTTTCTATGAAGGTGAAAATCTGACGCCATGGATGTCCATGCTTAAAGTCAGCGCCTATACACAAGAGATAGAACGACAGTTCCGCAACAGTAGCAACTTTGGTGGCCCAAGCACATCTACATCTGATGATGTTCAAGATACCTATGGTTTGCAGGCGTCCGCCAACTTTGAGTTCGCGCCCGGCCATCGGACGGTTGTCGGCTTTGAATACGAAAACGACAGTATGTTTTCGGACAAGGTTTCGACCAGCACACGAGGTACGACAACGCGCGTTTCAGACGCAAGTATCGAAACATTTTCGGCCTTTGCACAGCATGAGATGGCACTCAGCAGTGCTCTGACTGGGACGTTTGGTTTGCGCTACTACAATGTGGATGCGGCATTGGACAGCTATTTGGTGAATGGCGCAGCACAAACGCTTTCCCAGAACAAGGATGATCGTTTCCTGGGATCTGCTGGGCTGGTCTATGAGTTGCACAACGGGGCTGTACTGCGCGGGAGCATCTCGCAGGGCTATACCTACCCCTCGTTGAGCCAGTTGTTCCTGACATCCGTTGGAGCTGGGGGCACCGTAATCGGAAATCCTGATCTGAAGCCGGAAACAGCGACAAACTACGAGCTTGGCGCGCGTATTGATCGGGGTAACCTCGTGTTGGATGCGGCCGTTTTCTACACCGACTCCGACGACTACATCACATCCGTGACCGTCGCGCCGCGTACCTCGGTTTATCAGAACGTCAACAAGGCACGCAGCTATGGGTTTGAACTGGCTGCGGAGCTTGATCCGGGTTGGGTAAATGGCATTCGTCCTTATGCAAACATTGCCTTTGTGACGCGCAAGTTCACTTATTCCAATGGGTATACCACCGCCGATTCTGGTACGCCGAAATGGAGCGGTGATCTTGGCGTGCGGGGCGACTGGGCCCTGGCGAATTTGGGCGGCACATGGGATGCCTTCCTGCGCGGGGAAAGCTCTGCAACACAGCGCAGTTCAAGCGGTGCTGTTGCAGATGAAACTGCAGGCTGGGGCACAGTGAACCTGCGCGGAACGGTTGATTTGACCGAAACCGTCAGCATGTCGGTGGAGCTGGGCAACCTGTTTGACAAATCCTATCGCTCCATCGGCCAAATCGACGGGGCTGGGCGCAATGCAAGTGTGTTCCTGACTGCGAAGTTCTAAGGTCCGTGGGACGCTTAGGTCCGCCCTCTACGGCGGGCTTTTGCTTCCTCTTGATAAAAATATCTCGGGGTGAATGCGCCATAGGCGCAGAGGGGCTGGCCCCTTCAGGACCTTGGCAATATCGATACTGAAAGGCCTCCGGTTTCGGGGGCCTTTTGGCTGTTGTGTGCTGGTCAGCGCGATGTGATCAAAGCGCATTAAAAATAGGGCCTATTGGGTAAAATTCGCCTTCCGTCAAGGCAAGATGCGAAGAATTGCCACCGAAACCGGTTGCCGAAACCGGTTTCGGGAAAAATAGTTCCGGTATGACTACGATTCGACCCACGCCAATTGATGCAAAATCCCGGACGTCTGACCGGAGAGGGCGGCGTGTGACGATCAATGATCTGGCGGCCCAGCTTGGCATGTCCAAAAGCACAGTGTCGCGGGCCATGAACGGCTATGGCGACATTTCGGAATCCACGCGTCAGCGGGTGGCGCGCACAGCCAAAAAGATGGGCTATCAGCCGCTGAGCCATGCGCAGGCGATCCGCACAGGGCGTGTGCGCGCGCTTGCGCTGGTGTTGCAGATGGATGAGCCGGATCGACACAATCCTTTTTTGCAGGAATTTCTGATGGGAGCCTGTGAAACCGCCAGTGGGTTCGGCTGGACGGTGACCGTGTCCACGGCGACGTCTGATGCGGATATGCTGGATGTGTTGGGGCGGTTGATTGATGAGCGCAAGGCCGATGGTTTCATTCTGCCGCGCACCGAGGTGCAGGATGCAAGGGTTGCGTTGCTGCGCGCGCGTGACGTGCCACATGTGATGTACGGGCGCACCGAGCATGGGCTGTCCGCCGGGCAACAGCAGGGGTCGTGGTATGATATTCTCGGCGAAGCGGCCATGTGTAGTGCGGTGACACGGCTGGCCAGTTTGGGCCACACACGGATTGGGTATGTCGGCAGTCGATTGAACTTCAATTACGCGCATTTGCGGCGCGAGGGCTTCAAAGCGGGGCTCGTGGCGGCGCGGCTGCCTCTGGAGGCGCAGCTGATGCGCGATGGGGCCCGCACGCGCAAGGAAGGGGCCGAAGAAGTGCGCGCCCTCATGCAATTGGCGCTGCCGCCCACAGGCATTGTGTTTGCCACCGATATGGCCGCGCTGGGCGCGTATGATGCTTTGGCCGATCTGGGGCTGACGGTCGGGGAGGATGTGTCGGTCATTGGATATGACGGCGTGCCGGAGTCGGAATTCGTGCGTCCCGGTCTGACCACCTATCATGTGGACACGCGGCGTGCTGGCGCGCGGTTGGCGGAGTTGCTGATCCGTCAGATCCGGGGGGAAGCGGCGGAAACGCTGCGCGAGGTTTCTGAGGCCAGATTGATTGAACGGCATTCGGATGGCCCACCGAGATGCAGCGCAGAGATGTTGGCAAAAAAACTAAAAGAACGATGAAGAAATAACAGGGAGGACGACTGATATGTCGCGTCATTTTGCACCAAAACTATTGATGAGCACGTCGCTGGCGCTTGCGCTGACGGCGATGTCTGTTCAGGCCGATACCATCCGGTTCTGGACCACGGAAGAACAGCCGGAGCGGCTGGCCAAGCAGCAGGAGATGGCGGAGCAGTTCAAATCCGCAACCGGCACAACCGTGGAGGTGATCCCGGTCACCGAAAGTGATCTTGGCACGCGCGCCACAGCGGCCTATGCGGCGGGTGATTTGCCGGATGTGATTTACCATACGCTGCAATATGCGCTGCCTTGGGCGGAGGCTGGCATTCTGGATACCGAAGCGGCAGCAGAAGTTGTCGCAGATCTTGGGGTGGACACCTTTGCGCCGGGTGCGGTGGCCATGGCGGATTTCAACGGCGAGGTCGCCTCTGTGCCGGTGGATGGCTGGACGCAGATGGTGGTCTATCGCAAAGACCTGTTTGATGCGGCCGGTCTGGCCGCGCCAAGCAGCTACGCCGATGTGCTGGCCGCTTTGGAAAAGCTGCACAACCCGCCAGAGATGTATGGGTTTGTTGCCGCCACCAAAGTCGATGAGAACTTCATGAGCCAGGTGTTGGAACATGTGTTCCTTGCCAATGGTGTCAGCCCGGTGGGTGCGGATGGCTTCCAGCCGCTGGATGAAGCCAAGACCACCGAGGTTCTGGATTTCTACAAGGCCATTTCCAAAGCCTCGCCTCCGGGTGAGCTGTATTGGAAACAGTCCCGCGAGCTGTATTTCGCAGGCAAAGCGGCGATGATCATCTGGTCGCCGTTCATTCTGGATGAACTTGCGGGCCTGCGGGACAGTGCCCCGCCCACCATCAATGAGGATCCGACCTCCAATGCATTGGCCGGAATGACCGGGATCGTGACCAATTTCTCTGGCCCGTCCAATCCGGATGGGGCTGCCTGGGGTGATGTGCGCTATTTTGGCATTACCTCGGATGCAGACACCGATGCGGCGATGGACTTTGTGAAATACGCCATGGATGAGGGCTACACGCAGACGCTTTCCATTGCGCCTGAGGGCAAGTTCCCGGTGCGCCGTGGCACAGCCGACAATCCAACCGCGTTCAGCGAGGCTTGGGCCAAGCTGCCCGTGGGTGTGGATCGCAAAGCCCCATTGGGTGAGCTCTATGATCAGGCGATGATTGATGAGATCGTGGGCGGCCTTGATGTGGCGCAGCGCTGGGGGGTGGTCGAGGGGCAGCTTTCGCTGGCGTCTAAAATCATCAACAGTCAGGCCATCAACCGCATCGTGCGTCAGTATATCGACGATGAGATTGATGCGGCAGGCGCGGTTGCGGCAATGAACGACGCACTGGCGAAAGTGCAGTAATCTTAAAAGCGCAGTGGCGGCCTGTTTGGGGCGCCGCTGCTTTCACTGTCCCTCTCTTGCATGAGGTTTCCCATGTCTACGGCGCATCCGCCAACAGGCACGGGCGCATTGGCCAAACGTGAGGCGCGACTGGCTTGGGGTCTTCTGGCCCCAACCCTGATCAGCGTTGCCTTGGTGGTGGTCTTGCCCCTGCTGGCGGTTTTCTGGATCAGTTTCAAACCCTTCACCCTGTCGGATCTGCGTCCGCCAGCGCCGATTGTGCGTGAAAGCCTGCGTGGCAGTGGCGAGGAGATGCGGATTGAATACCGTCTGCGCAATTCCTCGCAGGACGAGATGATCAGCGGAGTGACCCTGTCAGATCAATTGCCTGAAGGGGTCGCCCTGCGAGAGGCTCTGCCAGAGCCGTGCCGGCTTGAGGGACGGGATCTGTTCTGTGACTTTGGCGAGATGTCAGGTGGGGCGCGGGAGCGCCTGCGGCTGCCAATTGCGACCGATCTGGCGGAAGACGTGTTGGAAGAGGCTGTTGAGGGCAGTGCGCCGGTGGTCACAGGGGGCGGTCAGAGTGTTTTGAGTAGTCCGAAACTGTCGCTGGAGAACTACAAGCGGCTGTTTGACGGGGGCGAATTCTGGACTGTGTTTGGCGTGACCCTGTTTTACACGGTTTTTGGCACGATTGGGGCGCTGGTGATGGGGCTGTTTGCTGCGCTTCTGCTCAACAAAAGCTTCAAGGGGCAGGGCTTTATCCGCGGGCTTTATCTGTTCCCCTATGTGGCACCGGTGATCGCGGTGGCCTTCACCTGGGTGACATTGTTTGACCCGTTTTCAGGATCGGCAAACGCCTTGCTGATCCAGATGGGGGTGACGCAGGAGGCGATCAATTTCTTTGGGGACCGTCCTTTGGCGTTGATCATGGTAACGGTGTTTGAGATCTGGCGGTACTTCCCGCTGTCCTTCCTCTTTATTCTGGCGCGGATGCAGAGCATCGACACCGCCATGTATGAGGCTGCGGACATGGATGGGGCCTCACCTTTCCAGAAATTCTGGCTGCTGAGCCTGCCGCAGCTCTTGGGCATCCTGTCGGTGCTGTTCCTGCTGCGCTTCATTTGGACGTTCAACAAGTTTGATGACATTTTCCTGCTGACCGGGGGCAATGCAGGCACCCGCACCTTGACGGTGAATGTCTATGAGCAGGCCTTTGCGATCTCCAACATCGGTGCGGGGGCGGCGGTGGCCGTGGTGATCCTGCTCTGCCTGCTGTGCTTCTCGGTCTTCTTCTTCAAATTTATCAGCCGCGAGGAGGGCTTGTGATGCGCAAAGGTTATCTGACCGGCCCTGTGCTGGGGGCGCTGTGGCTTTGCGTGATGGCGACAACCGTGGCGGTGGCGATGTCATTTGCCACTGGGGCGGCGTTTCGTCCGCAGATTGGGCTGTGTCTGATCTGGGGCGCTGTTGGGGGGCTGATTTATGTGCGGTTCGCGGCGCCACATGCGGTGGCGCGGCTGATGATCAGCGCCTTGATGGCGCTTGCGATGATGACCGTCTGGGGGCCGATTGTCACCGGGGCGGATATGGCGCTTTCTGCTGTTGTGGTGGCGATGGCGGCCTTGGCGGCGGGGCTGCATTTCGGCTTGGCCGCGATCTTGCATGACACGCCATTTGGGGCGTTGACCCGGCATGAGTATGAGGCGGCGGTGATCCGTTTCCTCACCGGGTTTGGCTATATTTTCTTCACCGCGATTGTGCTCATTCCCTTTTATGTGATGGTGATGACCAGCCTGAAGTCACAGCAGGCGCTGCTGCAGAACCCGCTCGATTTCTCCATTGAGATCAGCAAGGGCACGGAACTGTTCCGCAGCTATGTGGAGCTGTTTCGTGATTTCAATTTTGGCACCTATCTGTGGACGTCGTTCTATGTGTCTGTGCTGACGGTGTTTATCACGCTGGCGTTCAGCGTGCCCGGTGCCTATGCGGTGGCGCGGTTCCGTTTCAAAGGGCAGAAGGCGTTTTCGCGCTCTATCCTGCTGATTTACATGGTGCCGATGATCGTGCTGGCGCTGCCGATCTACATTGCCTTCTCGATGACGGGGCTGCGCAATTCGATCCTTGGCATCGTGCTGATCTATCCGGTGACCACCATCCCTGTCGCGCTTTATATGTTGCAGGGCTATTTCCGGGGGTTGCCGACCGAGGTGGAGGAGGCCGGGTTGATGGATGGGCTGTCGCGATTGGCGGTGATCTGGAAGATCACTTTGCCACTCAGCCTGCCCGCGCTGGCCTCCGTCTCGCTTTATGTGTTCATGATCGCCTGGAATGAATTCCTGCTGGCCTTCATGCTGCTGGATGATCCGTCAAAATTCACGCTCACCCGTGGGGTGGCGATGCTCAACTCTTCTGAAATTCCACGCCAGCATCTGATGGCCGGGGCCGTGATTGCCACCGTGCCGATCATGGTGCTGTTCCTTGGATTGGAACGCTTCATGACCAAAGGCCTGACGGCCGGGTCTGTCAAAGGATAAGCCCATGACCCATGATATTTCTCTGACCGAACAGGCGCGGGACGTCCTGATCACCAATGACCGAGGTAGCTATACCGTGCCAACGGCAGGGCTTTATCCCTATCAGTGGAATTGGGACAGCGCCGTGGCCGCGCTGGGTTTTGCGCAGTTTGATGTGGAACGTGCCTGGGTGGAGCTTGAGACACTGTTTCAAGGGCAATGGGCCGACGGTATGGTGCCGCATATCCTGTTTCACAAGAATGATCCGGGCTATTTTCCGGGGCCTGAGGTTTGGGGCTGTGAGGGGCCTATTTCCTCCTCTGGGATCATCCAGCCGCCGATTGCCGCGACCATGGCGCATCTGGTCTGGCAACGTGACCCGGAGATGGGCCGCCCGCGGATGGCGGCGCTTTATCCCAAAATGGTGAAATGGCACAGTTGGATCATGCGCTGGCGGTTGCATCGTGGGGCGGTCTGTACCACGCATCCGTGGGAAACCGGACGGGACAATGCGCCGGATTGGGACAAGACCATGGCACGGATGGATGCGTCCGATGTGGGAGAGTACACCCGCCGTGACACCTCCCATGTGAATGCGGAGGATCGCCCCACCAAATATGATTATGACCGCTACATCACACTGGTGCAGCTGGGGCGGCGGCTGAATTGGGATCAGGCGGCGATGTTGGCGCAGAGCCCGTTTCGGGTCGCGGATCCCACAATGACCTTCACCACGCTGCGCGCTGCGCGCGATCTTGTGAAAATGGGTGCAGCGCTGGGCGAAGACACGCAGACGCTTGAGGCGGATGTGGCGCGGCTTGAGGCCGGTGCGGCCACGCTTTGGAATGAAGAGCTTGGCGGGTTTGACAGCCGGGATGTGCACAGCGGCGAATGGGCCGGATGCCTGTCCAACGCCTCTTATCTGTGCTGGTTTGCCGGGGTGGAAAACCGCGCCATGCTGACCAAACTGCGCAGCATTATGGAGCGGGTGGCCTATCCTGTGCCCAGCAATGATCCGGATGCAGAGACCTTTGATGCGCGCCGCTACTGGCGGGGGCCGACATGGGCGATTGTCAATATGCTGATCGGCCTTGGCCTTGCGGATATGGGGCATGAAGAGGAGGCCACAGATCTGGCAAAGAAGACCGCACATCTGATCAAAGAGCACGGGTTCGCCGAGTATTTTGACCCGGCCACCGGAAGTGCCGCAGGGGGCGGTAGCTTCACATGGACAGCGGCGGTTTGGTTGGCATGGGCGGGGAAAGTCTGATGGGCAGTATCACTCTAAAAGCGGTCGAAAAGTGGTTTGGTGAGGCTCAGGTTATCAAGGGCATTGATCTGGACATTCAGGAGGGGGAGTTTGTGGTGTTTGTCGGCCCCTCGGGCTGCGGCAAATCCACCTTGTTGCGCATGATTGGCGGTCTCGAAGATATCAGTCGCGGCGTGCTTGAGATCGGTGGGCGGGATGTGACAGATCATCCGCCCAGCAAGCGCGGGCTGACCATGGTGTTTCAGTCTTACGCGCTTTACCCGCATCTGACCGTGGCTGAAAACATGGGGTTCTCGCTGAAGGTGGCGGGCGTGGCTAAGGACGAAATTGCACGGCAAGTCGGGGCGGCGGCGGAGATCCTGAAGTTGACCGACTATCTGGAGCGTCGTCCCAAAGATCTGTCCGGTGGGCAGCGTCAGCGGGTGGCGATTGGACGGTCTATTGTGCGCGATCCGACGGCCTTCCTGTTTGATGAGCCGCTGTCCAATCTGGATGCCGCGCTGCGGGTTGAGATGCGGTATGAGATCGCAAAACTGCATCAGAACCTGAAGCGCACGATGATTTATGTGACCCATGATCAGGTCGAGGCGATGACGCTGGCGGATCGGATTGTGGTGTTGGAGTATGGTCATATTGCGCAGGTGGGCACGCCGCGCGCACTGTATGAGAAGCCAGCAAACCTGTTTGTGGCGCAGTTCATTGGCAGCCCAAAGATGAACATACTGAGCTGTCGTGCGCAGGCAGGCGATAGCCAGTACGCGCTGGCCGTTGGCGGGCAGGGGGCCTTTGGCCTGCAGGGCACGGCGGAAAAAATCGGCATCCGTCCGGAGCACATTGGCATCTGTGACGCGGGGCAGGGGCAATGTGATGGCACGGTGGAGGTGATTGAATACCTCGGGGCGGACACTTTCCTGATCCTTGATGTCGGACAGGAGGATAAGGTGACGGTGCGCATCACGGGGGGGGAGATACGTCAGGTAGTGGGCGACCGGGTTGGGTTGTCTTTCCCAGCGGAGCGCGTGCATTTCTTTGATGTGCAGGGGCAGCGGTTGGAGGAGTGAGATGGTGCGAATCTCTATGCGTTGCCGGGCTATGGGGGCGGGTTGAACGGCCATATTGTGAGTGAATGGGCGGCTCTTGCGACAATAATGCACGCTTTGTGACGGGTGTTTGTCGTCAGGTAAGGGTCATTTTACGCTTTGGGTGTTTTTTGCAGCTCACCGGGCTGGGAAAAGCTGCAAAGGAGTGCTATCCCCGCCGCAGCCGGATTTGGCCATAGTTTTATTCAGACGCTGGAGAGCCCGTCATGACCCGCATCAATCGTCGTCGTTTCCTGACCATCGCCGCCGCAAGTGCGGCGCTGCCAGCCGGTGTGGCTTTGGCGGCCACTGAGACCGCCACCTGGAGCGGTGTGGCTCTGGGCGCGCCGGCACAGATGAAAATTGTCGGCATGACCGATGCGCAGGCGGCACCAATCTTTGCGCAGGTGAGCGCGGAGCTGGACCGTCTTGAGGGTATCTTCTCTCTCTATCGTGACAGCGAGCTGACCCGCCTGAACCGTGATGGCGTGCTGGGCACGCCTTCCTCCGAGATGCTGGACGTGCTGGAGCTTTCTGCCGCATTGAACCGCGCAAGCGGCGGTGCGTTTGACGCTTCTGTGCAGCCACTGTGGCTGGCCAAAGGTGGTCAGGGCGATGTGGCTGCGGCCAAAGCTCTGGTGGGCTGGGATGCGGTATCCTTTGACGCGGAAGAAGTGCGTTTTGAAACCCCTGGCATGGCGCTGACGCTGAACGGGGTGGCACAGGGTTACGTGACGGATCGTGTGGTTGCGATCCTACGCGATGCTGGGCTCACTGATGTGCTGATGGACATGGGCGAAGTGGCAGCGCTGGGCCATCGCGCGGATGGCGCGGCTTGGGTTGCGGGTGTTTCCACCCCGGCGGGCGAGATTGTTGAACGTGTGCAGCTGTCTGAGCGCGCATTGGCCACCTCTGCGCCGATGGCCACCGTTCTTGCAGGCGCGGATGCCCATATCTTTGGTCCTGATGGTGCCGAAGGTGGCGTGGCGCTGGCCTCTGTGTCTGCGCCAAGCGCAGCGGTTGCCGACGGTCTGTCTACCGCGTTGTGCCTGATGGATGCCAAAGCGGGTGCCGCAATGGTGGCGCAGTTTGAAGGTGCCAAGATCGAGGCGCTTAGCTAAGACTGACCACCCAGACCCCAGAAGTTTTTGCAACGGCCTGCACCATGGTGCGGGCCGTTTTGCATTTTGCCTTTCTTTTGAGTGCCGCTCTGAGGATTTTGCCGGCAGTTAATGTTTTTCGCCCCAGCTAAGGCTTTCATTAACCATGCGGGCGGTAATGGTTAATTCACACGGAATCGGGATATCGGCAGCGGGGGCGCTCAAACATGGTCAATGCATTGAAAACGCTTGTGAAAAACTACGGTTTTGATGAGGCGAGTTCGGCGCAGCTGAAACAGGTGGCGGACCGCGTTTCCGGGGCGCTTGAGACGGCATTTGATCCGTTTGAAGCCTTGATCCTGAGCCAGAATGACGTTTTGGCGCAGCTGGACGATATGGCTGTTCTGGCAGGCTTGCGGGCGGCCCAGAAGCAACATTGGCTGAGCTTGCTCAGCCAGGGACTTGATGCGCAATATGCAGCCTCTGTGCAGACCCTGTCGCAGATCTATTTCAAGCAGCTCCGCCTTTCAGAAGAGCTTGTGATGGCGGGATATGCGCAGGCGGCGACCCATATGCAGACGGCGTTGATTGAGCGCGCTGGCATATTTGCGAGCAAGAAGCGGCTGGCACGAGAGGCCGGGCTGTTGCTGCGCGCGTTTCAACTTGATCTGGGCGTGATCATTGACACGCATCAGGCCGCAGAGCGGGCGGTGAAAGAACGGGCGGTTGCAGAGCTTGAGCAGGCGATGGCGCGCATGGCGTGCAAGGATTTTTCCAAGGACATTCAGCCGCCGGAGGAAGGGGCCTACCCTGAGGCTCTTGAACGGGTACGGCAAGCTTTCAACACGCTGCAATCCAATATGCGGTCTGTGATCAAAGCCATCAAATATGCGACGGATGATCTTAAGCTGACGGCCAGCGAAGTGAATGATGGTGCGGATGATCTGGCGCGGCGCACGGAAACGCAGGCGGCCACGCTTGAGCGCACGGCGCAATCTCTGTCAGATATTAGCGGCAGTGTTCAGGGGGCCGCAGATGTGATGCAGCGCACGGATCAAATGATGCGCCAGACCCATGCGCAGGCCAAGACCGGGCAGGATGTCATGGTCGAAACTGTGGGCAAGATGCGCGAGATCGCAGAGAGCTCAATGCAGGTGTCTCAGATCACGACCGTGATTGATGATATTGCCTTTCAGACCAATCTTCTTGCTTTGAACGCAGGTGTGGAGGCAGCCCGTGCGGGGGAAGCCGGACGTGGGTTTGCCGTGGTGGCCTCAGAAGTGCGCAGTTTGGCGCAAAAGGCCGGGGAGGCGGCTAAGGAAATTAGTGAGTTGATCAAGCAATCGAGTGAACAGGTCGAAAGCGGCGTGGAACTGGTGGATCAGGCTGGCGTTGTGCTGGAAGATATTTTGGTGGGCGTGGAAAAAGTGGCCAATCTAAGCGCGGATGTGGCTCAGTCTAGTGGCGTGCAATCAGAAGGGCTGACGGATATTGCACAGGGTATTTCGCAACTGGACGGGGTGACACAGCAGAATGCCGCGATGGTAGAACAGACAGCTGCCGCCGTGGGCAGCATGTTGCGAGACACGGCGCAGGTGTCAGAAATGGTGCGCGGATTTGCTTTGCGTTCGGCGGATGAAGATATGCCGGTAGAGATCTTTGCCAGCACCCGCGCGGCGTAGTTACCCGCTATGCCTCGCGCCAAATGCACTAGGCCCTAGTACCGCGACGATTTGCGGTGCATCAACGCCACGCTGTGTTTGGTAGTCTAGCCTGCGGATCTCTTCATCTGAAAGGGGCACGAGATGGACGATCGGTTGCGGGTTTTCTCCGAAGGTTTTCGGATTTTTTTCCTGTCTGCAGGAGTGTTTGGCTGTCTGGCGATGACGCTGTGGTGGTTGTGGCTGGCGGATGTGCATGCGTTCTGGGAGACTAGCGCGATGATGCCACAACACTGGCACGCCCATGAAATGATCTTTGGCTATGCGGCGGCGATTGGTGGGTTTTTCCTCACGGCGGTGCCCAATTGGACCAACTCCCGTGGCGCGGGCAGCGCATTCATTTTTACTGTTTTTGCGCTTTGGCTGTTGGGGCGCGGAGCGGTGTTGCTTGCCGCTGCTGTGCCGCCGATGTTGGTGATGGTGCTGGATTTGCTATTCCTGCCGGTTCTGTCTGGGCAGGTGCTGCTGCAGTTGCTCAAAAAGCCAAAGCCGCAGAACCTATTGTTTCTGATCATGCTTTCGGCGCTTTGGTGTAGTAATCTGCTTGTGCATTTGGAGTGGGTCGGGCTGACGGAAGATACGGCAGAAGTCGGGTTGCGGGGCGGTTTGATGACTTTGGCGGCGTTGATCGGCGTTCTGGGTGGGCGTGTGACGCCGACATTTACGCGCAATGCGATGAAGCGGCAGGGCATAGCCGAACAGGAGCTCCCGGCGACAGCCCCGCTGCTGGACAAAGCCTGTATTCTTTCAGCAGTGTTGTTGCCATGGGCGGTTTTGAGCGGGGTGACATGGCTGGGTGCTGGAGTGGCGTTTTTTGCCGCCTGTGTACAGGCGCTGCGGCTGGCGGGCTGGAAGGGACTTTGGACGTGCAGTCAGCCGATTTTGTGGTCGTTGCATCTGGGTATGGCATTTCTGGCGCTGGGCCTGCTGCTTTGGGGGCTGGCGGGCTTCGGGCTGGGCGATGAGCTTGCCGGGCTGCATGTGCTGGCGATTGGCAGCGTTGGCGGCATGACGCTGGCGGTGATGAGCCGGGCGGTGCTGGGCCATACGGGACGGGTTTTGCAGGTGCCTGTGGCGGTCGCCTGGGGCTTTGGCGCGATGGCGTTCTCGGCTGTTGTGCGCTGGGTTGGGCAGAGCGTCTGGCTGGATCTTTACAGCGTCACGCTGACGCTTTCGAGCCTGAGCTGGATTGTGGCAATGGGGCTGTTTCTGGCCGCGATGGGCCGCATGATGTTTGCGGCCCGTGTGGATACGGCTGGCTAGGGACCTGCCTTTGTGCGGAGGGGGATCAGGTTTTCTTGCTGTCGTCGATGATGGTGAGCTGTGCGACGCCACTTTCACCCAGATCAATAGTCGCGAAGGGGCCGCCGATGCACATCTGTGCCAGATCCGTGGGATCGGCTGGTGCCGCCTCGGCGAGGATCTTCTCGGCGAATTGCTCGGCGTTGTCCTGCGGTTTGTAGCCGATGTGGCCTGCGCCTAGGTTGTGCACCGGGGCGCGGTCGTTGTTGGAGATACCATAGACAATGGAGCACCCCACCGTCTGTGCAGAGATGGCGGCGCGGACCAGACGGATCAGATCGTCGTAGCTGAGCCATGTGGAGAGGGAGCGGGGGCTGACCACCTGTGCGCAGGAGAAGATGCGCATGTGTACGCTTTCGACCCCGCGTTTGTCCCAATACATTCGTCCCAGATCTTCGGCGAAACATTTGGAGAGACCATAGTAGCTGTCGGGGCGGTGGGGGGCATCCAGACCGATGTTGTCGGCGATGCGATGCATGCCAACAGCATGCACGGAGCTGGCATAGACCACACGGCGCACACCGTTGAGATGTGCCGCTTCCCAGACGTTATAGGCACCGATGATGTTGGATTGTAAAATATCATCAAAGGGCGCTTCATCCCCAATGGCGCCAAAATGCACAACCATATCGGCACCCTTGAGCACCTCTGTCATGGCGGCGAGATCGCTGAGATCGGCCTTTACGTAGGTTTCGCCCTCATAGAGCGTGCCGATATCATCAGTGATGTCTGTTGAGACCAGTTCCTCCGCCATCTGTGTGAGCGGCTCGCGCAGGTAGGAGCCAAGCCGACCAGCGGCGCCGGTGAGGACGAGTTTTTTTATCATTGGGGCGCTTTCATTTGTGCAAGAAGCGCGTCTGCGCCCTTGGCGAGAAGGCCTGCGTCTGAGCCGCAGGCGACAAAGGTAAAGCCAGCCTGCACCAGTTTGCGGGCGAAGGTCACATCGCCCACCATGGTGCCCGCGGGCATTTTTTTGCTCATCAACCGCATGGCGGCAGGCAGGATCTGTGCCCAGACATCATCGTGCATCGGCTGGCCGATCAGGCCCATGTCTGCGGCGATGTCATCGGGGCCAAAGAAAATGCCATCCACGCCTTCGGTGTTGGCGATGGCTTCGATGTTGTTCAGAGCCTGCAGGGATTCCACCTGCAAGAGCACGGCAGTCTGGTCTTCAACCGTGTGGGCATAGGCCGTGTTGCGTCCGAAATCAGAAGCCCGTGTGGTGCCGGCGAAGCCGCGTGTGCCCCTTGGGGCATAGCGGGTGGCGGCCACGGCGGCAGCGGCCTCTTCTGCGGTTTGCACCATCGGAAACAGGAGGCCCGGCGCGCCAAGATCCAGCAGGCGTGTCACTTTGACCGGATCTTTCCAGTCGGGCCGCACAATGGCGGTGCTGGCGTAGCCATGGCAGGCCTGCAACTGAGCGGTCACATCGGAAATTTCAGCGGCGCTGTGCTCCATATCCAGCAGCAGCCAGTCATATCCCGCCCCTGCAACCACTTCTGTGGTGAGCGCATCAGCCAAGGTGACCCAGAGGCCAATTTGGGGTTTGCCATCACGCAGGGCTTTCAGGAACGGGTTATGGGTCATCAGATCACGGCCTTCTCAACAATGGGATCATTGTTAAGTACACGCTCAAAGGTAAACGGAGACATATCCAGCGCACGATATTCGCCATATGTCAGCCATTCGGCGACGGCGCGGCCCATTGCGGGGCTTTGTTGCAGGCCGTGACCAGAGAAGCCGTTCTGAAAAATGAAGTTCTCCACATCAGGGTGGGGGCCGAGGATGGCGTTCTGATCGAGCGTGTTGAAGGCGTAGTGGCCGGTCCATTCCGTCACCACTTTGATCGCTTCAAACTGTGGGATGCGGGTGGCGATGATGGGCCAGACATGATCCTGCCAGCGGTTGTGATCCATATGGAAATCATCAAAGGCCACAGCCGGATCCGGATCCGGCGCTGCGCCTGCAAGATAGGTTGTTGGGCCATCCTGACGGAAATGTACGCCGGAGGGGTCAATTGTCAGCGGCAGGTCCATGGGCAGGGGCTCTTCGGCAGAGAAGATCCATGTGAAGCGTTTGCGTGGCTCAACGGGCATATGAATGCCGGCCATTTCAGAGGTACGCGCGGCGCGCGGGCCGGAGGCGTTCACCACCTGACCACAGGAGACCACATCCCCGGAGGCCAGTGTGACGGAGGTGATCCGTCCCCCTTCGCGTGCCATGGCGACCACTTCGCCCTGCACATATTCCACCCCGCGCTCGCGCGCGGAACGGCGGAACCAGTCAAACACCACGCCGCCATCCCAATAGCCTTCGTCCTTGGTGTTGATGGAGCCGAGCAGGATGTCGTCCAGATTGTAGAACGGATAGCGTGCGACGATCTCTTCTGCGGTCAGAAGTTCGGTTTCTGCACCGGCGGCGCGCTGGACTTTCTGGTTTTCGCGGAGTGTGTTGGCAAAGCCTTCGCTGTCGGCCAGGTAGAGGTAGCCGTAGTTCTGGATCTCAACATTTGGCACGCGCTCATCCGCGCCCATGTGCGCGCGCAGGTTTTTCACAAACTCCGCCGCAAACTGGGAAATCTGCACATTCAGCGTGTTGGAGAACTGTTGGCGGATACAGGAGTTGGTGTGGGCGGTGGAGCTGAACTCATAGGTGGGATCTTTTTCCACCACCAGCACGGAGCCTGTAAAATCTGGGTTGTCGGACAAGAACCATGCGGTGGAGGATCCCATGATCGCTCCACCGATGATGACGACATCATAGGTTGATTTGGTTGGCTTTGTGGCCATGGCGCCTGCTGCCATTAGAAGGTCTCCCCCAGTTTTGCCCGTGTGAGGACATCGGCGATCACCTCGCCGGATAGGTTGTAATGCTGTGCCGCATGTTCCGGGGTGATGTAGCCAAGGGCGAGATCGCGTTTGACCAATTCCGGGTCGCGGGCCTTTGGGTTACCGTAGCCCGCACCGCCGGGAAAGCCCATTTGCACAATTGTGCCATGTGGGATGAATTGCTTGCCCTTGCCCCGCACGGCTTCGCCATCTGAACGCGCCAAAGTGGTGGCACCGCCTGCCAGACCATTGCGGCGGCCAAGGGCCGGGTGATCCACGCGGTCGAGCATCAGGGAGATGTCAAATTCATGGCCTTCGCGGGCGCCAACATCCATGTATTGCCCCAGCCCGCCGCGATATTCCCCTGCGCCGCCACTGTCTTCGCGCAGCTCTTTGCGCCAGATCATCACCGGGCCGACCTGTTCGGTGGCTTCCACAGGCATTGTCATCACACCAGAGGGGAAAGCGGTGGCGTTCATGCCATCCAGCGTGGGGCGCGCGCCGGATCCGCCGGAGTTGAAGGTCAGCACTTCGGCGCGTGTGGCATCGGCTGGTGCCGGGCCATCGGTGCGCGGGCGCAGGGAGACCTGAAAGTTGCACAGGCAGCCGGCGCCTTCGGCAGGCACAAGGCCGGGCAGCAATTTGTCCAGTGCGTTATACACGGTATCAGGCACCATATGGCCAATCACATGGCGCAATGCCACCGGGGCCGGGAACTTGGCGTTGACGATGCTGTTGTCCGGCGCCGTGATTTCGAACGGCGCCAGCGAGGCGGCATTGTTGGGGATTTCCGGCGCGATGGCACATTTCAGCGCATAACAGGCGTAGGCCTTGGTATAGACCAGAGGCACGTTGATGCCTTTTTTATCGAGACCTGAGGTGCCGTCCCAATCGCTCAGAATGCGGTCTTTTTCGATGTGGACCGTCACGTGCAGATCAATCGGCGCATCATAGCCGTCAATGCGCAGATGGCCTGCGGCGCTGCCCGGGGTGAGCGCATTGATGCGCGCGAGCGTGGCGGCGCGGGAGTTGGTCAGGATGAAATCGGAAATGCCGGTGAGATCGGTGAGAGAGAATTCCTCCACCATATCAATCAGGCGGCGGTGGCCGATGTCGTTGCTGTTGGCCAGCGCATAGATGTCACCCACCAGCTGATCCGGTTCGCGCACATTGCCGCGGATGATGGACAGAAGGGTCTGATCCACGCGGCCACGATCGGCAAACTTCATGATCGGCAGATAGAGCCCTTCTTCGTGGACGTCATTGGCATCCGCACCAAAACCGCGCCCCCCGATGTCGGTGACATGGGCTGTGCAGGCAAAGAACCCAATCAGTTTGCCGCCATAAAAGGAGGGTGTGACCACGGTGATGTCATGTTTGTGCCCGGTGCCTTCCCAAGGGTCGTTGGTCAGGTAAACGTCGCCTTCAAACATGTTGTCTGCGCCAATGCGGCGAATGAAATGACCCACGGCATCGGCCATGGCATTGACATGGCCCGGCGTGCCGGTGACCGCCTGCGCCAGCATCTCGCCCGTGGCATTATACACCCCAGCGGACAGATCACCGGCCTCCCGCACGGAGGTAGAGAAGGCCGTGCGTACAAGGGCCTGAGCCTGTTCTTCCACAACGGAGATCAGGCGGTTCCACATGACCTGATAGGCGACTTTGCTGTGCTCGCTCATTGGGATGTCTCCTTGGTGCGCACGTCCAGCGTGCCGTCGGCATGGGTCAGAACTTCGCGGCTTGCGGGCACGACAACGGTGGTCTCATCCTCTGTGACGAGAGCTGGACCCTGAGCGATGTGACCCGGGGGGAGGGCGGTGCGCGTAAGCACGGCGGCCTCTACGGTCTGGGCGAGGGCCGGGTCAAACAGCGGCCGGGTGGCCGTGGTCGCGACTGCGGTGAGTGCGCCTGCCTCCGTGAGTGGTGTGATGGCCGCTTGATCGGTGTAGGCGTTGACGCTCCAGACGGTGATTTCCACTTCCATGCCCTCAACCGCGCGGCCAAAAAGGGCCTCGTAGTCGGCCTCAAACAGGTGCAGGAAGGTGGCTGCGTCGGGGGCTGCGGCCTGTTCAGCGGTCAGGGCAATCGGAATTTCCCAGCCCTGTCCGGCGTAGCGCATGTAGATTTTATGATCGCGCAGGATTTCAGCCTCGGCGTCACAGCTGCGCACAAAGCGGGTGGCCTCTTGTGACATATCGGCAAACAGCGCCTGCACTTTGGCTGGGTCAAAATCGCTCAGGCGCATAAAGACAGAGCGGTTGGCCTCAAAGCTGAAAGGCGCGCGCAGAAAGCCGATGGCAGAGCCCACACCCGCGCCCTGAGGCACAAGACAGCGCGACACGCCAAGTTTTTCACAGAGGCGTGCAGCATGCAGCGGCGCGGCCCCGCCAAAGGCGATCATGGTGTAGTCGCTGAGGTCTTCGCCATTTTCCACCGCATGCACGCGGGCGGCGTTGGCCATGTTTTCATCCACCACTTCGGCAAGACCAAAAGCGGCTTCGGTGGCGCCCATATCCAATGTTTGGCCGATGGTATTGTGCAGCGCTTTGGCGGCGTTGTCCGGGTGCAGCGGGATGGAACCGCCCGCGAAATTTTGCGGATCCAGCTTGCCAAGGATCAAGTCGGCATCAGTGACGGCCGGATTTTCCCCGCCGCGTCCGTAGCAGGCCGGGCCGGGTTCGGATCCTGCGCTTTCTGGGCCGACGCGGATCTGGTTCATGCCATCCACATGGGCAAGAGAGCCACCGCCTGCGCCAATTTCCACCATGTCGATCACGGGAATGGAAATTGGCATGCCGGAGCCTTTTTTGAACCGGTAAGTGCGGGCCACCTCAAACACGCGGGCGGTTTTGGGGGTCTGGTCTTTGATCAGGCAGATTTTGGCCGTGGTGCCCCCCATGTCAAAGGAAAGCACCTTGTTGAGACCGTGTTTAGCGGCCACATCGGCGGCAAAGATTGCGCCCCCTGCAGGGCCGCTTTCCACCAGGCGCACGGGGAAGTCAGCCGCGCTTTCCAGAGACATGATGCCGCCGCCGGAATGCATGAGGAACACCGGGCAGGCCGCGCCTTCATCGGCCAGACGGTCTTTCAGCCTTCCGAGGTAGGATTTGATCAGAGGCTTGATGTAGGCATTGGCAATGGTGGTGTTGAAACGTTCATATTCACGCATCTGCGGCGAGACTTCGCAGGAGAGCGAAACCATCACATCTGGCAGTTTTTCGGCCAGCACCTCGGCAATCAGGCGTTCGTGGGTGTCGTTTACATAGGAGTGCAACAAGCCGACGGCGATGCTTTCATAGTTTGCGGCGCGCAGGTCTTCGGCCAGGGCTTCAACCTCTTGCAGCGCCAGTGGCGTCAGGCGGTTGCCATTGGCATCCATACGCTCATTGACAACATAGCGGCGGTTGCGTGGCAACAGCGGTTCGGGCAGCGTGAGGTTGAGATCATATTGCTCAAAGCGGCTTTCGGTGCGCATTTCGATCACGTCGCGAAAGCCCTTGGTTGTGATCAGTGCAGTCTTGGCGCCGCGTCGCTCAATCAGCGCATTGGTGGCCAGCGTGGTGCCGTGAATGATCTGAGAAATCGCTGAAGGGGTTACACCTGCTTTGGCGCAGACCTGATGCATGCCGTCCACGATGGCGTTTTCCGGTGCGGCGTAGGTGGTCAACACTTTGGTGGAAAATCGGTTTTCACCAATTTCCAAAACCACATCGGTGAAGGTGCCGCCAATGTCGACGCCTAAACGGGCGGGGTGCGCATGCATGTGGATAGTCCTTCCAGGGATCGTTGCGATCAGGCTATCCGCAGGCGGGAGATGAAATCCAATTATTAGATTGGATAAAATGCATAAATAAAATTTATCCTATGTTGGGGGGCTTTGGCGAGCTTCACGGAGTTTGGCCGGTGGGCTTGTGTAGAATGGCGGCCTTTGCATGTGTCTGAGCTACCTCCTGTGCGATCTGCGCCGCCGCGCGCACAAAGCTGGGACAGGTCTCCGCGTCAAAGCGTGCAGCAAAGATGAGCGCGTCCGGCACCCAGAGATAGCGCAGCGGGCGCAGTGTGTCTTTTGAGAGGTCTTCGCGCAGCATCGCCTCGGGCAGGCAGGCCACACCCAGACCGTCGCGGGTCATCTGAAGGCATGCGGCCAGATTGGAGGAGGAGACATGGCGCACGGAAATTTCCGGCGCGGCAGCGAAATGCTCCTGCATCTGGTTGTAGGGAATGGTGCCTCGCGCATGGGTTAGAATGGGGTGGCGGGCCAGATCACGCAGAGAGAGGACATGTGTGCCGAGCTCCAGTCGGGGGCTGGCGACCCAGAGCATGGGCAGGGGGCCAAGGGTTTCTATGCCGGTGGTCTGGCGTTCAAAGGGGCCGTTTTGCAATGCGAGGTCGAGCCGCCGTTCGGCCAGTGCGCGGGATAGATTGGCGGAGACATCGACAGTTAGGTCAACATCGATATTCGGAAAGCGGGTTTTCAACGCCGTGAAAAACGAACCAAGCCAGGAATGCACGATCATCTCTGTCACGCCGATCCGCAGGGTGCCCTCAAACAGGCCGTCATCGTTAGCAGTGAGCAACAGCGTGTCCATTGCGCGCAGCACATTGCGTGCCTCCTTAAGGAGGGTTTCCCCCATAGGAGTTAGGCGCACAGAGCCAGCATCTCGGACCATCACCACATGACCCAACTGCGTTTCCAATGCCGCAATGCGGGTCGAGATATTGGGTTGTGTGGTGTTGAGGCGATCGGCAGCACGACGGAAGCTGCCGAGGTCTGCCACGGCTGTAAAGGCTTCGAGCTGTTTGAAGGTGATTTGTGCCAAGAGGGCCTCTTTCCGACTGCGCGCGCTGCCACATTAGGAGAGCTGCGCGATGAAGGGAAGCAGCTAGGAAAGTGTTATTTATTTTTAAATGTTTAGCTAGCCGTTCGCCGTATTTCTTAAAATATCCGTTGCAATTATTGGACCGTTCCAATTAGGGTTTGCGCAACTAAATTGGATCGTTCCAATTGTGATTCAGATAGGCCAAGAGTAAATGAGAGGAAGAAGGCAATGCGTTGGATTTTTGTGGGTGCGAGCACCATTGCCTCCCAATACATGCTTGGTGCGGTGCGTGCGCAGGGCGATGAGGTTGTCTGGGTTGTCAGCGGCTCCGCCGAGCATGGGGCAGCATGGGCAGAAGCGCATGACATTGCGCGGGCGACAACTGATCTTGCAGAGGCGCTGGCCGACGCGCGCTGTGAGACTGTATATGTCTCCTCCACTAATGAAAAACATCTGCCGCAGGCGATGGCCGCGATTGAAGCGGGCAAGCATGTGCTGTGTGAAAAGCCCCTGGCGATGACCGTGGGGGAGGCCGCAGGCATGGTGCAGGCCGCCGATGCGGCGGGTGTGACCTTTGCCACCAACCATCATTTGCGGTGTTCCGGCACCCATCAAGCCGTGCGGGATCTGATCGCGACAGGAAAAATCGGCAATGTGCTGTCTCTGAGAATTTTTCATGCGGTGCATTTGCCACCGCATTTGCAGGGCTGGCGGATCAATGATGCGGCCGCAGGAGGCGGTGTGATCCCAGACATCACTGTGCATAATGCGGATGTGACGCGGTTTCTCTTGGGGGAGGATCCCAAAACAGTTGTGGCGCAGATGGGGGCTTCGGGCATGGGCGACGGCGTTGAAGACAGCGCCATGTCTGTCTGGACCATGCCCAGTGGCGCCATGGTGATGAGCCATGAAAGTTTCACCCATCCGTTTTCCGGAAGCGGGCTTGAGGTGCATGGCACTGAAGGCTCTATTTTTGCGCGAGGTGTGATGACACAGGAGCCGGTGGGCGATGTGGAACTGGTTACGGCGGAAGGGCGTCTGGACGTCGAGGTGTCCCGTCACAATCTCTATGAGCATGGCGTTGCCGCCTTTTGTGCAGCCGTCAAAGGCGAGGGACGCCCAGCTGCGGACGGCGTGGATGGCATCAAATCGCTGGCGGTTGCCATGGCTGTGCGCGACGCGGCGGCACAGGGGGCTGCGGTTGATGTGGACTATGGAGGTGTGGCGTGAGCAAGGTTGTTTCTCCGAGCCAAGCAGTTTCACAGATCAGAGATGGCGCGGTTGTCTCGGTCTCGTCGAGTTCTTCACTTGGTTGTCCCGATCTGGTGCTCAAGGCGATTGGAGCACGATTTGAGGCAGAAGGGCATCCGCAGAACATCACGTCGCTGCATCCGATTGCGGCGGGCGACATGTATGGCGTCAAAGGCATGGATTACCTCGCGCAGGATGGCCTGTTGCGCCGCGTGATTGCGGGCTCTTATCCTTCCGGCCCCTCAAGTCTTGAGATGCCGGAAATCTGGAAGATGATCGTTGAGGATCGGGTCGCCGCCTACAATGTGCCATCGGGCATCATGTATGACATGCACCGCGAAGCGGCGGCGCGGCGTCCCGGCGTGTTGACCAAAGTGGGGTTGCAGACGTTTGTGGACCCGATCCGCGAAGGCTGTGCGATGAATGAAAAAGCCGCCGCTGCGCCGATTGTGTCGCGGACTGAATTTGGCGGCGAAACATGGCTGCATTTTCCCAATATTGCGCCGGATGTCTGCATTCTGCGGGCGACCACGGCGGATGAACATGGCAACCTGACTTATGAACATGAAGGTGCCTATCTGGGGGGGCTGGAACAGGCGATTGCCGCGCGCAACAATGGCGGGCTGGTGATTGCGCAGGTGAGCCGCGTGACCATGCGGGGCAGTTTGCGGCCGCATGACGTGCGGGTGCCGGGGCATCTGGTGGATCTGGTGGTGTTGGATCCGGATCAGAAACAGACCTGTGAGACCCCATATGATCCGGCGATTTCCGGGCAGGTGATGCGCCCTTGGGACAGTTTCACTCTGGCGGAGTATGGTGTTGAAAAGGTCATCGCGCGACGAGCCGCGATGGAGCTTTCTCAGGGGCAGACCGCCAATCTGGGCTTTGGCATCAGCGCTATGGTGCCGCGTGTCTTGCTGGAAGAAGGCCACCCGGAGGCGGTGACCTGGGCGATTGAACAAGGCGCTGTTGGGGGCGTGCCACTCACGGGATTTGCTTTCGGTTGTGCCTCCAATGCGGACGCATTTGTGCCGAGCCCCCAACAGTTTATTTATTTTCAGGGGGGCGGATTTGACATGGCTTTCCTGTCCTTCCTTGAGGTCGATGTGGAGGGCAATGTGAATGTCTCCAAACTGGGCAAGAAACCCTATCTGACGGCGGGATGCGGCGGTTTTGTCGACATCACCGCGCGCGCGAAGAAGATTGTCTTTAGCGGCTGGTTTGAAGCGGGCGCGCAGATGGATCTGAGCGAAGAGGCTCTGCGCGTAGCCAAACCGGGCAAATTCACCAAAATGGTGGATCAGGTGGAACATGTGACCTTCTCTGGCGCGCGTGCGCGGGAGACCGGGCAAGAGGTGCTCTATATCACCGAACGCTGCGTGATCCGACTGATCGATCAGGGGCTGGTGGCCACGGAAATCATGCCGGGCATTGATGCGCAGGCGGATATCGTCGGCGTGACCGAAGGCCGCGTGACGGTGGCGGAAAACGCCCAGTTGATGGACAAGCGTCTGTTGGCACAGGCGCCGATGGGGCTGGTGCTGTGAGCGGTGTGCGCCTTGACATACAGGCGGGTGTTGCGACGCTCACGCTTGAAAATGAGACAAAGTTCAACGCGCTGGACATGGCGATGCTGGCCGATCTGGAGCGTCACGTCGTGGATTTGGAGAAAGACCGTGCGGTTCGGGGGGTGGTGCTCACCGGTGCAGGGCAGAAGGCCTTTTGCAGCGGGGCGGACATTGCCGCCTGGGGCAACTTAAGTCCGGCAGAATTTGCGCGACACTGGGTGCGGGATGGGCATCGTCTGTTTGATCGCATCGCGACGCTGAGCAAACCCACCATTGCGGCGATCAATGGGCATGCATTTGGCGGCGGTCTGGAGCTCGCGGCTGCCTGCGACATCCGCCTTATGACACCCAAAGCCACTTTGGCCTTACCAGAAGCGCGGCTGGGTATTGTGCCGGGATGGTCGGGCACGCAGCGGCTTGTGACCGGGTTGAATGCGCCGCTGGTCAAGGAGATGGCGCTGTTTGGGCGACGGATTACGGCGGAACGCGCCCATCAGAGCGGGTTTGTGGCCGAGATCGCCGAGGATGTGAAGGCGCGCGCTGCGGAGATCGCGCAGGCGCAACAGGAGCTGTCGCCGCGGGCGGTGGAAATTGCCAAGACCATGATCCTTGCAGGCAGCGGTGAAGACAGCCGGGCGATGATTGAGGCGCTGGGCAGTGCAGCGGCGGCAGCGGCAGAGGATCGCAACGAAGGGGTGGCGGCGTTTTTGGAAAAGCGCAGCGCGACATTCACAGGGAACTGAATGATGAATGATTTGTCGATTAGGGCATCGGTAGGATTTGAACCAGCCAAAGAAGTGTTTGCCGGGCAGCATCTGATTGATGGCGCGTGGGCAGACAGTGCGAGCGGGGCGACGTTTGAGCGGGTGTCCCCGAGCCACGGCGTTGTGGTGAGCCGCTGTGCAGAGGGCAGTGCAGCGGAGGCCAACGCGGCCATCGCGGCGGCGCGAACAGCCTTTGACAGCGGTGTCTGGAGCCGCATTTCCGGCAAGGAGCGCGCGGCGGTCCTGCTGAAGGTGGCGGATCTGATCGAGGCCAATGTGGAGCGGATCACGCTGCAGGAGGTGCTGGAGAGCGGGAAGCCGATTGCGCAGGCGCGCGGTGAAGTCTCTGGCGCAGCAGATCATTGGCGCTATGCGGCCAGTCTGGCGCGAGGTGTGCATGGGGACAGCCATGACACGCTGGGCGCTGATATGGTGGCGATGGTGTTGAAACAGCCGATTGGCGTTGTTTCGATCATCACCCCGTGGAACTTCCCGTTCTGGATCCTGAGCCAGAAGTTGCCTTATGCGCTGGCGGCGGGCTGTACCTGTGTTGTCAAACCCTCTGAGATGACTCCGGCCAGCACGGTGATGCTGGGTGAGCTTCTGATAGAAGCGGGACTTCCGGCTGGTGTGTGCAATATCGTGCTCGGCTATGGCGATCCGGTTGGCAGCGTGATGTCCACGCATAAGGATGTGGATATGGTGAGCTTCACCGGCTCCACACGGGTGGGCAAGCTGATCAGCAAGGTGGCGGCGGAGACGCTCAAGAAGGTTGCGCTGGAACTGGGCGGCAAGAATGCGCAGGTGATTTTCCCGGATGCCGATCTGGATGAGGCCGCAGATGCGGTGGTGTTCGGGACCTATTTCAACGTTGGTCAGTGTTGCAATGGCTCCAGCCGGATCATCGTGCATAAGGACATTGCCGAGGATTTTGTGGCCCGTGTTGTCGCCCTGTCGCGCGATGTGCGCTTTGGCGACCCGATGGATGAAGCCACGCAGGTGGGCGCGATTGTGACCGCCGCGCATAACGCGCAGATCCACAAACATGTGCAGGCTGCGCAGGCCGCCGGTGCCAAGCTGGCATTGGGGGGCGGGCCATTGGTTGTGGATGGATTGAGCGATCAATTTTATCAACCAACTGTTTTAATTGATGTGAGCGCTGACATGGGGGCTGCACAAGATGAAATTTTTGGTCCAGTGTTGTCGGTGATGACATTTGACTCGCTGGAGGAGGCGGTCGCTTTGGCCAATGGAACGGATTACGGCCTGTCCGCCGGGGTGTGGAGCAGCAATATGCACATCTGTCTGGAGTTCAGCCGCCGCGCGGAGGCGGGCACGGTTTGGACCAACACCTGGATGGATGGCTATCCTGAGGTGACCTTTGGAGGTGCTAAGCAATCAGGTCAGGGGCGGGAAATTGGCCGCTATGGGTTTGAGGAATTCTTTGAGGTGAAATCTGTTGTGATGCGTGTGGGAGAGAAGAGCCGCGCACGGTGGGTGACCAAGGAGACATAAATTCAAAAGAAATTCGCAGATAGGGAGGAAACAATATGCGAGTTTTCACAAAGACTAAGGGTGCCATTGTTGGCGCATTGCTGGCCAGCACCAGCATGGCGCAGGCTGCAGATGTGGAGGTTCTGCACTGGTGGACATCTGGTGGTGAAGCGGCGGCGCTGAACGTGCTGAAGCAGGATCTGGAAGGCCAGAGCGTTGGCTGGCAGGATATGCCGGTTGCCGGTGGCGGTGGTGAGCAGGCGATGACCGTATTGCGCGCGCGTGTCACAGCCGGCAACCCACCAACTGCTGTACAGGCGCTGGGCTTTGATATTCTGGACTGGGCCGATCAGGGGGCCTTGGCCAACCTGAATGATGTCGCGGCCAAAGAAGGTTGGGACGAGGTTGTGCCGGATGCGCTCAAAGCCTTTGCCAAAGCCGATGGCAAATGGGTGTCTGCGCCGGTGAATGTGCACTCCACCAACTGGGTCTGGGCCAACAAGGCGGTTCTGGATGCCAATGGCATTGCACAGCCCACATCCTGGGATGAGTTTGTTTCCGCTGTGGAAGCTCTGAAAGCGGCGGGTGTCACCCCAATCGCGCATGGCGGACAAGCTTGGCAGGATGCCACTGTGTTTGACGCGGTTGCGATGGGGGCATTGGGCCCGGATGGCTACAAAGCGGCCTTCATTGATCTGGACAGCGCGACGCTGGGCAGCGATGCGATGAAAACCGCCTTTGATCGCATGGCCTTTATCCGTGAAAATGTGGATGACAACTTCTCTGGCCGTGACTGGAACCTCGCAACCGCGATGGTGATCAACGGTGAAGCCGGTTTCCAGATGATGGGCGACTGGGCCAAGGGCGAGTTCCTGAACGCGGGCAAAGTGCCGGGTGAGGACTTCCTGTGCTTCCGCTTCCCGGGGACCGCAGAGCAGGTGACCTTCAACGCGGACCAGTTCATGATGTTTGATCAGGGCGGTGAAGTGTCTTCCGAGCAGGCGGCGCTTGCCAGCGCGATCCTGTCGCCAAGCTTCCAGTCTGCGTTCAACGTGGTGAAAGGCTCTGTGCCTGCGCGTACCGATGTGTCGGATGCAGATTTTGACGCCTGCGGCAAGCAGGGCATGAAAGATCTCGCGGCGGCGGCTTCCAGCGGCAACCTGTTTGGTTCCATGGCACATGGCCACGCAGCGCCAGCGTCGGTGAAAAATGCGGTGTACGATGTGGTGACTGCGCATTTCAACGGCGAGTATGACAGCGAGACTGCTGTGCAGGAGCTCGTGGATGCGGTTGAAATCGCTCAGTAAACCCTAGGTTTCCTTAGAGTTACCTCCCCGGGCGGGGTCGCCACTTTAGACCCCGCCTTTGAATTTGGCCTTTGGCCCTCTCTCTCGTTCCTGCCATCAAGGAGGACGCGTAATGGCGCAGTCTGCCAACGCGGATCTTAAAACCCGTCTACAGAACTGGATTCCGAAGCTGGTGTTGTCACCATCGCTGGCGGTGATCCTGGTGTTCGTCTACGGCTTCATCCTGTTTTCCGTCTATCTGAGCTTCACCGACAGTCGTATTCTGCCGTCTTATGGCTGGGTCGGCTGGGAGAACTATTCCAAGCTGTGGCGCCTGAGCCATTGGGAAATCTCGCTCACCAATATGGGGATCTTTGCCCTGCTGTATATCACGCTCTGTACAGCGATTGGCTTGGGGCTGGCGATCTTCCTTGATCAGAAAATTCGCGGCGAGGGCATGTTGCGCCCGCTCTATCTCTATCCGATGGCGCTGTCGTTTATTGTGACTGGTACGGCATGGAAGTGGTTTCTGGATCCGGGCATCGGCCTTGAAAACGTGATGCACACCTGGGGCTGGGAGAGCTTCCAGTTCGACTGGATCAAAAACCGCGACTACGCGATTTACACTGTGGTGCTGGCGGCGGTCTGGCAAACCTCGGGCTTTGTCATGGCGATGTTTCTCGCCGGGCTGCGCGGCATCGACAATGAAATTCTGAAAGCCGCACAGATGGATGGGGCCAGCAACTGGAATCTCTATCGTCGGATCATCATTCCGCAGCTGCGCCCGGCGTTTCTGTCGGCTTTTGTGATCCTAAGCCACCTGGCGATCAAGACCTTTGATCTGGTGATCGCTCTGACAGGTGGGGGGCCGGGGCGGGCCACGGAGCTGCCTGCGACCTTCATGTATTCCTATACGTTCACGCGCAACCAGATGGGGATCGGATCGGCCTCGGCCACGATCATGCTGATGGCGATTGCCGCAATTATGGTGCCTTACCTCTACTCCGAACTGCGGGAGAAACGCTGATGTCTGTGGCCACACAAGATACCGCCATTCGCACCGGACGCGTGACCCGCACGCTGATCTATGTGGTGCTTATCCTCTTTGCCCTTTTCTATCTTCTGCCGCTGTATGTGATGCTGGTGAATTCAGTGAAGCCGCTGGAGGAAATCACCGGTGGGGGCATGATGAGCCTGCCCGATGCCTTTACGATTGAACCCTGGAAACAAGCCTGGGCCAGCGCGCAGATCGGGGTCGAGCCAACCGGGCTGAAACCCTATTTCTGGAACTCCATCAAAATGGTGGTGCCAGCGGTGGCCATTTCCACGGTGCTGGGCGCGCTGAATGGCTATGTGCTGACGAAGTGGCGTTTCAAAGGGGATACGATCCTCTTTGGCCTGATGCTGTTTGCCTGCTTTATCCCGTTTCAGATCGTTCTGATCCCGATGGCACGGATGCTGGGGCTGATGGGTCTCGCCGGGTCTACCTATGGGTTGTCCTTTGTGCATATCGTCTTTGGGATCGGTTTCACCACGCTGTATTTCCGCAACTACTACGCGGTGTTCCCAACCGAACTGATCCGGGCGGCGCAGATTGATGGGGCGGGGTTCTTCCAGATCTTCTGGCGTATCCTGTTGCCAAGCTCTGGCCCGATCGCGGTGGTCAGCGTGATCTGGCAGTTCACCAACATCTGGAATGACTTCTTGTTTGGGGCCTCTTTTGCCGATGCGAGCAGCCAGCCGATGACGGTGGCGCTCAACAATCTGGTGCAGTCCTCAACGGGCGTCAAAGAATACAACGTGCATTTCGCAGGGGCGATCCTCGCGGCAATGCCCACTCTCTTCGTCTACATCGTGGCCGGTCGGTACTTCGTGCGCGGTCTGATGGCGGGCTCTGTAAAAGGATAAGACTTCATGGGCTTTCTCGACATTGACAACGCAACCAAATCTTATGGTGCTGTCGAAGTGCTGCACAATGTGGACATCTCCGTGGAGGAGGGGGAGTTCCTTGTGCTGGTGGGGCCATCCGGCTGTGGTAAATCCACCCTTCTGAACATGATCGCCGGGCTGGAGGACATCACCAGCGGTGAGATCCGCATCAAGGATCGGGCGATGAATGGGGTGCACCCGTCCAACCGCAATATCGCAATGGTGTTTCAGTCATACGCGCTCTACCCCAATATGACCGTTGGCCAGAACATCACCTTTGGGCTTGAAATGCATGGCGTGCCAAAGCCTGAGCGGCAAAAAGCCATGCAGGAGGTGGCCAAGCTTTTGCAGATTGAGCAGTTGCTGGACCGCAAGCCCGGCGCGCTGTCTGGGGGGCAGCGGCAGCGGGTTGCCATGGGGCGCGCATTGGTCCGGGATCCGGATGTGTTCCTGTTTGATGAGCCGCTCTCAAACCTTGATGCGAAACTGCGTGTGGATATGCGCACGGAGATCAAGAAACTGCATCAGAAACTGGGCACCACCATTGTCTATGTGACCCATGACCAGATCGAGGCGCTGACGCTGTCGACGCGGATTGCGGTGATGAATGGTGGCTATGTGCAGCAATTGGGCACCCCGCAGGAGATCTATGATCAACCGGCCAATATCTTTGTTGCCACCTTCATGGGATCGCCGGCCATGAATGTGCTGCCCGCGAAGGTGGTGATGCAGGAAGGGCGTCCGGCGGCGCAGATTGAACTGTCAGATGGCAGTGCCGCGGTATTGCCCTTCAGTCAGGACAATCTGGCGAGCTATGAAGGGCAGGAGATCCTGCTGGGCATTCGACCAGAGACCATCACCGACCCTGACAGTGCGGATCGCAAATCCAGCAATATTGCCGAGATCAGCAATAAGATCGAGGTGACCGAGCCTGCGGGTTCAGACACTTTTGTGTCGATGCAACTGGGTGGGCGCGATGTGATTTCGCGGATGCGGTCGGATGTGCCGGTGCAACCCGGTGAGATGTTCACCTTTGCCGTAAATATGGAAAAGGCCGTGGCCTTTGATCCTCAGACGGAAGCACGGATTGCCCCCTGATGCAGGCCGATGTTGTGATCATTGGCTCCGGCATTGGCGGGGCCACCATGGCGGCTGCGCTGGCGCCAAGCGGCAAGCGGGTTGTCGTGCTGGAACGCGGCGAGGCGCTGCGTCCCAGCGCGGCAGACCGCGATGCGCAGGCGATCTTTGCGCGGGGGCATTATCGGCCGGATGAGACCTGGCTGGACGGGCAGGGCAAGGCCTTCTCTCCCGGCAATTATTACAACATTGGTGGCAACTCGAAATTCTATGGCGCGGTGATGCTGCGCTATCGGGAAGCGGATTTCGCGCCAGTGGTGCATCAGGGCGGGACAACCCCCGGCTGGCCCATCGGGTATCAGGATCTTGCATCCTATTACGACACGGCGGAGCAGCTTTTTAAGGTGCGCGGTGCGGCGCAGGAAGATCCGACGGATCCGCCACGGGCGCAGGCGCTCCCCTTTGAGGCTGTGCCAGATGAACCCGACATTGCCACCCTGCGGCAGCGTTTGACGGAGGCTGGGCTGCGGCCTGCGTCATTGCCGCTGGCGGTGGATATTGAGCAATGGCTGTCAGGCGGGGCCACCACATGGGATGCTTTCCCCAATACGCGCGGTGGCAAACAGGATGGCGAAACCGTGTTGCGCGCGGCACAGGCGCGCGGAGCTGTTGACGTTCTGACTGGCTGTGAGGCGGAATATCTTGAGCTGGACACGGTCGGACGTGTGGCCGCAGTGGCCTACCGTCAGGAGGGCAGTCGCAAGCGGATTGCTGCGCCGGTTGTGGTGCTGGCGGCGGGCGCGGTGCAATCCGCCGCGTTGCTGCTGAGATCTGCACAAGCCGGGGCAGAGACAGGCGTCGCCAATCGGTCTGATCAGGTGGGGCGCAACTTCATGAACCACAATTGCTCGGCGGTTTTGGCGTTGCATCCGCTGCGCCGCAATCGCGCGGTCTATCAAAAAACGCTGATGCTCAATGATTACTACCACGGAGACGGTCAGGGGGGCGCGCCACTTGGTAACGTGCAGATGCTTGGCAAGATCACCGGGGACATTCTCGCGGCAAGCTCTGGCATGCCGAAGGGCATTGCACGCTGGATCGCGGCGCGCAGTTTTGATTTCTATGCAATGAGTGAAGATCTGCCGCATCAGGACAGCCGGGTGACTGTTTCAGGTGGGCAGATCACGCTGGCCTGGCAACGGACCAATTGGGCGGCGCATCAGGCGCTGGTTGCGCAGCTTAAGCGTAAGCTCAAACAGGCCGGGTTTCCGGTGGTGCTGTCCAAGCCTTTTGATAAATCCACACCGTCCCATCAATGTGGCACCGCGCGGATGGGAAGTGACCCCGTCACCAGCGTGGTGGATGGATATTGTCGCAGCCACGATCACCCCAATCTTTTTATTGCCGACGCCTCTGTTCTGCCGACGTCCGCTGCGGTGAACCCGGCGCTGACCATTGCGGCGCTGGCCTTGCGGTCTGGGCAGCACATTCTTGAAACGGAGCTTGCGACATGAGTGGAGTGGCACTGATCACTGGCGGGCAGCAGGGCATTGGGCTTGGCGTCGCCAAAGCGCTGAAAGAGGCGGGGTTTTCCATCGCGATCGCGTCTCTGCCAGAGCGGGATGCACCGGCGGTGCAGCAGGCGATCAAAGCGCTCGGCGGTGATGCGGCCTATTTTTGTCATGACGTGCGCGACGTGGCGGCGGCCCCTGCGCTGTTGGAGCAGGTGGAGGCGGCGCTTGGGCCGGTGACCACCTTGGTCAATAACGCAGGGGTTGGCGCACCCGTGCGGGGTGATCTGCTCGATCTGAAGCCGGAGAACTGGGATTTTGTGCAGAACGTCAATCTGCGTGGCGCGTTTTTTCTGACGCAGGAGGTGGCGCGCCGGATGTTGGCGCAGGAGGGCGCGGCCTACCGTTCCATCAGCTTTGTCACCTCTGTCAGCGCCACAATGGCGAGCCCGGAGCGGGGAGAATACTGCGTTTCAAAAGCAGGCGCGGCGATGATGACACAGCTGTTCGCGCTGCGGTTGGCGGCGGATAATATCGGAGTGTTTGAGCTGCGCCCCGGTGTGATCGCCACGGAGATGACGGCGGGTGTGAAAGACAAATACGACGCAAGAATCGCGGATGGATTGGTCCCAGCGGGGCGCTGGGGACAGCCTGAAGATATCGGAAAAATGGTGGTGCCACTGGCGCAGGGTCAGATGGCCTATTGCAGCGGGTCGGTGATCCGGGCGGACGGTGGTCTGTCGATTGCGCGGCTGTGAGGAACGGATATGCAGACGGAATTTGATTTTATCGTAGTGGGCGGCGGATCGGCCGGATCGGTCATTGCGTCGCGCCTGAGCGAAGTGGCGGATGTGTCGGTGCTGTTGCTGGAAGCGGGCGGCAGCGATCGCCATCCGTTTTTCCACCTGCCTGCGGGCTTTGCCAAGATGACCAAGGGCATCGGCAGTTGGGGCTGGACAACAGTGCCGCAGAAACACATGCAAAATAAGGTGTTTCCCTACACACAGGCCAAGGTGATTGGCGGTGGCTCAGCGATCAATGCGCAGATTTACACCCGGGGTGCGGCACAGGATTATGATGACTGGCGGCAGATGGGCTGTGAGGGCTGGAGCTATGAGGATGTGCTGCCGTATTTCCGCAAGTCTGAGGACAATGACACCTATGAGGGCCGCTATCACGGCAAAGGCGGCCCGCTGGGGGTGAGCCAGCCAAGTGCGCCTTTGCCGATTTGTGATGCTTTCATTGCCGCCGGTGGCCAATTGGGCATTCCGGCCACCAAGGATGTGAATGGCGAAAAACAGGATGGTGTTGGCTATTACCAGCTCACTCAACGCAATGCGCGGCGGTCTTCGGCAGCGATGGCCTTTCTGGCACCAAATCGCGATCGCAAGAACCTGACGGTGCGTATGGGCGCGCAGGTGCGACGTCTGGCGGTGGAAAAAGGGCGCGTGATTGGTGTGGATCTGATGGATGGCACAGAGCTGCGCGCGGCGCGGGAGGTGGTTTTGTCCTCCGGCGCAATTGGATCGCCGCGCCTGTTGCAGCTGTCGGGCATTGGGCCTGCGGATCAGCTTGCCGCGCTGGGCATCGAGGTACAGCTGGATCAGCCCAATGTCGGGGCGAACCTGCAAGATCACCTTGATCTATATGCCATATGTGAGGTGAGCGGCCCGCATACCTATGATCGTTTTGCCAAGTTGCATATGAGCGCTCTTGCCGGGCTGCAATATCTTTTGGCGCGCAAGGGGCCGGTCGCCAGCAGCCTGTTTGAAACCGGCGGCTTTTGGTATGCTGATGAAACCGCGCGTTCCCCCGATATTCAGATGCATTTGGGGCTGGGTACAGGCATTGAGGCGGGTGTTGCGGCCATGCCCAATGGAGGCGTGACGTTGAACGCCTGCTTCCTGCGACCCCGCTCGCGCGGCACTGTGCGGCTGCAATCGGCGGACCCAAACAAAGCCCCGCTGATCGACCCGAATTATCTGGCAGATCCTTATGACCGGGAGATGTCCCTGCGTGGTTTGCAGCTTGTGCGTGACATTCTCGCTCAGGACGCGCTCAAGCCTTATATTCTGGCAGAACGTCTGCCGGGGCCGACGGTTCAGACCGAGCAGGAGGCTTTCGCGTTCATCTGTCAGCACTCCAAAACCAGCCATCATTGTGCAGGCACCTGTCGCATGGGGGTAGATGCGGGGGCGGTCGTGGACATCCGGCTGCGGTTCAACGGGCTTGAGGGGCTGCGGGTTGCGGATGCCTCGATCATGCCGACGGTGAACTCTTCCAACACAAATGCACCATCGATCATGATCGGCGAGAAAGCCGCCGATATGATCAAAGAAGATCAGGGACTTACAGCATGATCAAACATATTGTTCTCACACGGTTTCGGGCGGATGTCTCTGAAGCGACGATCACGGAAATCTACGCCGGTCTGGCGCGGGTGACAGAGCGTCTTGAGGGCGCAACAGGGTTTCATGGCGGGCGATCGACCAGCCCGGAGAAGATCGAACGCGGCTATATGCACGGCTTTTCGATTGATTTTGACAGCTTTGACGATCTGGCGACCTATTCCGCCGATGCCGAACACAAACGCTGGGGAGCGGAGATCGTCGCCCATGCGGAGGGCGGCATTGACGGTGTGCTGGTGTTGGACATTGAGGCGTAACGGGTGTTGCAGAGAGGATTGACGACATGCTGACTTTGCCAACTGCAGACGGGCGTTTGGAACCCTATACGTTAAGCGGCACCCCACTGGTGCCGCGTGCGCCCAAGGTGGCGCTGACGCGCACGGCTTTTGCCGCAGCCCATGTGGTGTCTGATCCGATGGCTGAACGGGATCCCTGGACTGGGCGTCCGGCGGTGGATTGGGAGGCCACTCTGGCCTTCCGTCACGGGCTTTGGGATCAGGGGCTGGGACTGGCAGAGGCCATGGATACAGCACAGCGTGGCATGGGCGTGGATTGGGACACGGCGCGCGAACTGATCGAGCGGACCATGCTGGCCGCCAAAGCACATCCGCTGGCGCCACGTGTGGCCTGTGGCGCTGGCACGGATCATGTTGATCCCTCAGAGCTGACCTCAGCAGAGGCCATTATTGCCGCTTATGAACATCAGGCCGAAGTGATTGAGGCCGCCGGGGGGCAGTTGATCCTGATGGCCACGCGGGCCTTGCCGGCGATTGGCGCGGATAAGGCGGTCTATCGTCAGGTCTACCGCCGCTTGATTGATGGCGCTGCGGAGCCTGTTGTGTTGCATTGGCTGGGGGACATGTTTGATCCGGCTCTGACCGGATATTGGGGATGTGCAAATGTGGCCGAGGCCAGTGATTTTGTGCTGGAGCTGATTGCCGAGAACCCGGCGCAGGTGGATGGCATCAAGATTTCTCTGTTGGATCAGTCCCACGAAGAAGCTTTCCGGGCCCGCCTGCCTGAAGGCGTGAGGCTCTATACCGGGGATGACTTCAACTATGCGGCGCTGATTGAGGGCAATGGCGCGCAGTATTCCCATGCCCTATTGGGGATTTTTGCCGCCATTGCCCCTGCCGCGAGCCAAGCGCTTGAGGCGCTCGCACTTGGGGAAACGGATCGCTATCATGCGCTGCTGTCGCCGACCGTGCCGCTTTCACGGGAGATTTTTCGGGCACCGACGCGGTTTTACAAGGCAGGGATTGCCTTTTTGTCCTGGCTGAACGGATCACAGAGCCACTTCATCATGCCCGGAGGATTTCAAGCCAGCCGCGATATCACCCATTATGCAGAAGTCTTTAGGCTGGCAGATACGGCCGGGTTGCTGGCAGCGCCAGAACTGGCCGAAAACCGCATGAAGGCCTTGCTTTCATTGCATGGTATCTGACACCTAGGCGTTATGGAACGCAGACCGACAATCAAAGATGTGGCACGTGAGGCCGGGGTGTCAAAATCCACCGTGAGCCTCGTGTTGCAGGGCAGTGCCCTTGTGAAGGCGCAGACCCGCGAGCACGTGCAAAATGTAATGGGGCGGATCGGGTATGTTTATAATCGGTCTGCCGCCAAATTGCGCTCTGGCTCTACTGGCCTGATAGGGCTGGTGATCAACGATCTGCGCAATCCGTTTTTCTCGGAACTGGCGGCGTGTTTGCAGGAAAGCCTGTCGCAACAGGATTATGTTGCGGTTCTCGCTAACACCAATGAAGATCCGGCTCTGCAACATAAGATGATCAAGGCGCTGATCGAACATGGGGTATCTGGCTTTGTCATCAGCCCGACCTATGATGACAGCGGTGCGGCCTTTGAAGAGATTGCGCGCGCGGGTTTGCCTGCGATGCAGGTGTTTCGACAGGGCGATATGCGCGGTGACAAATTTCCCTTTGCGGCACCGGATTACAAAGAGGGGGGGCGACTGGCGGTGGCGCATCTGCGCGCGCGCGGAGCGCGGCGCATTGCCTTTGTCGGAGGGCTGGAGGGACGCCCGGTCACGCAGGAGCGGGCCTCTGGCTATCTCTCCGTGATGGAGGAGCAGGGACAGGAGCCCATCATGCTGACGGGCGCGGCGACGCGCCAGTTTGGATTGGAGCAGGCGGCGGTTCTGGCGTCGCAGTATCCCGATGTGGATGGTGTTGTGTGTTTCAATGACCTTGTCGCGCTGGGGCTCTTGGGAGCCAGTGTGGCCATGGGGCGTGATGTGGGGCACAGGCTGCGCATTGTGGGGGTCGATGACATCGCCGAATGCCAACACAGTGCGCCATCGCTGAGCTCTGTGTGTTGCCGAATTCCAGAGTTCGCCAATACCATCAGCGGGCAGTTGCTGGAGTGGCTGCAAAATGGTCCGGCACCGGCCCGCGAGCTGCGAACCCCAGTAGAGTTGATGGTGCGCGCCTCAAGCGGGACCCTCTGAGGAGAGAGACGATGATGCAAGACCCTGAGCGTTTTCTGCGAAATCTTTTTGATCAGGCCGTTGCTGTGGCGGATCCTATGGCGGCACTTCCGGGGGTTTTGGGCGAGAAACCCAAAGGCCGTGTGTTGGTTGTTGGCGCTGGAAAGGCCAGTGCCCGCATGGCCGAAGCGCTTGAAAGTGCATGGGGGCCTTGTGAGGGGCTGGTGATCACGCGTTATGGTTACGAGCGGCCCTGTGATGGGATCCGCATTGCCTCTGCGGCGCACCCGGTGCCGGATGCGGCAGGCGCGGCGGCGACGCTTGAGATGCTTGCACTGGTGCAGGGGCTGAGTGCTGAGGATACGGTGATCTGTCTGATTTCCGGGGGCGCCTCTTCTCTGCTGACCGTGCCTGTGCCCGGGGTCACGCTCGAAGAATTGCAGAAGGTGAATGCCGACCTGCTCGCGTCGGGTGCGCCGATCTCGCTTATGAACGCGCTGCGCAAACATCTGTGTCAGGCCAAGGGCGGGCAATTGGCGGCGGCGGCTTACCCGGCCAAAGTGGTTTCTTATCTAATCTCTGATGTCCCGGGGGATGAACCGGGCATGATCGGGTCTGGCCCCACGGTGGGCGAGCCGCGCGATCTGCAGAGTGCTCTGGCTGCGCTGGCGGAGTATGGCGTGCAGCTGCCGGAGCATATCGTCGCCGCTGCTCAAGCCCACGGCGGGGTTTTGGCCCCGGGGGATGCCCGCCTGTCTACAACGGAGAATATCCTTTTTGCCTCTCCACGCCAGTCGCTTGAGGCAGCGCGGCGTGTGGCGGAAGAGGCCGGGTGCCGGGTGGATATTCTGGATGATGCTTTGGAAGGCGAAGCGCGCGAGGTGGCCGCAGTGCAGGCCACGCTGGCGCGCAAACACAGCGCCGATGGGCCTTTGGTTTTGTTGTCAGGCGGGGAGCTCACGGTGACGCGGCGTGGTGACGGTGTGGGTGGACCCAATGCCGAGTTCGCGCTGGCGCTCGCCGTGGCGTTGAATGGCATGGTCGGGATTTACGCGATTGCCTGTGACACGGATGGTGTGGATGGGGCCGCCGAGGTGGCCGGCGCGATCATTGGCCCGGACACGCTTGCCAAGGCGGAGAAAATGGATGCAGATGCGCAGGCCGCGCTTGCGATCAACGATGCGCATGGTTTCTTTGGACGCATTGGTGCGCAGGTGGTGCCAGGGCCGACGCTGACAAATGTGAATGACTTTCGGGCCATTTTGATCACGGGATGATTGCGTCGCGCGCTGCGGCATCTGATAAAGAGCGCGAGGATACGGCGCAGGGCTGTGTTCGCTGCATGCGAGGGAATTGGCATGAAAAAGGCAATTGTAACGGGGCATTCCAAAGGGCTTGGCGCGGGGCTGGTACAGAGCCTGATCCATGCCGGGTTTGATGTGCTTGGCGTGTCGCGCAGCGCGCTTGGCGAGACCGATGATCATCTGAGCGAAGTAGCGCTTGATCTGGCAGATGAGGCGGCTGTGTCTGCGTTTGCGTCTGGGGAAGATTTCGCGCGGTTTCTGGCAGGGGCGACGGATGCTGTTCTGATCAACAATGCGGGGATTGTGGAACCGGTGGCACCGATTGGCCGACAGAACGCCAGCCTTGTGGCGCGGGCGATTGCTGTGAACGTCACAGGCCCCTTGTTGTTGACCAATGCCTTTGTGGCCGCCACGCAGGGGGCCGCAGATCGTCGGGTGGCCCATATTTCCAGTGGGGCAGGTCGCAATGCCTACACCGGTTGGAGCGTGTATTGCGCCACCAAAGCTGCGCTGGATATGCATGCGCGCGCTATGGTGGAGGACGGGGTGACGGCATTGAAGGTTGAAAGCATCGCTCCGGGGGTGATTGACACCGGCATGCAGGCCACCATCCGCGCCACGCCGGAGGAAGATTTTTCTATTTTGGACCAGTTCAAGGCCATGAAAGAAGAGGGTGCGTTGGCGCAGGCGCAAGATACAGCCGATAAGATCACGGCGCATATCCTGAGTGCTGGATTTGGATCAGAAACCATCACGGATGTACGCCAGTTCTGAGCATGTTTTGGAACGGGGCAGCGCGCTGGCGCAGACACCGGCGTGCTGGCACAGATTGGATTGCGGCACTTGCCGTGAGTTGAGGTACAACAACAGATTTGCTGGCGCCTATTCTGTGGAGGACAGGGGCGCGTGCAGGGAGGATAAGATGAAACGTTCCACCATCAATGAGATCATGCAGGCGGCGGATGACATGATCCGCTCTTACGGGTTCAAGCTGCCGCCTTTTGCCTATTGGACACCTGACATGTTTGTGGCGCAGAAAGCGCAGGCCAAAGCTCTGATTGACGCGCGCTGTGGTTGGGACATCACGGACTATGGTGATGGCCGTTTTGATGAAATGGGGCTGTTTCTGTTCACTCTGCGTAATGGACGCCTGGCGGATCTGCAACGGGGCGGGGGGATGTGCTATGCGGAAAAGCTGTTGATTTCACGTCAGGATCAGCTCTCGCCGATGCACACGCATGTGATCAAGGCCGAGGATATCATCAATCGAGGCGGTGCGACCTTGGTGGTGGAGCTTTATGGCTCCGATGATGCGGGAAATTTTGCCGAAGATCGCGGCGGTGTGGTGATGTGTGATGGCATCGCCCGCAGTTTTGCGCCCGGAGAAAAGCTAAAGTTTGCACCCGGCGAGAGCCTGACGTTGATGCCGGGGGATTGGCATGCCTTTTGGGGAGAAGGCGGGGATGTGCTGATCGGGGAAGTCTCCACCGTTAATGATGATGAGACTGACAATGTCTTCCGCGCGCCCATTGGGCGCTTTGCCGAGATTGAAGAAGATGTGGCGCCGATGCATCTCCTGGTCAGTGATTACACCAAGTGGTTGGGGTAACGCGCGATGATCCTGTGTTGTGGCGAAGCTCTGATTGATATGATCCCTGAACCGACTGTTGCAGGGGGCGAGGGCTTTGTGCCCCATGTGGGGGGCGCGGTGTTCAACACGGCGGTGGGGCTTGGGCGATTGGGCGCGCAGGTTGGTCTGCTTAGCGGTGTTTCGACGGATCAGTTTGGCGCACGGCTTGAGACACGCCTGAGGGAAAGTCATGTGGACACCAGCGCGTTGGTGCGCTCTGCGCGCCCCACAACCATGGCTTTTGTGCAGCTTCAAGATGGGCATGCCAGCTATACGTTTTATGATGAAAATACTGCCGGACGCATGATGGCATCTGCGGATGTGGCACCGATCGGCGAGGAGGTTGAGGCACTGTTTTTTGGCGGCATTAGCCTTGCGGTGGAGCCCTGTGCCAATGCCTATGCCGATGTTTTGCAGCGTGAGGGGGCGACGCGGGCGGTGATGATCGATCCAAATATTCGCCCCGGATTTATCCGTGACGTGTCGCGCTATCGTGCGCGTTTGGACCTGATGTTTGCACAGGCGGATGTGGTGAAAGTCTCTGATGAGGATCTGGGCTGGTTGATGCCGGAAGTTGAAGGCCTTGAGGCGCGTGCGCAAAAACTTCTCCAGAAAGGGCCCGCCTTTGTGATCGTTACCTGTGGTTCAAAGGGTGCGCAGGGCTTTCTGGCAAGCGGTGAACAGGTCGCGGTGCCCGCACAGCCCGCAACGGTGGTGGATACTGTGGGGGCCGGGGACACATTCAACAGCGGTGTCTTGGCGCGGTTGTCTGAGCTGGGCCTCTTGCGCAAAGACTGCATCGGCAGTCTTTCAGCAGAGGATGCCAAGGACGCGCTGTTGTTTGGGGCCAAAGTGGCGGCAGTGACCGTGGCGCGGGCGGGGGCAAATCCACCCTGGGCGCGTGAGTTGGCGTAGCTGGGAGCGGGCCCCATACGCGCGTTTAAAATGGGGGCCAGCCCCCAAACCCCTGGAGTATTTCCCGTCAGAAGAAGCGATGTCGGGATGTTGAGGTGGGCCGGGCTGTGAAAGGCTTGCCTTGGCGTCAGAAGGGCGGCATGAAGCGCGCAGTGTTTCAGGAGGCGCGTATGACACCGCAGGACGTTGAAAAGCTCTTTATTCGTGCAGATGGCAGCTATGGGTTTGCCCGGTGGGGACGGCCCATTGCGCCGGTGGTTTTTGGCGTGGAAGAGGCCACGTTGCGCACGGTGAAAGGCGCGCTGGAGGCCGTGGTTGCCCTTGTGGGACATCAGATGGCGGAGACGGATCCGGAGCTGGGCAGCAATCTGATGATGTTTTTCTTCCGTGAATGGGAGGAATTGCTGGCGGTGCCGGATCTGGAGCGTTTGATCCCGGATCTCACATCTTTGGTGACGCGTCTGAAAGCGGCGGATGCCACACAGTATCGCGCGTTTCGGTTTGACAATGCGGGGGCCATTCAGGCGGCTTTTGTGTTTTTGCGCATGAACAAGGAAATGGCACAGATCCCGGCCGAGGTCTTGGCGCTGGGTGAGGCGGTGCAGACGATAGTGACCTGGGGGCCACAGGCTTTTGCGGAGAGTTCCCCGCTTGCGGTAGTGCCGGACAATGGGGCGACCGTGTTGCGGCCTGAAATTGCGGCGGTGATCGCTGCGGCCTATGATCGGATGATGCCGCCAGCGGCGGCGGATGCGAGCCATGCGTTGCGCCTGTTTGCGCGGTTGCGGCTGGATCAGGACGGAAACTGAGCGCGGCACAGTTGCAAAAGCTCCGGTGCTTGCCTACCCATGGCCGCAGAGTCTGGACCTCATCTATAGGAGAAAGCCCAATGACCTATACCCTGCCGATCCGCGTCTATTATGAAGACACCGACATGGCAGGCATTGTCTACTATGCCAATTATCTGAAGTTCATCGAGCGCGGCCGTAGCGAATGGGTGCGTGAGATTGGCATGGATCAGCTGGAAATGAAGGCTGAGGGTATTGTCTTTGCAGTGCGACGGGTTGAGGCGGATTATCTGGGCTCCGCCGTTTTGGACGATGAGCTGATTGTGGAAACCGAAGTGGCCAATGTCACCGCCGCCCGGCTGGTGATGGAGCAGCGGGTGCTGCGCGGCGAAGAGGTCTTGTTTCACGCCATGGTCACGGTGGTCTGCATGAATGAAGCGGGCCAACCGGTGCGTTTGCCGGCAAATATCCGCCAAATGGTGCATTGAGCGGGCAAATTTCCGCGAGGCGCGGCAATTTAATGGCTTTCGCTATAGAAACCGGCTAGGTTTGCTCCCAAACAAGGCCCCTAAGAGGGCCGCAAAGCAGAGCAGGCAATATGGAACACGCAGCAGTCGATTTTTCGATGTGGGCGCTTTTTGCGCGCGCAACTCTGACCGTAAAACTGGTGATGGTGATGCTGATTGTGGCATCCTTCTGGTCTTGGTCGGTGATCGTTCAGAAGCAGATCATGTATCGCAAAGCCCGGCGCGAAGCGGCGCGGTTTGATCGCGCGTTTTGGTCGGGTGAGCCACTGGATCAGCTTTTTGAGGATCTTGGGCCTGAGCCTTCTGGGCGCTCTGCGAGGGTGTTTGCCGCTGGCATGGTGGAATGGCAGCGCAGCCATCGTCAGGATGGCGGGTTGATTGCCAATGCCACAAGTCGGATTGACCGGTCGATGGACGTGGCCATCGCCAAGGAGGCAGATGAGCTTCAAAATGGTTTGCCGATCCTTGCGACCGTTGGCTCCACAGCGCCTTTTGTTGGCTTGTTTGGCACGGTCTGGGGCATCATGAACGCCTTTATCGAGATTGCGGCACAGCAGAACACCAACCTTGCGGTTGTGGCTCCGGGGATTGCTGAGGCGCTGCTTGCCACTGGTCTGGGGCTGCTTGCCGCGATCCCGGCGGTGATTTTTTACAACAAGCTGAGTGCGGACAGTGATCGGATTGTGGCAGGCTATGAGGCTTTTGCCGATGAATTTGCCACCATTCTCAGCCGCCAGCTGGACGCCTGAGAGATGGGCGCGGGTGTGATGAAATCGGGCGGTGGAGGCGGCAAACGCCGTCGCCGCAATCGCCGCAGCAGCCCCCCAATGAGCGAGATCAACGTCACGCCGTTTGTGGATGTGATGCTGGTGCTGCTGATCATCTTTATGGTGGCGGCGCCGCTGTTGACGGTGGGTGTGCCTGTGGAATTGCCGAAGACTGCGGCCAATCCTTTGCCGGGAGAGCAAGAAGAGCCTTTGACCGTGACCATTGATGCGGAGCTGGGCATCACCATTATGACCACGCCGGTGGCCGCCGATGAACTGGTGCCCAAGCTGCGCGCGGTGGCGGCGGAGCGGGATTCTCAGCGGGTGTATTTGCGTGCGGATGGGGTCATTCCCTATGAGGCTGTGGTGCAAGTGATGGGCGCGCTGAATGCCGGTGGGTTCTCTGATGTGGGGCTTGTGACGGATGTGGGCGGGCCAACATTGGATGGCACGGCAACGGCGGACAACTAGGGCGCGCGGGTGCATATCGGCCATTATATCTCGGGCGCGGCCCACACCGGTCTGATCGGCTGGGTCCTGCTTGGCGGGGTGTTCAGCTCCGATCCGCCTCCTATGGAGGTGACGGATGTGTCGGTGATTTCGGCGGCAGACTTTGAGGCGCTGCTGCAGGCGCAAGCCGCGCCGGATGCGGCCACCGAGTTGGCTTTGCCCAACCCGCCAGAGGAGGTGCCGGTGGCCCCTGATCTGGTATCGGAGCCCGATGTGACCCCAGAACAGGTGACGCCGGCCGAAACGGAACCCGTTGTGCCTGACACGGTACCTGAAACGGTAGAGGTTGCGCCGCCCGTGCCGGTGACGCCGCAGGATGTGGCGCAGGAAACCCCGCAATTGCCAACGCCAGAGGTTGAGTCCGCGGTGGTGATCCCTGACACACCAGTGCGGCCTGTGACGCGCCCCGCAGATCGTGTGGCGCCAGAGCCTGTTGCGCCGCCGGAGCCGGATGTGGCCATTGCGGATGTGGTGCAGGAGGCAACCACACCGGATGAAGCGGGCCCCGCAACCGAAGAGGCGCAGGAAGAAACCGCGCCGGAGGCCGCCTCCGCAGAGATCGCAACTGAACCGAAGCAAGACGAGGTTGCCAGCGCGGCACCCAGCCGATCGTTGCGCCCGCGTCTGCGCCCAACACAAGTGACCCCCACGCCCAGCCCTGCGGCGACAGAAGATGCCATCGCGGCGGCTTTGGCTGAGGCCAATGCGGCTACGACGCAAACCAGTGAGACGCCGCGCGGGCCGTCAGGTCCGCCGCTCACACGGGGGGAGAAAGACGGGCTGCGCGTTGCCGTGCAGCAGTGCTGGATTGTCGATGTGGGATCGCGCGCGGCGGATGTGACCGTTGTGGTGGGTGTGTCGTTGGATCAGGACGGCAAAGTTCAGAGCGATGTGCGGCTGTTGAGCGCGCAGGGCGGTGATGACACTGCTGTGCAAACCGCCTTTCAGTCCGCCAGACGAGCAGTTTTGCGCTGTCAGAAGACAGGCTATGATCTTCCAGTGGAAAAATATGACCATTGGCGGGATGTTGAGATAACATTTAATCCAGAAAATATGAGGCGCAGATGAGCAGACTTCTTGTGACCCTGACCATGGCACTCCTAACGCTTGGCCCATGGCTTGCGCCTGCGCAGGCGCAAAATACGCCTCTGCGTATTGAGATCACGGATGGGGTGATTGAGCCCCTGCCTTATGCGGTGCCGGAATTTGTGGCCGAAACGCAGGGCTCCAACCAGGTCGCCAAGGATATCAGCCGGGTGATTGCGGAAGATTTGAACGGCACCGGGTTGTTTCGGGAGATACCCGCCAAGGCGCATATCTCTTCGATCACAAATTTTGGCAGTCCGGTACAATATGCCGACTGGAAAGCCATCAATGCGCAGGCTCTGATCACCGGTGGCGTTGCGGTGCGTGGCAATGAGCTGGAAGTGAAATTCCGTGTTTATGACGTTTTTGCAGGCACAGAGCTGGGCAATGGGCTGCGCTTCAAAGGCACAGTCGATGGCTGGCGTCGGATGGCCCATAAAGTGGCAGATGCCGTTTATTCGCGGATCACGGGCGAGGGCGGCTATTTTGACAGCCGCGTTGTCTATGTGGCGGAAACCGGCCCCAAGAATGACCGCAAAAAACGGCTGGCCGTGATCGATTATGATGGGGCGAATTTGCAGTATCTGACCGACAGTAGCGCCATTGTGCTTGCGCCGCGGTTCTCCCCAACCGGGGACCGGGTGCTTTACACGAGTTATGAAACGGGCTTTCCGCAGGTCTATGTGCTGGATGTGGGATCGGTGCGGCGCAAGGTGCTGTCCAATGAAAGCGGCACCATGAGTTTTGCGCCACGGTTCTCGCCGGATGGTAAAAGTGTTGTGATGTCGGTGACAGAGGCAGGCAATACGGATCTTTATAAAATGGATATTGGCAGTGGGCGACGGCAGCGTCTGACTTCGACACCGTCGATTGAAACCGCGCCAAGCTACAGCCCGGATGGCAGCAAGATTGTGTTTGAAAGCGATCGCTCCGGCACGCAGCAGCTCTATATCATGAACGCTGCGGGCGGAGAGGCGACGCGGATCAGCTTTGGCAAAGGGCGCTATGGCACTCCGGTCTGGAGCCCGCGGGGGGATCTGATTGCCTTTACAAAACAACATAATGGGCGGTTCCACATTGGCGTGATGCGCACCGATGGCAGCGAAGAGCGGCTGTTGACGGCCTCCTTCCTTGATGAAGGGCCAACATGGTCGCCCAATGGGCGGGTGATCATGTTCACGCGAGAAACGCGCGGCGCGGGCGGGGCGGCCACGCTCTATTCCGTGGATGTATCCGGGCGCAATCTTAAGCCTGTGAAAATCTCTGGTGGTGGCTCAGACCCGAGCTGGTCTCCGCTTCAGTGATGCTGATCTGCAGGTCAGGGAAGGCAACGTTTTCTTGTTGGGGCTCCTGTGATAAAAGGAGCCCCAACAGGCACAAGGACGTCAAAAAGACAGTCGGTTTGAGAGGCGAGGCAATTTCATGAAGACATGGACAACAGCGGCAGTTCTGAGCTGTGCGGTGGCGCTTGGCGCCTGTACGGATGCAGATCGTTTTGGCACAGATAGCAGCTATGGCTCTGGCACCAATAGTGGCAGCGAAGGGCTGGGCAGCAGTGCGGATCCGAGTTCCATTGCGTATTTTCAGGAAGCGGTTGGTGATCGGGTGCTCTTTGCCGTGGATCAATCCACGTTGAGTGAAGAGGGCCGTCTGGTGGTTTTGGCGCAGGCCAATTGGTTGCTCGCCAATACGGATTACATCGCTGTGATCGAAGGCCATGCCGATGAACAGGGCACGCGCGAATACAACCTTGCGCTTGGTGCGCGCCGTGCCAGCGCGGTGCAGGAGCTGTTGATTGCGCAGGGGGTTGCGGGAAATCGCATTCGCACGGTGAGCTTTGGCAAAGAGCGGCCACTTGAGGTGTGCTCTGAGGAAAGCTGTTATGCCAAGAACCGCCGGGCGGTGACGGTGTTGACAGCCAATGTGACGGGATAAGAGAAAATGCGGGCGCAGGTTTTTGCAGGTCTGAGCGCTTTGGCGCTGGTGATGGCTCCGATCATGGGGCAGGCGCAGACGCGCGAGGAAACACTGGCAGATGTGCGCCAGCAGCTTTCTGTTCTCTATGTGGAAATTCAAAAGCTGAAGCGTGAGTTGTCCACGACAGGGGCGCCGGGCACAGCGGTGGCCGGGGCCACGACGCTGGAACGAGTCGATGTGATCGAAAAGCAGCTTCAGGTGCTCACCGGGAAAACCGAACAGCTTCAGTATCGTGTGGAGCGCATTGTCGAGGATGGCACCAATCGCATCGGCGATCTTGAGTTCCGTCTTGTTGAATTGGAGGGGGGCGACCTGAGCCAGCTTGGGGAAACTACCACGCTTGGCGGGGATGTGGCCGAAGTGCCCTCTCTGGCGGATGGGGTAACGGATGACGGCTCCGGTGATGGCGCGCCTGCAGAGCTTGCTGTGGGCGAGGAGACCGATTTTGGCCGTGCCATGACCGCGCTGGATGAAGGCGAATTTGGCGCAGCGGCAGATCAATTTGCCACATTTGTGCAAACCTATCCCGGTAGCCCGCTTGAGGCGGAGGCGCATCTGCGGCGTGGTCAGGCCCTTGAGGGGCAGGCGGATATGACCGGTGCCGCTCGCGCGTTTCTGGAGGCTTACTCAGGGGCTCCGCTAGCAGGCACAGCGCCTGAATCGCTGTACCGTCTTGGCAAGTCGCTTGGCGTTCTGGGACAGGTCAATGAAGCCTGCGTGACACTCAACGAAGTTGGTGTGCGCTTTCCAGGTGGGGCATTTGTGACGGAAGCACAGACGGAAATGGCCAGTCTGCAGTGTTCCTAAGTCCGCCTGAAGAGGCGTTACAGCATGCGCTAGACCACATTTTTGGCGCGAATCCTCCCGATGTGCTGGGCGTGGCCGTGAGCGGCGGAGGCGATTCTCTGGCATTGCTTGATATGTTGCGACGCTGGGGCGGCGCGCATCTGAAGGTGGTGAGCGTCAACCATGGCCTGCGGGCGGAGGCGGTCGAAGAGCTGGCCCTTGTGGCGGCCTACGCGGCGGATCACGGTCTATCACATGACAGTCTGACATGGGCCTGGGATGGTGCCGGCAATCTCCAGCAAGCGGCGCGCGAGGGGCGGCGTGCGGCTATTGCTCATTGGGCCAAAGCGCAGGGCATTCGCTGCGTCGCTTTGGGGCATACAAAAGACGATCAGGCGGAAACTTTCTTAATGCGTCTGGCGCGCGGGTCGGGTGTTGATGGTCTGGCGGCAATGGCTCCGCGCTATGAGCAGGCGGGGATCACATGGGTGCGTCCTCTGCTGGAGGTCGGGCGGGAGAGCCTGCGTGCATATCTTCGCGAGCAGCACATCACATGGGCCGATGATCCCAGTAATGAAGACCCTCGCTTTGATCGTGTGAAGGCGCGGCAGATGTTAAGCACGCTTGGACCGCTCGGGCTGACAGTGGAGCGATTGGTGCAGACCGCAGACCATATGGCGCGTGAAAAAGAGGTTGCGGGTTGGGCGTTGACAATAGCGCGAGACACCTGTGTGACCCACGATGCGGGGGATGTGATTTTGCAGCGCGCCATCGCAGATGCTCTGCCAGCAGCGCTTTTGACCCGATTGTTGGCAGAGAGCCTTTCAAAGGTGTCCGGCGCGGCATACCGGCCCCGGTTTCGGGCGGTGCAAGCCGCGATGCAGGGGGAGCGGCCCATGTCGTTGCATGGCTGTTTGATCCTACCCACATCAACAGAGTTGCGCATTACGCGGGAGTGGGCGGCCATCCAAAACCTGCGCTGCCGCGTAACCGAGATATGGGATGGCAGATGGCAGATGGAGCCACCTGAGGGTGCGGATGTGGAAGGCCTGCATATTGGCGCGCTGTCCGCGCAAGGGATGCGCCAAATGGAAGCGCCGCCAAGTCCTGACCTGCCGCGTCAAAGCTTGCTGTCCTCGCCTGCGGTCTGGCGCGGAGAAACTTTGATTGCGGCCCCTCTGGCTGGGCTTAAAAATGGGTGGAAAGTGAGCTTGGTCTGAAAATCCGTGGTATTTGACGGGGCTTGAGGGGGAGAATGCCAAATACCGCATTGATTACGCGTCAGCGATCTCTATTTAACTGTTTGCGCCTACGTGATAGGTCACAGGCGTTCTGAGAGGGAGACTTGCCTTGGGCAATGCAAGAAATGTAGCTTTTTGGGTCGTGCTGTTTTTGCTGATCCTGGCTCTGTTCAATCTGTTCAGCGGGGATGGATCGTCTCTGCAAAGCCGTGACGCCAGCTATTCCGACTTTGTTGCGTCGGTGGAAGCTGGCCAAGTTCAGAATGTGGTCATTGACGGTGAGAAACTGCGTTATGAAACGCAGGATGGCACGGCCAATACAACCATTCTGCCAGCGGATGCTGAAGTGACGAAACTGCTGACGGATCGCGGTATCAATGTGCGGGCGGAGAGCCAAGAGACCAACGGTTTTCAAGCCTTCCTGATCAGCCTGTTGCCTTTCCTGCTTTTGATTGGCGTCTGGGTCTATTTCATGAATCGCATGCAGGGCGGTGGCAAGGGCGGCGCAATGGGCTTTGGCAAATCCAAGGCCAAGATGTTGACCGAAAAGCATGGCCGCGTGACCTTCGACGACGTTGCAGGCATTGATGAGGCCAAGGAAGAACTCGAAGAGATCGTGGAATTCCTGCGCAACCCTCAGAAGTTTTCCCGCCTCGGCGGCAAAATCCCGAAAGGCGCGCTGCTTGTCGGCCCTCCCGGCACGGGTAAAACCCTTCTGGCGCGGGCGATTGCCGGTGAGGCTGGCGTGCCGTTCTTCACCATCTCCGGGTCTGACTTCGTTGAGATGTTTGTTGGTGTGGGTGCAAGCCGCGTGCGTGACATGTTTGAGCAGGCGAAGAAAAACGCGCCTTGTATTGTGTTTATCGACGAGATTGATGCGGTCGGTCGTCACCGGGGTGCCGGTTATGGCGGTGGCAACGACGAACGTGAGCAGACCCTCAACCAGTTGCTGGTGGAGATGGACGGTTTTGAGGCCAATGAAGGTGTGATCATCCTCGCGGCTACCAACCGTCGCGACGTGCTTGATCCTGCGCTGCTGCGTCCGGGCCGGTTTGACCGCAACGTGACCGTGGGCAACCCGGACATCAAAGGTCGTGAGAAGATCTTGGGCGTGCATGCGCGCAAGACCCCGCTGGGCCCTGACGTAGACCTGCGCATTATTGCGCGTGGGACACCGGGCTTCTCTGGTGCGGATCTGGCCAACCTCGTGAACGAAGCCGCGCTGATGGCGGCGCGTGTGGGCCGTCGTTTTGTCACCATGGAGGATTTTGAATCCGCCAAAGATAAGGTGATGATGGGCGCGGAGCGCCGCTCGATGGTGCTGACGCAGGATCAGAAAGAGAAAACCGCCTATCACGAAGCGGGCCACGCTTTGGTTGGCTTGAAGCTTCCTGAATGTGACCCGGTCTATAAGGCAACCATCATTCCGCGCGGCGGCGCATTGGGGATGGTCGTTTCTCTGCCAGAGATGGACCGTCTGAACTGGCACAAGTCAGAATGTGAGCAGAAGCTCGCGATGACGATGGCAGGTAAGGCCGCGGAGATCATCAAATACGGTGATGACCACGTGTCCAACGGCCCGGCCGGCGACATTCAGCAGGCCAGCCAACTGGCGCGTGCGATGGTGATGCGCTGGGGCATGTCAGACAAAGTTGGCAATATCGACTATGCGGAAGCCCATGAAGGTTATCAGGGCAACACCGGTGGTTTCTCTGTATCGGCCCATACCAAAGAGCTGATTGAAGAAGAGGTGAAACGCCTCATTCAGGACGGCTATGATCAGGCGCACAAACTTCTGACTGACTATAATGAAGAATGGGAGCGTTTGGCGCAGGGGCTGCTTGAGTATGAGACTCTGACCGGTGATGAAATCAAACGCGTGATGGACGGAGATCCACCACACGCAGGCGATGACAGCGATGGTGGTGCGGATGAGGGCAATGCCCCAAGTGTAACGGCCATCCCAAAAACCAAGCCGCGCAGCAAACCCAGCGGCGACGGTGGTATGGAGCCAGAGCCGACAGCCTGACGCTAAATGAGATGTATAAAAGCCCCGGAGCGTGTGAGCGCTTCGGGGCTTTTCTTTTTGGGTTGTTCTGAAATTACGCCGCTATGGGACTCAAATTTATTGCCTGAGTTGTTTTGAGCTTTTAGAGTTTTAGAGAATTTAATTAAGGATCTTAAAAAATGCCCGCGTTAAAACCCACATCCTACGCCGCCGAGGTGGTCTGGCTTGGACGGGTGGCAAACTCTGATCACAACTTGAGTGCGGATGCAGTCGAGGGACTGGATCTGACATTTGGCGGTGATGTGCTGGAGTTTCATTCTGGTGTGACCCGTCAATCCTGTGTCCGGGTGAAGGCGCTGTATGAAAGAGGCACGGAAATCATGAACGTGCGGCAGCTTTCAGTCGTGTCTCAAGAGGAACTTGATCAGATCGCGGAAATCATGGGCGTTGATCAAGTTGATCCCGCAATGCTCGGCGCCTCTATTGTGGTGAAGGGGCTTCCGGATCTGACACATGTGCCGCCGAGCTCCAGGCTGCAGGGACCGAGTGGTGCGACGATAACGATAGATATGGAAAATCGGCCCTGTGAATTCCCCGGGCGCGTGATTGAAGAGACCTATCCGGGGCTTGGGCACAGGTTCAAATCCGCAGCCAAGGGGCGGCGTGGTGTGACGGCTTGGGTGGAATGTGCGGGGCGTTTGTCGGTAGGCGACTGCATGCGCCTGTTCATTCCAGATCAGCCGCGTTGGGCCCATATGGAATCGGTGCGCTCGCAGTAGAAGCACTGTCAGTGGTTTTGACGCGGATTGTGACGTTGCGTTTCCAAAACGAAACTACGGTCGCATATGCCGACGCAAGAAGCGTCGGAAATGTCGGAAATGCATCTCGCCGGTTCTTCTGTCAGCGCTACAACAGGATGACAGAGCGTCAACTATTACCTGACAGGGACCGCCATGACCTTCAAAACCGACATCGAAATCGCCCGTGAGGCCAACAAAAAACCGATTCAGGAAATTGGTGCAAAGTTGGGTATCAGCACGGATGACCTGCTGCCTTATGGCCACGACAAAGCCAAAGTGAGCCAGGAGTTCATCAACTCCGTTCAAGACAAAGAAGACGGCAAACTGATTCTTGTGACTGCCATCAACCCAACCCCTGCGGGTGAGGGGAAGACCACGACCACTGTTGGTCTGGGTGACGGCCTGAACAAGATCGGCAAAAACGCCATGATCTGTATCCGCGAAGCATCGCTGGGTCCAAACTTCGGCATGAAGGGCGGCGCAGCGGGCGGCGGCATGGCACAGGTTGTGCCTATGGAAGAAATGAACCTGCATTTCACAGGTGACTTCCACGCGATCACCTCGGCACACTCCCTGCTGTCGGCGATGATCGACAACCACATCTACTGGGGCAATGAGTGCGAAATCGACATCCGCCGCGTCGCATGGCGTCGTGTGGTCGACATGAACGACCGCGCCCTGCGTCAGATCACGGCTTCTCTGGGCGGCGTGTCCAACGGCTTCCCACGTGAAACCGGCTTTGACATCACCGTGGCCTCCGAAGTGATGGCGATCCTGTGTCTGGCCAACGATCTGGAAGATCTGGAAAAGCGTTTGGGTGACATCATTGTGGCTTACCGCCGCGACAAGACCCCGGTTTACTGCCGCGACATCAAAGCAGAGGGCGCAATGACCGTTCTGCTGAAAGACGCGATGCAGCCGAACCTCGTGCAGACTCTGGAAAACAACCCGGCTTTCGTGCACGGCGGCCCATTTGCCAACATCGCGCACGGCTGTAACTCCGTAATCGCAACCAAAACCGCGCTGAAAGTGGCGGATTACGTTGTGACCGAAGCAGGCTTTGGTGCGGACCTTGGCGCCGAAAAGTTCATGAACATCAAATGCCGCAAAGCTGGCATCGCACCCTCCGCAGTGGTGCTGGTGGCAACTGTGCGTGCCATGAAGATGAACGGTGGCGTTGCGAAAGCGGATCTGGGCGCAGAAAACGTGGATGCAGTGGTAAACGGCTGTGCAAACCTTGGCCGTCACATTGAAAACGTGAAGTCCTTCGGTGTGCCGGTTGTTGTGGGCATCAACCACTTCGTGACTGACACCGACGCAGAAGTTCAGGCTGTGAAAGACTACTGTGCAGAGCACGGTGTTGAAGCGGTTCTGTCCCGCCACTGGGAGCTGGGCTCTGAAGGTTCCGCGCCTCTGGCAGAGAAAGTTGTGGAAATCGTTGAAGGTGGCTCCGCCAACTTTGCACCGATCTATCCAGACGATATGCCTCTGTTTGAGAAGATCGAAACCGTTGCCAAGCGCATCTATCGTGCTGACGAGGTTCTGGCAGACAACAAGATCCGCAATCAGCTGAAAGAATGGGAAGCTGCGGGCTATGGCAACCTGCCGGTCTGCATGGCGAAGACACAGTATTCTTTCTCCACCGACCCATCGCTGCGCGGCGCGCCAACCGGCCACTCCGTGCCTGTGCGTGAGGTGCGCCTGTCCGCCGGTGCTGGCTTTATCGTGGTTGTCTGCGGTGAAATCATGACCATGCCAGGTCTGCCACGCACCCCTGCGGCAGAGAGCATTCGCCTGAATGACGAAGGTCTGATCGAAGGTTTGTTCTGACGCATTGCGATCCGGGCTTTGGCGGGGTAGGGCATGTTCATAACTTGCGAGAGGATGACATGCTGAGCCCCGCTGATTGCCCTGATATGCAGACCCTGAGAGATCAAATTGATTTGCTGGACCGCGAGTTGGTCCAGCTGCTTGCCAAGCGGGCGACCTACATCGACCGGGCAATAGACATCAAACAAGAGGTTGGACTTCCTGCCTCTATCCCGGAGCGGGTTGAGGATGTGGTGACCAAGGTCCGAAAAAATGCGGACGAGGTGGCGCTCGATGCAGATTTGATCGAGACACTGTGGCGTCAGCTCATCGATTGGTCCATTGCCCGGGAAGCACAAACAATCGACTTTGAATAGTGTAGTGGACACAAATATGCGGGCAGCCCTAATTGATGGCAAAGCAATTGCTGCGGAGATGCGAGCGGAGGTTCGTGCCGAAGCGGAGCTTCTGACCAAAGAAGGATGGGCGCCCAAGCTGGTGTCTATTTCTGTTGGCGACACAGCCGCCGCAGAGCTCTATGTGCGCAACCAGCAAAAACAGGCTGAAAACGCCGGTGTGGAGTTTGAGGCGCGCAGCTATCCCAATGAAACCTCGCTGGAACAGTTGATCGGCATCCTGCAGGGGTTGAACGGCGATCCGCGTGTGAACGGGATCATCATTCAGCGGCCTCTGCCGGATCATATTCCGGTGAAAGTGCTGCAAAAGGCCGTACATCCTCTCAAGGATGTGGAAGGCATGCACCCGGCCACCATCGGCAATATTGTCTATAACGATTTGGCGCTTGGCCCCTGTACGGCCGTGGCCGCGGTGGAGATCCTCAAGACCCTGCCTTTGCAGATGGAAGGTTTGAACGTCACCGTGATTGGTCACAGCGAAATCGTGGGCAAGCCGATTGCCTTCTTGATGATGGGGCTGGGCGCGACGGTGACCGTTTGTCACCACATGACCCGCTCGGTCGCCATGCACAGCCGGGCCGCAGATGCGGTTTTTGTCGCGGTGGGCAAACCGGGGCTGGTGACTGGTGACATGATCAAGCCGGGGGCTGCTGTGATCGACATTGGGATCAACCGTGTGGAGACGCCAGAGGGTGCGCGTACGGTTGGGGATGCGGATTTTGACAGCTGTGCCGAGGTGGCGGGGTGGATCACCCCTGTGCCGGGCGGTGTGGGCCCTGTGACGGTGGCCACATTGATGAAGAATGCCGTGATGGCAACACGGATGCAGATGGAACACTACCGGGATGCCTATGCCCGGACCGAGGTTTGAGGGAGACAATCGGATGACAGCGCAAATTATCGACGGGAAAGCCTTTGCTGCAACCGTGCGTGAAAAAGTGGCGGGCCATGTGGCGCGTCTGAAAGAAGATCATGGCATCACCCCCGGTTTGGCGGTGGTGCTGGTTGGGGAAGACCCCGCCTCTCAGGTCTATGTGCGTTCCAAAGGTAAGCAGACCGTCGAAGCGGGCATGAATTCCTTTGAACACAAGCTGGATGCAGAGACCTCTGAGGCGGATCTTCTGGCGGTTGTGGATCAGTTGAACAATGATCCCTCCGTGCATGGCATTCTTGTACAGCTGCCGCTGCCCGGCCATCTGAACGAAGATCTGATCATCAACTCCATCGCGCCAGAAAAGGATGTGGATGGGTTCCACATTTCCAACGTGGGTCTGCTGGGCACTGGCCAGAAGAGCATGGTGCCCTGCACGCCGCTTGGCTGCCTTATGATGCTGCGTGATCACCACGGTTCGATCTCTGGCATGAATGCGGTTGTGATTGGCCGGTCCAATATTGTGGGCAAGCCGATGGCGCAGTTGCTGCTGAACGATAGCGCCACTGTCACCATTGCCCATTCCCGCACCAAGGATCTGCCCGGTGTGGTGAAGCAGGCAGATATCGTTGTGGCGGCTGTTGGACGCCCTGAGATGGTGCCCGGCGACTGGATCAAAGAAGGCGCAACCGTGATTGATGTGGGCATCAACCGCATTGATGCGCCTGAAAAAGGCGAAGGTAAAACCCGCCTTGTGGGGGATGTGCATTTTGAAAGCGCCGCGAAAGTGGCGGGTGCGATCACGCCGGTGCCGGGCGGTGTGGGCCCAATGACCATTGCCTGTCTGTTGGCCAACACTGTGACGGCGTGCTGCCGTGCAAACGGTCTGGAAGAGCCAGAGGGCCTGACTGCGTAACTGCTGGTGAATAGACTATAAAAGGCGGCCCATGTGGCCGCCTTTTTTGTGGCGCTGATGTCAGCTGTTCGTGTCAGCGCGGCATTGGCACCACACGGGGGATCTGTCCGGTGACAATGGCCATGGCTTCTGGCCGCATAAGATCTCGCAGGACGCTGTGATCGCTGCGCAGTCCGCCGGTGTAGGTCCCAAAAGCGGGCAGAATGATGCGGTCACCGTCAAACAGGAACGCGGGGCGGGAAATTTTGCGCAGACGCGTCTGAACACGTACTTTGGGGTGATAGTGCCCAGAAACCTCGCCGCTTGCGCCAGCCTGTGCGATATGGCGGAATGTCAGCGGTGGCAGCGGCAATTCTGCAAGATGTGCGCCCCCCATGTCGATGGGGCCGGGATCGTGGTTGCCCTCAATCCAGACCCACCGTCGTCCGGCCTGCAGGCGGGCAATCCAAAGGCGGTCCGTCTCTGACAGTGTGCGTGCGGCTTCGACGTCGTCAAAACTGTCGCCAAGACAAAGCACCGTGCCCGCGCCCGTTGCAGTGAGGTCATTTTCCAGCCGGATCAGCGTGTCGCGTGTTTCATAGGGGGGCATCGCCGGGCCGCCCCGCCGGAGCACACGTTCGGTCTTGCCAAGATGTAGATCTGAGACGACAATCAGGCTTTGATCCCGCCACCAAAGTGCGCCGGATCCCAAGGCCGTAAGCGTGCAGCCTGCCAGTGTAATGTCAACGCCGTTCATGATACGTTCCTAAGACAACGATACGGTCCCGATCAAGAAAAGTTTTCTGAGCCTAAACGTTTACGCGGGCCAGACCACTGTCTTGCATCAGCGCGGCTTCCTCTTCGGCCAATAGCCGTTCTTCAGCGCTGCCACTCTGCACAGGCACTTTGCCAACCTCCAATAGCAGGGGGGCTGCCAGCGGGGTCACATGTGGGGCGCGAACGTGGTCGATGCGATCCCCAACCGCCAGCATCATGGCTTCAATACGTGCAAAATCGACGAGGCCGCGCAACGCTTCGGTGCGGGTGATTTTAAGCAGCAGATGCTCGGGATCGTATTTGAGCAAAGTGTCGTAGAGAATATCTGAACTGAACGTGGCCTGCCGCCCGGATTTTCTGGCACCGGGGGTGTTGCGCTCGATCAGCCCGGCAATGGTGGCCGAAGCGCGAAATGTACGTTTCATCAGAGCGTTGCCTGCAAGCCAGCCTTCAAGCCCGTCCCGCAGCATTGTGAGATCGAAGAGGTCTTTGGGGGCAACAACTTCGTCTAGCCCCCAGATCAATGTGGCATAGTCGGAGGCGACAAACCCCATGGGGGCGAGGCCCAGATCTTCCATGCGCTTGGTCAGCAAAAGCCCGAGCGTTTGTTGTGCATTGCGACCTGCAAACCCGTAGACGCAGATGTTTTCCCGGCCATCGCGTGGGAAAGTTTCCACCAGCAGACGGCCGGGTTCTGGCATGCGTGAGATGTCGTGCTGCAGGCGGAGCCAGTCGGCGGTATGGCTGGGCAGCGAAGGCCATGTCCTTGCTTGAAGGAACCGCAGCGTGCGCTGAGACAATTGTGTTGAGGTGGCGAATTTTGTGCCTGAGAAAACCGCAACGCGCGGTTTGCGGGCCGCATTGCGCGACACTTGCACGGTCATGTCCCGCAGGCCCTCGTAGCGCACGATTTGGCCACCAATGAGAAAGGTATCCCCTTTGGAAAGCGTGGCGGCGAAGGCCTCCTCAACCTCACCCAGCGGTTTGCCGCTGCGATTGCGCTTGAGTTGCACTTTGAGTGTGTCGCTGTCTTGAATGGTGCCTGCGTTCATGCGGATGCGTGCGGCGGTACGGGGATCGCGCAATTGCCACAGACCATCTGTGCGTTGCTGTAATTTTTGCCAGCGATCATAGGCCTTTAGAGCATATCCTCCGGTGGCGCAGAAATCGAGGCAGGTGTCAAATTCCGCACGGCTGAGGCGCGAATAGGCGCCGACGCCTGTGACTTCGTCAAACAGCGCGGTTGCCTCAAAGGGGCCTGCGGCGGCGGTGAGCAGAATATGCTGACAGAGCACATCGAGGGGCCCTTGGGGCAACGGATCGCCATCCAGCTCTCCGGCGTGCACGGCTTCCAGCGCATTGACACATTCCACCACTTCCCAACGGTTGGCGGGTACGAGCAGGGCTTTGGAGGGCGCATTGTAGCGATGATTGGCACGGCCAATGCGCTGCACCAGCCGTTTGACATTCTTGGGTGCGCCCACCTGTATCACCAGATCGACATCGCCCCAGTCAATGCCCAGATCCAGACTGCCCGTACAGACAATGGCGCGCAGATCACCCCGTACCATGGCGGCTTCGACCTTCTCGCGTTGCGTCCGATCGAGACTGCCATGGTGGATGCCGATGGGCAGGCCCTCATCGTTTGCAAGCCACAGATTGTGAAAGAAAATTTCTGCCTGTGCGCGGGTGTTGTGGAAAATCAATGTGGTTTTATGGGCTTTCACCTGTGCAAGCACCGCAGGGATGGCATAGGCCGCCCCGCCGCCAGACCAGGGCGGCGGGGCGTCTGTAGTCAGCATGGAAATGTCGGGCGCCGGGCCGGGGTCTGCGTAGAGAATGTTGCAAGGGTCTGGATTGCGGGCGAGCAGGCGGGCGATGTCTTCGGGATGATCAACTGTTGCCGAGAGCCCGACGCGTCGCAGATCTGGGCAGAGGCTTTGCAGACGCGAGAGCGCCAGAAAGAGTTGATCGCCGCGTTTGTTCTCGGCCAGTGCGTGAATTTCATCCACCACCACACGCTTGAGCCCCTGAAAAATGCGTGGCGCGTCTTCGTAAGACGTGAGGAGGGCAAGGCTTTCTGGGGTGGTCAGCAGGATATGCGGCGGGTCCACACGCTGGCGTTTTTTGACCGTCTGAGAGGTATCTCCAGTGCGGTCTTCGATGCGGATGTTAAGGCCGATCTCCTCGATCGGAGTGCGTAAATTTCTTTTTATATCAGAGGCTAAGGCCTTGAGGGGGGACACGTAAAGTGTGTGCAGGCCTGTGTGGGGTGCTTCCGCGAGATCCACCAATGTGGGCAGAAAGCCAGCCAGTGTTTTCCCGCCGCCGGTGGGGGCGATCAAAAGCGTGCAGGGATCCTCCGCACGGTCCAGCATGTCGAGCTGGGGGGGGTGGGGGTGCCAATTGCGTTTTTTGAACCACGCGGAGATCTCTGCGGGCAAAACTGCGGGGGCACGCAACGGGGCTTACTCCGGCTGTGGTCCACAAAAGAGCGCATAGAGCAGAGAGATCACCTGAGAGGTATTGTCATCTGCCAAAGAATAATAAATCGTTTTCCCTTCGCGCCGGGTGCTGACCAGACCCTCCTCGCGCAGACGGGCCAGCATCTGACTGACAGCGGCCTGACGAAGATCCAGAATCTCTTCAAGCTCAGACACGGATTTTTCTCCAGACCCGATATGACAGAGGATCATAAGCCGCCCGGAATGCGCCAGCGTCTTAAGGTAAGCTGCGGCGTTTTCTGCGTTTTTTGCCATTTCTGAAGGCGGAGTGGGAAGGCTTTGAAGGGTCACTGTCTGGCGTCCAAGGGCTGCGGTCTCTTTCCATATAGCACCCCGTTGCCGAGGTTTTAAGTCGTGTCATGTTTTTGGGGGAGCGCCACCGGCAAAGCTGTTGCCGTTGACATAGTCGCAGGGGGCGTCCTGCATTTGCAGATGTAACCCTTTGCCATCAAAAGGATGGGCGCGGGCGAGGGCTTCGTTGACCTCAATCCCAAGACCCGCTGTCGTCGGTGGGATGACAAAGCCTTCCTCCACTTTCAGCGTGCAAGAGATCAGCGCGGCGTGGAAATCTGTTTCGATGGTCTCGATCATCAAGAGGTTGGGGATTGATGTTGCGAGATGGATATTTGCGGCCCACTCGATTGGGCCTGCATAGAGGTGGGGCGCGACCTGGGCGTTGTAACACTCTGCTATTGCAGCAATTTTTTTGGTTTCCCAAATACCGCCAGCGCGGCCGAGCGCAGGTTGCAGGATTTCCGCTGCGCCGGATTTCAACACCGTGGCGAACTCGGATTTGGTGGTCAGGCGTTCGCCGGTGGCGATGGGAATGCGGACCTGTTTTGCGACGCGGGCCATGTCTTCGGGGGCGTCTGGCGGGGTGGGTTCTTCGAACCAGAGCGGGCTATAGGGTTCCAAGGCCTGCCCCAGTCGAATGGCGCCAGCTGTGGTGAATTGACCATGGGTGCCGAAGAGCAAATCTGCTTTGTTTCCAACGGCTTCTCGAATGGTGCGGCAGAAGTCGACGGAGAGGGTAATGTCGCGCATTGCAGGCATATGGCCACCGCGCATGGTGTAGGGGCCTGCGGGGTCAAACTTCACCGCGGTATAGCCTTTCTCCACCATGGCCAACGCGCTTTCTGCGGCCATCTCCGGGGAAGTCCAGAAGGCGGAAACATCATGGTGATCAAGGGGATAGAGGTAGGTATAGGCGCGCAGCCGCTCGTTCATCATCCCGCCCAGCAGCGCATAGGTCGGGCGGTCACGGTCTTTGCCCAAAATGTCCCAGCAGGCGATTTCTAGACCGGAGAAAGCGCCCATAACCGTTAAGTCGGGGCGTTGCGTAAACCCGGAAGAGTAGGTGCGGCGGAAAAGCCGTTCGATGTTTTCGGGATTTTCGCCGCAAAAATAACGCGCAAAGACATCGTGAATGACCGCTGTCATGGCCTCTGGGCCAACGGTGGCAGCATAGCATTCGCCCCAACCCACAAGGCCTGTATCTGTTTGAAGCTTCACCAAAATCCAATAGCGGCCACCCCAACCGGGAGCCGGGGGCGCGGTGATGATCACATCCAGATCGGTCAGTTTCATGAGGGCCCCTTTGTGCGGTGCTGGCCTGAGGTATTGAGCCTCATGCAGCGGGCCCTCGTCAAACAGAGATCGCGATGCGGGGGGAGTTTTTGAGGAGAATTTCCCTTACCGGACCGTGCGCTGTGGTAAGGGGCAGAAAGGGCGAACATTTCACGTCTGTATCGCGTCGGTATCCCGTCGGTGATGCGTCGGTGCTATTTTCGCCCCTTCAAGTGTTAACTCGCTGACACGCCGAGGTGGGCATCAACGATCCGTTGCACCATGGGGGCGAAGTGGGCGTAGTCTGGCGTTTGCATGTCCGGGCGCTTGCCCGCTTCATCAAGATAGCGGACCTGAATGATCTTTTTCAGATTTGGGTTCTTCTCAAATTCGGTCACCTCTTCGGCGCTCATTGGGCCGCCCTGAAGGTTCAGGGAATGGATGGAGGCGTCAGAGAGGCGTTTGAAGTATTCCGGCTTGGTGGCGCAGAGATAGCGCTTGGCCGCCACGTGATAGCGCACGCAGTCGATCACCACGGAGGGGAAAAACGCGGCCAACACCTTGGCCCCGGCTTCTTCGTGGTAGCGGTCTTCTGTGTCTTCCATGGAGAAAGTGCCAAATTCGGAGGTGAAATGGCCAATGTCATGCAGCAGGGCGGCGACAATGATGTCTTCTGGCTGACCATTCTGTTCGGCGATGGTGGCCCCTTGCAGCATATGTTCGGCCATGGTCACCGGTTCGCCGAGATATTCCTCATCGCCGCAGCGCGCGAAGATATCGCCGATGAAATCCACAATGGTGTCGCGGGTCAGCTCTGGCGTGTTCATGCGGCGGCCTCCTGCTGGCTTTCCAATGCGGCCAAGGTGGAGAGCAGGCCGTCTTTGTCGGCATAGCAGCCCTGAAGCCAGCGGTTGCCCGCCCCGGAATAGCCTTTGCGGGCGTGCAGCACGCGGGTGTTGTCAACGATGAAGGCTTCGCCCGGCTCCAGTTTGAAGGTCACCTCCATATCTGTGTCGTCAATGATCTCGGAGAGTTGGCGATAGGCGGCGTAATAGGCCTCCATCTCGTCAAAGGGCACATCGACGAGCGGCGCGATGGAGCGGGAGTTGAAGCGCACGGCCTGTAGCGTGCCATCCGGGGCCAGTTCGATCATCGGGCGGCGCGATTGCAGCTTCACCCCGGCGCTTCCGGCATATTCGAAACGGGCGGTGTATTTGCACAGCAGGTCAAAGCCCTTTGGGTTGATCTCTTTGAGCCGCAGGGCACAGGCAAAGCCATCCACCACCATGTTTTCGCCACCCTCTGCGGAGTTTTCCAGACAGGAGAGCACCTGAAGGCTGGGCACGGGATCGCGGTAGGGATTGTCTGTATGGGCCTGAAGGCCAAGGCCGGTATAGGCGAGGTTGGTGGGGTTGACCTCTGTGCGGACCTCAAAGTGACGCCCGTAGTTGGTTTCGCGCACATAGCCAAAAAGATCGACAATTTTGAAGAGATTGCCCGATTGCACCGGCAGGTTGGTCATTTTGGCAAAGCCATAGCGGCGGATGTGTTCCAGCCATGTGGCACGGGCGCTGTCGCTCTGGGCCACTTCTGGATAGGCGCCGGTTGGGACGGTTGCATTGAGGGCGCTGGTCCAGGCGCTGGTCTGCGCGGGCAGGCGGCCAGCGTCACGCGGCTGGGGCTTGTCGTAGGCATTGGCGACGAGCCAATCCAGATCATAGCGCGCGCTATGACCATCGGGACCGAAGGTCAGCACAAGTGTGCCATCGCTGAGGCTGGCCTGTGTGAGGGTGGTTTCTGCAGGCAGGTCGGCCATGGTGATCAGGCGCTGACCGTTGCCGGGATCACGGGTGGCCCCATCAATGGCATTGTCGCGCAGCCAGAGCGCATGAAAGCGCAGGCTTGTGCTGTCTGTCTGCAAGGTGAGCTGGCGCCCGTCGGCGGAGAGGGTGACCTGTGGCATGGGGGGATCCTTTGCTGGCTCAGGGGAGTCCTGTGGCGGTCTTATCTGCATCGACAGTTCCGCGATCTGGATGCATAAATCAAATTAGCCTTTTGATAGGTGAGGGAGCGGTTTGTTAATGGATAAGTCAGGCTTTGATCAGATGCCGCTGGAATGGGTGCGTGCCTTTGAGGCGGCGGCGCGTCTTGGCAGCTTTACGGCAGCGGCGCAGGAAAGCGGTTTGACCCAATCGGCGATCAGCCAACGGATTGGCCATCTGGAGGCGCGTCTGGGCACGCAGCTCTTTATCCGGCAGGCGCGGCAGATCACGCTGACCGCCGAGGGGGAGGCCTGGCTGCCACATGTGCAGGCGGCGCTGATGGGGTTGCGCGACAGCACGGAGGCGCTGTTTGGGGTGTCGCGCAACCGGCTGACGCTTTCGGCGAGTGCGTCGGTGAATGAGCTTTGGGTGGTGCCACGGATGGCGGCGCTTGCGCAGGTGAGTGGGGCGCAGATCAGCCTCAGCACCATGGTGGTGTCCAGTGGCGAGGCGCTGGATGAGGCGGCGCTGCGGATTCGCTATGGCAGCGGGGATTGGCCGGTGCATTATGCCCGGCCGCTTTATGAGGAGCGCATGAGCCCCGTGGCGGCACCTTCGCTTGTGGGGCAGGAGCCGGTGGGCAAGGGGCTTGCGAAGCAGGTGCGCTGGCAGGATCTGCCACGGCTGTCAGTGTCCGGGCCGCGCCCGGGCTGGCGGCGCTGGTGTGAGCAAACTGGCACAGCCACAACCCCGGTGCCGCAGCTGCGGTTTGACACGTTTGCCACCGGCTTGGCGGCGGCGCGGGCCGGGCATGGGGTGCTCCTGGCGTCTTTGCCGCTGGTGGCATCAGACCTTGCAGCCGGGCGTTTGGTGCGGCTGAGCGATGAGGTGCTGCACCATCATGAGACCTATTGGCTTCTCGCGGCGCGGGAGCGGCTTTCGCGGCGGCAATGGCAAGAGGTGTCCGGCTGTCTGGCGCAGATTTGACTAGGCGGAATGCGAAGTGGGGTCAGAGGCCCTTTTCTTCGGCGAAGGTTTCGAGCTCTTGCTCAATCACCGCAATGGCCTCCTGCGTGCTGAAGAAATAGAGATCGGGCGCGTCGATATCGTCCATGAAGACTTCGATGTCCATGGAGATGTCTTCGCCGTCAAAGGCGCAGGTGAGACGCCAGCGTTTGGTATCGTCCACTGCAATTGTGGCGAGGGTGTCGCCGACTTCTGAGGCCATATTGGCGGGGAAGGTGAACTGGGGATGATTGGAGAGGCGGGTCAGAAAAGGGGCCACCTCCGCGGCGTCGAAATTCATCGAGGCTTCAGAGGTCACCGGTGGGGGCGGTGGCGCGGATTTGGGTTTGAAGAGGTCCGTAAAAAAGCGCAGCACCGGTGAGTCTCCCGTCTTGTGGGTCAGCGGTTGAATATAATCACGTTGCGCTTGGCGCTGCCAGTCTTGGTGTCGGCAATGGCCTCATTGATCTGGTCCAGTGACCAGCGCCCGGAGATCAGTTCATCGAGTTTCAAACGGCCCTGCTGATAGAGATCGACCATCCAGGGGATATCGCGCTTGATCACCACATCGCCCATTTTGGAGCCCTGCATGCCCTGACCGATGGCGGCAAGGATCACTGGCTCATAGCTGGATTTCTCGCCGGAATGGGGCATGCCCACCATGATCACCTTGCCACCCGGCGCGAGGTAGCGGGGGGCGGTGTCATAAGCGGGGATGGCTCCCACGGTGACGATGACCGCATCCGCTCCCCGGCCCATGGCACGGTGGGCCTGCACAAAAGGTTTCTTGTCGGTGGCCAGAATGCCGTCGGTTGCGCCAAACTCCTTGGCGATTTCGAGTTTCTCTTCGCTCATGTCCACGGCGACGATGCGGCGGGCGCCAGCGATGCGCGCGCCTTGGATGGCATTGAGGCCGACGCCGCCCGCGCCGATCACCACCACATCCTGACCAGCGCGGATCTGAGCGGCGTTGACCACGGCCCCAATGCCGGTGATCACGCCACAGGCGATCAGGCTTGCGGCTTCCATTGGGATGTCCTCGGAAATCTTGACCACCTGAGACTGATCCACCACCACTTTTTCGGCAAAGGCCCCACAGGCCATGGCCTGATCCAGGGGGCCGCCGTCCAAGGTGCTCAGCGGACCTTTGGTGCCATCATAGGGCGTGCCGCAGATGGTGGGTTTGCCCTCAGAGCAGCTTGGGCAGGTGCCGCAGGCGCGGATCAGGGTCACAACCACGGGATCCCCTTTCACCAGACCGGTGACGCCCGCACCCACGGCGGTGATATGTCCGGCGGCCTCATGGCCGTAGACAGCGGGCAGGCTGCCACCCCATGCGCCTTCGGCAAAGGAGATATCGGAGTGACAGACCGCTACGGCGGAGAGGCAGACCTCAATTTCTCCCATCTGCGGGGCACGCAATTGGACCTCTTCTACGGTGAGCGGCTGGCCAAATTCGTGGCATACGGCGGCTTTGATGGTGGTCATGGGATCCCTCCTCCTCAGGGTCTTCTGTCTGACCCAGAGTAAAGGGGAGTCGGCGCGCTGTGCCAGACAAAGCGGTGGAAATGCAAATTATGTGCCGCGACGTGATTTCAGGAACACCAAGAGGGACAGCACCATCAGAACTGCCGCCAGCAGGAAGGGCGCGCCGGGCAGATAGAAGATGGCATGATCGGCGGAAAAATAGGCAAAGCACTGTGTCATGACCAAGGGCGAGAGAATATGCGCCAGAGAGGTCAGAGAGGATGACAGGCCCTGAAGCTCGCCCTGTGCGTCATCGGCGACGCGGCGGCTCATGATGGCTTTGAGCGCAGGCATCCCCACGGAGGCCAGCGCGGCGACCGGAATGCCAATGAACAGCAGCAGGCTTGAGGAAATCACACCCAGATAGATCAGCGCGACCACCTCCAGTGTGAGCCCTAAAATCACCGTATAGCGGTTGCCCAGCCATGTGACGGTTGGGGCAATCAGAGCCGCCTGCACAATGGCGTAGCTGAGACCATAGGCGGAGAGGGATAGGCCAATCATACTTTCGTCAAAGGCAAAGCGCTCGGTGACAAAATAGGCCCAGATGGCGGGGTAAACGGCGCTGGCGACCTGATAGAGAAAGAACACCACCAGAAGTTTGGTCATGGCGGGCAGATGGTTGACGGCGGCCAAGGCACCAAGCGGGTTGGCGCGCCGCCATTGAAACAGGCGGCGGTTGGTTGCGGTCACGGTTTCCTTCAGCACAAACCAGCCCAGCAGAGCATTGCCCCCCGCCAGCGCCGCCGCCGCCCAGAAAGGAGCGCGGGTGCCAAATTGCGCGAGTATCCCGCCCATGGCAGGGCCGAGCACAAAGCCGATGCCGATGCCTGCGCCCACAAGGCCAAAGGCGCGGGCTTTTTCCTCAGGTTTGGAGATATCTGCCATATAGGCCATGGCGGTGGCATAGGTGGCAGCGGTGATACCCGCAACGATCCGACCAAAGACCAGAATCCAGATGTTTTGTGCCAAAGCGAGCAGCACGTAGTCGGCGGACATGACCACAAGCGACACAAGCAAAACGGGGCGTCGGCCAAACCGGTCAGAGAGGTTGCCCAGAAGCGGGCCGCAGAGAAACTGCATGAAGGCAAAGACCGTGGACAGAATGCCGCCCCAGATCGCCGCTGCGCCGAGATCGCCGCCGGTGACTTCCTGAATGAGATCGGGCATCACGGGCAAAATCAGGCCGATGCCCATGGCATCCAATACGACCGTGGCCATGATCACAAGGACCGGCAAGCGGTGTGTCATGATGATGCCCCTCCCTCTTGGAGGGGCATGTGGTCAGGAAACCCTCATGGGGTCAAGGGCTTACCGATGTTGCCACCCTCAGGTTGCGGGAATTCATGACCTTCTGCTTCGGGCTTCTTGGTCGAAACTATGCGTTTGAAGCGGCTTGATGCAGCAGGGACAGGGTGCCAAGGGCGATATGGGGCAGGCACAGAAGCCGCGCCGCACCGGGGTCTTCCGCTTGTGTGAGCAGAGTGTGATGCGCGGTGACCGTGGCGCAGAGCATCGCGGCTTGGGGTGTTTTTGCAGCGGGGCACAGGGCTTCTGCGGTCTGCGCCAGCCAGGCGGATATGGCGTGAACGGAGGCAGTGATCGCCTGTGGCGCACCCAGTTTCAGCGTCTCGGCCAAGGCGGTGCCGATCTCTGGCGTGTCGTCAAAGGCCACGTGGATCGCGGTGCGGCGCAGGGCGGGCAAGGCGGCAAGGGCAACGCGGGTGGCCTCATTTTGTGGCAGGGCAGACAGGGCTGTTTCTGCCTGTGTCAGCAACTGGCGCAGGCGCAGCATCAGCGCGGTATCGGCGATGTCTTGTGGGCGCGTGTGATGCAGGATGTAGCCGCTGTGTTCGGGGGCTTCCATGGCTTTGGCAAAAGCGGTGACCAAAGCGGGCACATAGCTGTTGTCCTGTGCCACGCCTGTGGCCAGCCCTGCGGGGTCGATCTGCACCTCCATGGCGCTGCGATGGATGAAAAAGGCGCTGTCTTCGGGGATCACGCCGGTTTCCCCCTGAATTTTGGCAACCGTGCCCAAGACCAGAAGGGCCGCGCGGATTTCGGCGCTGTGGGTGAACAGGCGACCTGCCTCCCCCACGGGGAAGGCTTTGGCGTACATTGGGCTGTCAAATACGGAGGCGGTCATCAGGAGGCTTTCACAATACGGTCAATCAGGGCGGCGAGCCCCTTGGGATCAGCAAAGAAGGGGGAGTGGCTTGTGGGCATGTCATAGACATCTGACGCAGGCCAGCTCTCGGTCATGGTGACCTGAAACTCGGGGGGGATGGTTTGATCATCGGTGCAGCGGATGTAGCTTTTGGGGCAGAGGCGCTGGCCTTCACCAAGGGTGATCTTGTCGCTTTGGGCGCGGATGGACTGTGGGGAGAGATGTGCGTTGGCGAAGTCCTCGGTGCCTGTGGGGCAGTCGTGATAGAAGGCGGCACGGGTCTTGGCGGGATCCACGGTGTAGCTTAGCCCGTCGTCAGATTTCACCACCGCATGCAGCAGGGGCTGACGTGGGGCTGCACGGCGCATGTCGATCAGCGCATGGCCGTCCCACGGGGCGTAGGCGCAGAGGTAGATCAGGCGGGCGATGTGGCCCTGACCCCGCGCATGGGACAGGTCCGCGGCGCGGGTGATGGGGAAGCCGCCCCAGCTGTGCCCCAGCACCACGGTGTTCTCGCCAAGGGCATTTACGATGGCCTCTGCGCAGCTGTCGAGCGTGACCTCAGAGAGGGGGGTGGTGTCCTGCCCATGCGACGGCAGGTCAATGGCGCGGGGGCTGTGCCCAAGCGCGGTGAGCGCGGGGATCAGATCACGCCAGCACCATGCGCCGTGGCAGGAGCCGTGCACCAAGAGGATGTCAGCGCCAGTATCAGACATGGCCGGTTTCTTTCATGAAGTCGGTGAGGAGTTGGGCGTATTCGACGGGCTTTTCCACGCAGGGCAGGTGGCCAGTGCGGCGCATGAGTTCCATGCGCGCGCCAGGGATCAGATCGACGGTTTCGCGCACCAGATCGGGGGGCGTGGTTTTGTCCTCCGGTCCGGCGATGCCGAGCGTTGGCAGGCGCAGCCCGGAGGTGGGGGTGTAGAAATCCGTACCCTTTATGGCCGCACAGCAACCCAAATAGCCCTCTTCGGGGGTGGCGGCCAACATCGCTTGCCAATGGGCCATCTCGGGGCGCGCCTGAAAATCACGGCCAAACCAGCGGGTCATGACCTCTGGCGCAATTGCAGCAAGCCCACGGGTCTGAACCGCCTCGATGCGTTCATCCCACATCTTTGGTGAGCCGACTTTGGCGGCGGTGTTGGAAAGCACCATGGCGCGCACCAGATCGAGCCGTTTGACCGCCAAGCCTTGAGCAATCATGCCGCCAATAGAGAGGCCAACCACCAGCGCGTCTTTGACGTTTAGATGATCAAGCAGCGTCTCGGTGTCTTTGATCAGCTGGCCCATGGCATAGGGCGCGGGCGGGACGTCGCTTTGACCATGGCCGCGCTTGTCGGCGCGGATGATCCGCAGGCCGGACGGCAGATGCTGCAAGACCGGATCCCAGAGCCGAATGTCGGAACCAAGGGAATTCAGGAAGACAATGGGCGCTCCGGTTGGGTCACCCTCATCTTTGTAGTGGATTTGGATGCCGTTGAGTGTGGCAAAGGGCATTTGTGTCAGTCCTTCAGGCGCATATGGGCCATGATTTGTCCGTGGTCAGAGGCCAGTTTGTTATAGGGTGCCTCGGCGTGGCTGCCATCGGTGAGATGGTCGTTGAACACGCTGAAGTATTCCATCTCCCCCAGCCGGTTGGCGTTGTCGGGATGGAAGTGACGGGACAGATAGATCTGGTCGATGCTTTCGTAAACCCCACCAAAGGCGGTGGTGTAGACCATGTCGCGTAGGGATTTGCGTGTGAAGAGCGCCTCGGCAGAGGTCAGTTTGACCGCGCCAACCGCCTCTTGGATCGCCGCGTTTTCGTCGCGGTTGTAGCGGTCGTTGGCATGTTTGGCGTCATGGCGCAGCATCCAGCTGTAGTTGCGGAAGGGCACTTCGCCGGAGATGATTTCGCTGCTGACTGCATGTTCGCCGTCGTTGAAATCGCCAAGCACCATGACCGGGCGGCCTGCGTTCAGTTCTGCGACGATGGCGCGGCGCAGCACCCAGGCTTCGGCCATGCGGCGCAGAGAGGCGCGGATCGCCCCCATCGCGCGGCCCATGGGATCATAGCGCGTCAGGTCGGCCTCTGTGGCGATGCCCTCTGCGTTGCGGGGGAACTCACCGAGCTTGGATTTGAGATGGCAGTTGAAGACGGTGATGACCTGATCGCCCACGGGAATGCGGGCTTTCAGAATGGGGCGGGAGGTGCGGCGCAGCACAAAGGAACCGCTGTCATCGCCATCGAGCCCTTGAAAGGGAATTTCCACCGGTTCTGACAGCTCCTGAATGACCTCAGGCGGCTCAGCAAAGCCAAAACGTGAGAGGATGGCGACGCCGGGGCGGCGGTGGCCGGGTGTATCGGTGTCGTTGATGTTTGCGGCCACAAAGAGGCCATCCTCGCCATAAGGTGTGTAGCCCAGTTTGCGAAAAATCGCTTTGCGGTAATAGCGCTTGGTTTTGTCCGGGAGCACGGCCTCATTGGAGGCTGTGCCGATGCGATCTGCCTCTGCCACCACATCGCGCAGGGCGCTTTCCTCAAAGATTTCCTGAAAGCCCACAATGTCGGCGTCCATGGAAAACAGCTGCGCGGCGGTCCAGTCTTCTTTCCAGGCGTATTCCTCGGGCGTGTAGGATTGGAATTTGTAATATTCCTGATCCGGGCCGATGAGGTTTTTGACGTTGAAGGAGGCGATGGTGAAATGGGTCATTAGATCTGCTCACGACTTACCGAGGCGCGAAATGTCTCGGACCGCACCCGATCCCGGCCCCAGAGCGGGTGCGATTTGGTTACGGTGCAACAAGCTGGGGCGTTGCTTGCTTTGAGAGGGCGCGCGGTTTGGGACGCCGCCCTCGGTGTCGGATGCGCCCCGAGCGTCAGGCATGGCGGCGCAGGGCATCGGCAAAGACATCGGCGTCCACATTGCCCCCCGTACAGACGGCCACCACGGTGTCGCCTTCGATTTGATCGCCATGAAACAGCGCGGCGGCCAAGGCAACTGCGCCGCCCGGTTCGACCACAATTTTCAAACGTTTGAAAGCCAATGCCATGGCGTGCAGGGCCTCATCCTCGGTGACCACAAGGCCGGGGCCGCAGAGGCGTGACATGATTGGGAAGGTGATCTCGCCCGGAGCGGGGGTGATGATCGCATCACAGAGGCTGCCGGAGGTGCGGGCGTTGGTCTCTATCGTGCCTGACGCTAGCGATCGCGCCACATCGTCAAATGCTTCCGGTTCAGCAGTGCGCACGCGCATCTGCGGGGCTTCGGCCTCCAGCGCCAGCGCGATGCCGGAGGTCAGCCCACCGCCACCGCAACAGACCAGCACATCCCCAGAGGTCACGCCCATCTCAGCGGCCTGTGCGGCAATTTCCAGCCCCACGGTGCCCTGACCGGCGATCACTTCGGGCTCATCATAGGGGCGGATCAGGGTGAGGCCGCGCTCTTGGGCAAGGGTGCCGCCCACCTCTTCGCGGTTTTCGCCACCGGCGCGATCATAGAGCACGACCTCCGCTCCCAGCGCGCGGGTGTTGTCGATTTTAAGCTGTGGGGCGTCTTGGGGCATCACAATCACCGCAGGGGCGCCATGTTGTGCCGCCGCCAGTGCAACGCCCTGCGCGTGATTTCCGGAGGAATAGGCGAGGACGCCGCGCGCGCGGGTGGCTGCGTCCAATACGGAGACCGCTGCCCAGCCGCCCCGGAACTTAAAAGAGCCTGTGTGTTGCAGACATTCTGGTTTCACGAGCAGGCGGCGGCCTGCGATCTCATCCAGAAAGGGAGAGGTGAGAAGCGGCGTGCGCCGTGCGTGGTCCTCAAGGCGGTGCGCGGCGGCGCGGATCATATCAATATTCATGAGGGGTCCTGCGGTGGGAGGGCGGCGATCCAATCCGACAGGACCGCCAGAGATTCGGGCTCATCGAGAAAAGGTACATGGGCGCGGTCCGCCACCTCTGCGGCAAACATCGGCGCGCGGGCCTGCATTTGTTCAAAGGTGTCTCGGCTGAGGATGTCGCTGTTGATACCGCGCAGCACGGCCAGAGGGCAGTCGGCCAGTTTATCAAACTGTGGCCACATATCAGAAGCTGGCGCGCGCGGATCAAACTCTGCCAAAACCGCATTGCGCAGTTTGGGATCGTAGTTGATATCAAGGCCGGTGTCTGTGGGCACAAAGTGATGCGCGGCTTCTTCGGCCCAGCGGCTGGCGGGCACATTGGCAAACCCCGGCAGGCGGCTGGCCAGCGCCTCGGCGGCCTCGGCACGGGTTTTCCAAAACGGTTTCCGCCCGATGAAAACGAGGATCACTTCGAGGCCAGCGGTTTCTATCACCGGGCCAATATCGTTAAAACAAACCCCCGTGAGCCGCTCAGGCGCGATGTCTGCCAGTGTCAGGGCGATCAGACCACCGCGAGAGGTGCCCAGAATGGCGGTTTTTGCGAGCCCAAGGTGATCCATCAGTTCCAGCGCGTCCTGCGCCTCGCGGGGGAGCGTGTAGGTGCTGTGATCGGCCCAGTCGGATTGGCCGCGTCCGCGATAGTCCATGCGAATGACGCGCGCGTCTTTCAGATGCGGCCTTACATAGTCAAAATCCGTGGCGTTGCGGGTCAGCCCCGAGAGGCAGAGCACAGCGGGGCCCGGCCCGCCGGTGTCATCGTAGTAGATCGACAGGCCATCGGAGGTGGTGAAATGGGGCATTATACACTCGCTAAATCAGGGATACTTGTGAGGTCAGAAAGAATATGGGTCGGTGTCCATGGCATGCGATCCACTGGCTCAGCCGCGCGGTTGACCCAGGCGGTGGTGAAACCATAGCCCGTGGCACATGCGGCATCCCAGCCATTGGAGGACACAAAGAGCACCTCGTTTTTGGCACAGTTGAACCGCTGCCCCACCAGATCATAGACCTGTGCAGCGGGTTTGAAGATCTGGACATCTTCCACGCTGAGCACATCATCGAGCAAAGCCTGCACCCCGGCACTTTCCACCGCGCCCTTCAGCATATCGGGGGAGCCATTTGACAGAATGGCGGTGTTCATACCGCTGGCTTTGAGTTGTGCCAGCATGGCGGGCACCTCGGGGTAGGCGGCCAACTCCCAATAAAGCGCCAGCAGACGTGCGCGCAGCTCTGCATCACCGTGCAGTCCTGCGGCCTCCAAAGCCCAGTCCAATCCGTTTTGGGTGACCTCCCAGAAATCGGTATGGGCATCCGCCACGGCGCGCAGCCAAGTATATTGCAGCTGTTTGAGCCGCCAGTCATTTGCAACCTTCTGCCAATGCTGGCCAAAGGCCTCCCGCCCCGGTTCTGACGCGGCCTGACGCGCGGCGGCGGCCACATCAAACAGGGTTCCATAAGCGTCGAAAATACAGGTGGTGATGGCCATGCGTTTCTCCCGTTTTTTGTGCAGACTGGCAGGTTTATTTTTGGTGGGAAACCCCTGTTTGCCAATTCACACCAAGGTCTATAGGGTGGCGCGCTCAAGCCGGCCTGCGAGGTCGGGCCATGCTGACAGATGGGATATTTCATGACCGCAGCAAAATCGGGCGATACCGTCCGTATCCACTATACCGGCACGTTGAGCGATGGTTCGGTTTTTGACAGCTCTGAGGGGCGTGACCCGCTGGAATTCACCCTCGGGTCCGGTCAGGTGATCCCGGGGTTTGACAATGCCGTGGACGGCATGAGCGTGGGGGACAAGAAAGTGGCCGAAATCCCTGCCGATCAGGCCTATGGCCCGCGTCATGAAGAAGCCATTCAGGATGTGCCGCGCGAACAGATTCCGGCGGAAATCCCGCTGGAAATAGGTCTGCAGCTGCAGATGCAATCTCCGACGGGGCAGGTGGTGCCAGTGACGGTGGTGGAGATCACTGATGAGATCGTCAAGCTGGATGCCAACCACATGCTGGCGGGCAAGGATCTGACTTTCGCCATTGAGCTCGTGTCGATCAACTGATCCCACGCGCGCCGTATTCTGAAAGCCCGCCCGTAGTTTGGCGGGCTTTTCTTTTGCGTCAGTCCCGTTAGCTTGGTCCGCAAGGAGGAGCTGCGATGGATCTGCTGTCACATCTGGGGTTGAAATATCCGCTGTTGCAGGCGCCGATGGCGGGGGTGTCCACGCCGGAGATGGCCGCCGCTGTGAGCAATGCGGGGGGGCTTGGGGCGCTGGGCCTTGGGGCCGCTGGTGTGGACGGTGCGCGCCAGATGCTGCGCGCCACCCGTGCGCTGACGGATCGGGTGATCAATGCTAATGTCTTCTGCCATGCGCCCGCGATGCGGGATGCGGATGTGGAGGCGGACTGGCTTGCAGCCTTGGCACCGCAGTTTGCGCGCTTTGGTGCCAAACCGCCGGAGGCGCTGCATGAGATTTACCGCAGCTTTGCGGTGGACCGGGACATGTGTGACATGCTGATCGAAGAGGCCCCCGGTGTGGTGAGCCTGCATTTTGGCCTGCCAGACCCGCGTTGGATCAACGCGCTGCAGGCCGCAGGCAATCTGGTGTTTGCCAGTGCCACCAGCCTGGCTGAGGCGCGGGCCTGTGTGGCTGCGGGCGTGGATGCGATTGTGGCACAGGGCATTGAGGCTGGTGGGCATCGCGGGGTCTTTGATCCTGATGCGGAGGACGCCTGTCTGCCGGTGCTGACATTGGTGCATCAGATTACCGCGGCCTGTGACCTGCCGGTGATTGCCGCAGGTGGGCTGATGGAGGGGCGGGATGTGGCGCGTGCATTGGCCGCGGGGGCGGTGGCGGCGCAGCTGGGCACGGCCTTTCTGGACTGCCCCGAATCTGCGGCCGATGCGGGCTATCGCGCGGCGTTGCGGGATGTGGATCTTGGGCCGCCAGTGCTGACAAAGGCCATCTCAGGGCGTGCCGCACGCGCAGTGCCCAATGCCTTTGTCACCCTCGGGCAGGGCCTCAGCCAGCAGGTGCCGGATTACCCTGTGACCTATGATGCGGGAAAAGCGCTGAATGCGGCGGCCAAAGCGGCCGGGGACAGCGGGTTTGGCGCCCATTGGGCCGGCAGCGGGCTGCGCCGCCTGCGCCAAGGTGCTGCTGCAGAGATTTTACAGCAGATTGCCGAGGAGCTGATGCAGGCGCAGCGCTGAGCGGGCCGCACGCGCCTGCTTCATTTGGCTAAAAATATCCTGGGGGAGTCACAGCCTGCTGTGACGGGGGCAAAGCCCCCATCAAAGCCGTCCTGCAAAGACTGGGATCAGCCTTTGTATTTGGACAAGAGCATGGAGCCGTTGGTGCCGCCAAAGCCAAAGCTGTTGGTCATCACCGTGTCCAGACCGGCGTTTTCCACCAGCGTTGTGGCGATTTCATCGGGGTTGATCGCCGGATCGAGCGTGTCCACATTGATCGAAGGCGTGATGAAGTCGCCGTCCAGCATCAGCAGACAGAAGATCGCCTCCAAGGCCCCCGCCGCGCCCTGTGCGTGGCCGGTCATGGATTTGGTGGAGGAAATCGGCGGTGTGCTGCCTTCGCCAAAGACGCGGCGTACCGCTTCCACTTCGCCCACATCCCCCACAGGTGTGGAGGTGCCATGGGCGTTGATGTAGCTCACCTTGCGGTCTTCGGGCAGAGTGGCCACCGCCAGACGCATGGCACGCTCGCCACCTTCCCCGGAAGGCGCCACCATATCATGCCCATCTGAGGTGGCGGCAAAGCCGGTCACCTCAGCATAGATCTTGGCCCCACGGGCCAGCGCGTGCTCCAGATCTTCGAGCACCACAATGCCGCCGCCGCCGGAGATCACAAAGCCATCGCGATCCGCATCAAAGGCGCGGGAGGCTTTTTCCGGCGTGTCGTTGTACTTGCTGCTCATCGCGCCCATGGCGTCAAACAGGCACGACAGCGTCCAGTCGAGCTCTTCGCCGCCACCGGCGAACATCACATCCTGCTTGCCCATCATGATCTGCTCTGCAGCGTTGCCGATACAGTGCAGCGAGGTCGAGCAGGCCGAGGTGATGGAATAGTTGATGCCTTTGATTTTAAACGCCGTCGCGAGATTGGCCGAAATCGTCGAGCTCATGCATTTTGGCACCGCAAATGGCCCAATGCGCTTGGTGGCACCGGTTTTCTCAACCGTCTGATGCGCGGTCAGCATGGCGGAGGTGGAGGGGCCGCCGGAGCCCGCAACAAGCCCGGTGCGTTCATTCACGATCTGCGCTTCGGTCAGCCCCGCATCGGCAATGGCCTGGCTCATGGCGATATGGGCATAGGCCGCACCCGCCCCCATAAAGCGCAGGGCGCGCTTGTCGACATGTTCCTTGATGTCGATGTCGATATGACCGGCGATCTGGCTGCGGAAGCCATGCTCGCTCATCTCAGAACTGGCTGAGATCCCGGATTTGCCCGCTTTCAGCGAGGCTGTGACTTCTTCGGCATTGGTGCCGATCGAGGATACGATACCCAGTCCGGTAACGACGACGCGACGCATCTGCGCTCTCCCTTATCTTGTTGGCCTCTGTGTACGGGATTTGTGCAGGCAGACGCAAGGTGGGTTGGGGGGAGGGGCGCACTTCTGGGGTTTGTGACCATCCTCCTATTGATAATCTGCCTTTGCGATTATTTTTATTTCGTTACGCAATTTAAAGGTTATTATGGAATTTATTTTAATTTCGATTTTGATCGCATGTGTATGGGCGCTTGTTGCAGCTAGATCATACTTTTCAAAGCTAAAACGCCGTAAAAACAGCTCACTAAAATCGCGGAGTGCTTCAACTACCGTCGCGCGTGTGCACCGGCGTTCGACCGAACCCAAGCCTCGTCGTAGTGACGCGATTGTCTCTCCGACTGTTTGCCCCTCGGACGTAATACGAGGTGGAGCCTATGTGGTGGATGGGGACACGATCAAGATCAAACGCAAGCAAATCCGTTTGTTTGGGGTAGATGCCCCTGAGATGAATCATCCTTTCGGCAAAAAGGCCAAGTGGGCTTTAGTGTCATTGTGTAAAGGGCAAGAAATCAGGGCCGAGATTGTCGATACCGATGATCATGATCGGCTGGTGGCGAAGTGTTTTCTGCCTGACGGTCGTGATCTGTCCGCAGAAATGGTCAAGCTTGGATTGGCAATTGATTGGGCCAAATACTCCGGGGGCATTTATCGGGGTATGGAAGTGCAAGGGGTGCGCAAAAAGCTTTGGTTGGCCGATGCACGCCAAAAGGGGCGCATGTATATCTGGGAACAATATGAAAAGCGAAAAATCAGAACGGGTGAAAGCGCAACGGCTGCGTCCGATGAGATAAAGAGCAAGAATACAACGGCTTAATTGCCGGACAAAAGGCGTTCTTGTCTGTGTTTCATTGGTGAAAACTAAAAAAGACCCCGAGGGGCCTTTTTCTTTTCTTCACATTTCGCAGACGCTCAGCTCTCGCTGAGCGCGACTTTCATGTCTTTGACCTCATAGATCACTTCGCCATCCGCTTCGACGATGCCGTCGGCCACGCCCATGGTCAGGCGGCGGGTTTGGATGGCCTTGGTAAAGTCGATTTTATAGGTCAGCATCTTGCGGTCGGGGCGCACCATGCCTTTGAGTTTCACTTCGCCCACACCCAGCGCGTAGCCGCGCCCCTGCCAGCCGCGCCAGCCGAGGTTGAAGCCGGTCAGCTGCCACAGGCCATCCAGACCCAAACAGCCGGGCATGATCGGGTTGCCTGGGAAGTGGCAGTCAAAGAACCACAGGTCAGGCGTTATGTCGAATTCTGCCAGAATATGGCCTTTGCCATGGGCACCGCCGTCGCTGGAGACCTCGGTGATGCGGTCCATCATCAGCATGGGCGGGGCCGGCAGCTGGGCATTGCCGGGGCCGAAGAGCTCTCCGCGGGCGCATTTCAGCAGATCGTCCTTGTCAAAGCTCGTGGGGTAGTCGGCCATCTTGATGGTCCCTTATCGTTAGAGTGGATAGGCCCCCTCTAGCACCTGAAAAGCCTGTCCCGCAAGGCGGCTGTGGCGGCGGAGAATGGTGACGGCACAAGTTGCGACTCATTTTCAATTGAAACTGGAGGGGCAGATGGGCTACACAGACAGCTGACAGACAGGAATATGACGCATGAGCACCGAGGCACTTCGCACTGGCACCCAATGGCTCGCAACAGGCGGGTTGCGCCCGACACGACAGCGTGTGGCTTTGGCCGCATTGCTTGTGGGGGATGGCAACGACCGGCATGTGACCGCAGAAAGTCTCTATGCGTCTGTGCAAGATTCTGGGGAGCGGGTGTCGCTTGCCACGGTCTACAACACCCTGCGTGCCTTTTGTGAGGCGGGGCTGATGCAGGAAATCACCGTGGATGGGGCCAAGAGCTATTTTGACACCAACACCGGTGATCATCCGCATTTCTTCTGGGAAGATGACCGTGTTCTGACCGATGCGCCTTCTGAGGAGCTGGAGATCACCCGTCTGCCTCAGGCCCCGGATGGGGCTGAAATTTCCAAGATTGATGTGGTGATCCGCCTGCGCCGCACCTGATATGCGGCCTATGTGACGTTACGATCTCTGTGCGGTGATGGCGGTTGCGCATTGCCCTGTGGCGTGTTTCCCATAGGGAAATTTTCGGCGCATTTTCCGGGATAAGAGACCGGGCCGACACCCATAGGAGAGCGAGATCATGAAAGCAGTCACATGGCGTGCGTTTGGCGCAGCAGCAGAGGTTTTGCAGGTTGAGGATTTGCCCCAGCCGGTGCCTGCGGCGGGTGAGGTCTTGGTCAAAGTGGCCTTTTCCGGGGTGAACCCCTCTGATGCCAAGGCCCGCAGCGGCAGCCGCCCGGGCGTGACCAAACCACCGTTTGAGTTGATTGTACCCCACAGCGATGGCGCGGGGGTGATCACGGCTGTGGGCGATGGTGTGGAGGCTGCGCGCGTGGGGGAGCGGGTCTGGATCTGGAACGGGCAATGGCAACGCCCTTTTGGCACCTGTGCAGAATATGTGGCGCTGCCCGCCGATCAGGCCGTGGCGTTGCCAGAGGGCGTGTCGCTTGAAGACGGCGCCGTGCTGGGTATTCCTGGGCTGACGGCGGCGCAGACGGTGTTTGGCGATGGCGATGTGGCGGGGCAGACCGTGCTGGTCTCCGGTGGCGGTGGATCTGTGGGCTATCTGGCGGTGCAGCTCGCGGCCTGGGGCGGGGCAGAGGTGATCGCCACCTGTGGCGCGCGCGATATGGCCCGGGTCAAAGCGGCAGGCGCGACGCATGTGTTTGACTACGCCAGCCCGACGCTTGCCGAAGATATTCTGGCGGTGCGTCCGGGCGGAGTGGACCGGGCTGTGGAGGTGGAACTGGGGCCGAACCTGCCGCTGCTCTGTGAGGTCATGGCACCTCTGGGCACCATCGCGGCCTATGGCTCTGCCAAGGATATGGCGCCGGAAATGCCCTTTGGCCCAATGCTGTTTAAGGCGCTGAAGCTGGACATCACATTGATTTACATTCTGCCCAAACCAGAACGGGATGCGGCCATTGCGCGGCTGCACGCGGCCTTTGCAGCAGGCGCGCTGAGCTTTGAAGCCCCCAATGTGTTTGCGTTGAATGAGGTGGCGGCTGCCCATGAACTGGTGGAGGCGGGTGGCCGTAAAGGCGCGGTATTGCTCGCGCCTTAACCGCAGGTCCCTGAGCCGTCTTCTGACATTGGGGAGCTCGCCGTCAGGCGGCGGGGGCGTAGCCTCCGACAGGCTCAAAGCAAAGCTTTGAGCCACCGAAACGACACGACGTTTTAGCTATGGCGCTTGATTAAAACCACTGCCCGGGCTCCATCAGGCCGAGGTCCAGCAGCTGACGGGAGTGCCATTCAAAGGGCACGGAGTTGTGCCAGCTGAAATCTGTGATTTCGAAGGTGGAGCCGGGGTTTGATTTCAGCGCTTTGGCTGTGCGGAAAGAGACCACCGCCGCCGTCAGGTTATTGTGCCAGGGGCAGGCATAGGTGTTGTATTCCGGGTCGCTGAAGGTGAAATCCTCGTTGAGGATCACGTCGGGCTTGCTGCGAAAGATCGAGATCCGGTCGATTTTGCGCTTATGAGCCGGAACATGCTCCTCAAAGCGCCAGCGCAGCCCGCCAAAGAAATCCAGTTGCCGTTCCTTTGGGTGATTGTGGTTGTCCGGATCCGGGCGCGCCAGCGCATAGTAGCCGGATCGATCCAGCAAAGGCGCATCCAGCGTCACCGCATTCGGGTTCTTGGCAAGATCTTCTGCGTAGAGATCAATCACATAGGTGAGCATGGCGTCGCGGCGTTCTTCGGTGTGAAAGGCCAGCATTTCGGCAATGCTGCGGGTCTCACAGAACGGGAAGAACAGGTATTCCGCGTTAAAGCAGTAGTAGAGCCAGATGCCCGGGGCCGCAGCGCTCACCGCATTGACTGTCTCCAGCATGGTCGCACCACGTGGCGTCTCCATGGTGACGCGGACGCAGCTTTGCTCAAGCTCTGCGGGCAAGGCAAAGGCACCCGGCATAAAGGCAATCACAGAGGTGAAGCCCAGTGTCAGATGGTGGTGCAGCGTGCTGGCAACTTCCACATCATCTTCCACAAACACCAGTGCCACAGGTCCTTTGAGAAGATGAGACTGTCCTTCGCGCAGGAACTGCTCCAATGAATCATATGTCACGTGCTGCCCCACATGCGTTTTTTTGTTTTCGCGCACAAACTCTGTCAAAATCCATCGCATTGCAAGCACCCCCAGTTTTGCTGTAGAGACGCGCCTTGAAACCGCGACAGGATGTGTCTCATGGCAGAAAACACGACCACCACGACCACTGAGAAAAAGAAGCTCTTCATCAAGACCTACGGTTGCCAGATGAATGTCTATGACAGCGAGCGCATGGCAGAGGCCATGGGTGGGGCGGGCTATGAGACCACCGACTCGCCGGATGATGCGGATATGATCCTGCTCAACACCTGCCACATTCGGGAAAAAGCTGCTGAAAAAGTCTATTCCGAACTGGGACGTTTCAAGGGCTTGAAGGCCGAAAAGCCCGATCTGAAAATTGGTGTGGCGGGCTGTGTCGCGCAGGCCGAAGGCGAAGAGATCATGCGCCGTCAGCCGATGGTGGATCTGGTTGTGGGGCCACAGGCCTATCACCGCCTGCCGGAGATGGAAGCCAAGACACAGGAAGGCGTGAAGGCGCTGGACACCGACTTCCCCGAAGAAGACAAATTTGAAAAGCTCAAGCGTCGCCCTAAGGCCAAACGCGCGCCCACCGCGTTTTTAACGGTGCAGGAGGGGTGCGATAAATTCTGTGCCTTCTGCGTGGTGCCGTATACCCGTGGGGCCGAAGTGAGCCGCCCGGTAGACCGGGTTCTGACTGAGGCGCGTGATCTGGTGGAACGCGGCGTGCGCGAAATCACCCTGTTGGGCCAGAATGTAAATGCCTACCATGGTGTGCATGGTGGCGGTGACATGACTTTGGCGGGGCTGATCTGGGAGCTCGATAAAATCGACGGTCTGGAGCGCATCCGCTTCACCACCTCCCATCCCAATGACATGATGGATGATCTGATTGAGGCACATGGCACCTGTGACAAGCTGATGCCTTATCTGCATCTGCCAGTACAGTCTGGCTCCAACAAGATCCTGAAACGCATGAACCGCAGCCATGACCGCGACAGTTATATCAAGCTGATCGAACGCATCCGCGCCGCGCGGCCGGATCTGCTTTTATCCGGTGATTTTATCGTTGGCTTCCCTGAGGAAACCGAGGAAGATTTTCAGGATACGATGGATCTGATCAAAGAGGTTCGCTACGGGCAGGCCTATAGCTTTAAGTACTCGATCCGTCCTGGCACCCCGGCGGCGGAGCGGCCTTTGGTGGATCCGGCGGAAGCCAATGACCGGTTGCAGCGGCTGCAGGCCCTGCTGGGGCAGCAGCAGAAAGACATTCAGGACAGCATGGTCGGCAAAGAGGTGAATGTGCTCTATGAAAAGCCCGGTCGTCTTGAGGGGCAAATGGTTGGCAAATCTGACTATTTGCATGCGGTCTATGTGGCCGATCCTGCCGGAAAAATCGGCGACATCAAGCGCGTCAGAATCGTGGAAAGCGCGGCCAACTCGCTTGGCGGTGTGCTGATCTGATATTGGCTCTGGCGGAGAAACAATCCGCAGACTAGTTTGCAATTGATTACGGCGTCTCTTCAGTGAAGCGGCGCCGTCGTCATATTTTGGCCATATTTGTGACATTGGGCCAAGGAATTAAGGATTTCTTCTTCACATGCATGTCTTTTCGGGTCATCTTGATCAAATAGTGAAAGCCTTGATTTAGAACGCGTTTCGTCAAACCGGCTTTCGGGGGATAGGAAGAGGTAGTCGCTGTGGCGAAGAATTCGAAAAACAAAGCGCGGGCCGCGCTTGGGGGCGTGGCAGCTGCCTGTGTTGCGCTTCTCTCCATCGCTGAGCCCGCAATGGCGCAAAACCAACGCACCGTTTTGGGGCAACGCTATGTGCCCACTGTCTGGGTTGATCCGGATGGCTGTGAGCATTGGGTGATGGATGATGGGGTTGAAGGTTACATGACTCCGCATGTGAACCGTCAGGGCATCCCGGTCTGTCGTCGTGGCAACGTCTGCGGGGTGATGAACTCCGATCAGTTCTTTGCCACGGACAAATACGCCATCAACAGTGCCAATCGGCAGCGTCTGGCAGAGTTCTTTTCCAACTCTACGGCCTCCGCTTTCATCATTGCCGGGCACACAGACAGCCGGGCCAGTGATGAATACAACATGCGTCTGAGCTATAACCGCGCCAATGCGGTGGCCAAAGTGGCCCGTGGCACCGGCGCGCGGGTTGTGGATGTGCGCGGCTATGGCGAGCGTCAGCCACGCGCCTCCAACGGCACATCCGCTGGCATGGCGGAAAACCGTCGCGTCGAAATCATCTGTCTGCGTTAAGGAGAGCCTCCTCATGAAACCGATCAAAGGCGCTCTGCTTCTTGTTCTTGCCACAGCTGTTTCTGGCTGTGTGACCAATAAGGTCGACAAGACCGTCGACAATGCCACCGACAATGGCCACCTCAGCAATCTGACGGCGGGCATCTGGGTGGATCCCAACGGCTGTGACCACTGGATCATCGACGATGGGGTGGAAGGCTATCTGTCTCAGCGTCTGGACCCTTACGGCAAGCCGGTGTGTTCCGGTGCCGCCCCTCCCGGCGTGGCGACTGGCCCCTTCAAAGAGGGCTCCAGCTTCGGCGATCCAATCTGATCGCAGCGCATCAGAGCGGCATAAATTCTCGGAGAGTCGCCCGGCACAGGCTGGGCGGCTTTTTGCTTTTGGGGCATATCCGCGGGGCCGTAGAAAGGTGTTGCTGCGGACATTTGAGGCAAAATCTCACGCCGTCATGGAAATTTCACCCAGCTGTGCTTGCACCTCTGCGCGCAACTTGGCACCATTGGGGCAGACCCTTCGCCACAGGAGACGTGATTGCCCAACGGCACGACCACCGCACCGCCCGCCACCACTGCACCGAAACCTACCTCGGTTGAGTTCCCTGACAATCGTTTGTTGATTGAGCTGTGTGGTGAATATGACCGCAATCTTGCAGATATCGAACAGAAGGTCGGGGTACAGATCCTGCGCCGGGGCAACCAGCTCGACATTCATGGCGAAGAGGCCCTGCAGGCTGAAGCGCTGGAGATTCTCACATCCCTTTACACCCGTCTGGAAAGTGGCAAATCCGTGGAAGCCGGAGATATTGATCGCGAAGTGCGTATGGGGGGATCGGAAGAGGATACCGGCGTGCGTGATGGCGATCAGATGGAGATGTTCAAAGGTGGCCCGGTTGAAATCAAGACTCGCAAGAAGCTGATTGAGCCACGCACCGATGCGCAGAAAGCCTATGTGCTGTCGCTGTTCAACAATGAGCTGGCCTTTGGCATTGGCCCTGCGGGCACCGGCAAGACCTATCTCGCGGTGGCTGTGGGCGTGAGCATGTTTATCTCGGGGCAGGTGGACCGGATCATCCTGTCACGCCCGGCGGTGGAGGCGGGCGAAAAGCTTGGCTATCTGCCCGGCGATATGAAAGACAAAGTCGATCCCTACATGCAGCCGCTCTATGATGCGCTGAATGATTTTCTGCCCGCCAAACAGCTGGGCAAGCTGATTGAGGAAAAGAAGATCGAGATCGCCCCGCTGGCCTTCATGCGGGGGCGCACCCTGTCCAATGCCTTTGTGGTGCTGGATGAGGCGCAGAATGCCACCACCATGCAGATGAAGATGTTCCTGACCCGTCTGGGCGAGGGCTCGCGCATGGTGATCACCGGCGATCGCAGCCAGATTGACCTGCCACGCGGCGTGCCCTCCGGCCTGAAAGATGCCGAGCGGCTGCTCAAAGGCATCAAGAACATCAGCTTCAACTACTTCACCGCAGATGACGTGGTGCGCCATCCGCTGGTGGCGGCCATCATCAAAGCCTATGACGCCGATGCCATGCGGGCGCTGAAGGACAAGGAACCAAAGTCCTGACCCTTCATTTGAACAAAAATATCCACGGGGGTGTGGGGGCCGTCAGCCCCCACGCGGTGCAGGGGCAATGCTGACCGATACACTGATCGAAGACGACCGCTGGCTGGCAGTGGGTTTTGAAGACCTGGCTGAGGCGGCGGCGCAGGCCACGCTGGCGCATCTGTCTATTGCGGCTTTGGATTTTGAGATCGCCGTGCTGGCCTGTGATGACGCGCGTATTGCTGCGCTCAATGCGGATTTTCGCGACAAGGACAAGGCCACCAATGTGCTGAGCTGGCCCAGTGAGGAACGGGGCGCAGAAGCAGATGGCGACACGCCAGAGCGGCCAGAGCCGAGTTTTCCGGGCATGCCAGAAGAGCTGGGCGATATTGCGATTTCCTATGACACCTGCGCGCGGGAAGCCCATGAGGCCGGTAAGCCGATGACGGATCACGTGACTCATTTGATGATTCACGGGGTGTTACATCTTCTGGGCTACGATCACATTCGTGACAAAGATGCCACTTTGATGGAAGGGATTGAGGTGGAGATACTTGGCAAACTGGGTCTGGCGGACCCATATGGACTGGATTCGCAGGGGTAATCCTTGCAGATACCTTGGAAAGGACCAATGGGCGACAGTACGGACGGGTCTTCTAACGCAGCGCTTCGCGCGCAGCCGACAGGCCAGAATTCATCGTCAAACGGGTGGCTTGGCCGCCTCTTTGGCAAGGCGGAGACCGAAACAGAAGGGGCTCCGCGCACGGTGGCGCCTTCCGCGCCCGCACCGCAGGCCCATGGCATGGTCAATCTGCGACGCATGCGGGTGGAAGATGTGGCCGTGCCAAAGGCGGATATCGTTTCCGTGGCCCATACCATCACCAAGACAGAGCTAGTGCAGGTGTTCCGTGAAAGCGGGCTGACCCGCCTGCCGGTCTATGAGAACACGCTAGATACGCCGGTGGGCTTTGTTCACCTGAAGGATTTTGCGCTGCGCCATGGGTTCAACGGCACGGGGAATGGCGATTTTGACGTGACTCGTGTGTTGCGCCCGTTGCTGTTTGTGCCGCCCAGCATGACCATTGGTGTGCTTTTGACCAAGATGCAGACCGAGCGGCGTCATATGGCGCTGGTGATTGATGAATATGGCGGTGTGGATGGTCTGGTGACCATTGAGGATCTGATTGAACAGGTGATCGGCGACATCGAAGATGAACATGATGCCGAAGAGGCCGATCTTTTCGTGGAGGAAAAGCCGGGCTGTTATCTGGCATTAGCCAAAACCCCGTTGGAAGATTTTGAGGCGGCCATTGGCCAGTCGCTGAGCCACCACGAAGAGGTGGATCGCGAGGAGATCGACACGTTGGGAGGGCTGGTCTTTATGCTGTCAGGCCATGTGCCTGCACGGGGCGAAGTGGTCGAAAGCCCGGATGGGGTGGAGTTTGAGGTTGTGGACGCGGATCCGCGCCGGATCAAACGGCTGCGTGTGTTTGTGCCAAGTGGTGCCGCCGTGACGCAGGATGGCTGAGAGCGCGGCACCGCGCAGGCGGTGGGCCGTGCCGTGGACGCTGCTCATGCGGGCCTTTCCTCTCGGTTTTCTGGCGGGTCTGGGGCATCCGCCTTTTGACCTTTGGTTTGTCAGCCTGCTGAGTTTTGCGGCGGTTTTTGTTCTGTTGGCGCAGACGCCGCAGTGGCGCAGGGCACTCGCGCTTGGGATGGCCTTTGGCAGCGGATATTTTGCCATGTCCCTGCATTGGATTGTGGAGCCATTTTTTGTGGATCCGCTGCGCCATGGCTGGATGGCCCCTTTTGCCATTGTGTTCATATCTGTTGGGTTGAGCCTGTTCTGGGGCGCGGGTTTTGCTCTGGCGCGATGGCTTGGCCCGCGTGGCCGTGCGGTGGCGCTGACCCTGACGGGTGCGGAAATTCTGCGCGCCTATGTGCTGACGGGTTTTCCCTGGGCGATGCCCTCTTATGTGTTGCTTGACCGTCTGGCGGGGCAGGGCGCGAGCTTTGTTGGCCCTCATGGGATGAACCTTGCGTTTTTCCTGGTGGCTGTGGCCTTGGCGGCAGGGTTTAAGCGTAAACGTGGGTGGCCGCTGGCCGGGGCCGCAGCGGCTTTGGTCTTTGCACTGGGCTGGCCGTTGCCTAAGGCCGACGCGCCTGCGGTGTCTGAGCCGCGCCCGGTGGTGCGGCTCATTCAACCCAATGCGCCACAGCATCAGAAATGGGATCCGGCCTACTCGGGCCTCTTTTTTGAACGGATGGTGCGCTACACCTCTGAGGGCGCGGTGCGGCCCGATCTGATCGTCTGGCCGGAGACGGCTGTGCCGGTTTTGCTCAACTATGCCGAAGAAACGCTGCAGATCATTGCGCGCGCGGCAAAAGGCACGCCGGTGGTTCTGGGCATCAATCGGTTTGAGGGCACGCGAATTTACAACGCTGCAATCTTACTGGACGGCACAGGGCAGGTGCGCGCGCGTTACGACAAACATCATCTGGTGCCTTTTGGGGAATATATCCCATTGGGGGATCTGCTGAGCCAGATCGGCATCACCGGCATGGCCAGCCAATATGGCGAAGGGTTTTCTCCCGGCCCTGGGCCTGCGCTGATGGATCTGGGGGATCTGGGGAAGGCCCTGCTGCTGATCTGTTATGAGGCGGTGTTCCCACAGGATGTGACCGGTGCGCCGGAGCGGCCAGATTTCCTGCTGCATCTCACCAATGATGCGTGGTTTGGCAATTTCTCTGGTCCGTTTCAGCATCTGGCGCAGGCGCGCATGCGGGCGGTTGAGAATGGTCTGCCGGTGCTGCGCGCCGCCAATACGGGGGTGAGCGCGGTCATCGACCCACAGGGCAGGGTGCTGGCATCCCTCGCGCTGAACACGGAAGGCGCGCTGGATGTGACCCTGCCACAGGCCGGGGCCCCCACGTTTTATTCACAAACCGGTGATCTGCCCCTCGCGCTGGGGCTTATTGGGCTGCTTTTGACCGTGGCGTGGCGTCGGCGTCGGCGAAACGCATTGACCCCGGACTGACGGTTGCGTAAGGCAGAATGGATCTTGTCGTCACAACGGCTTCCTGACGTGGCGATTTACTTCTATCGGAGCACTTCATGACACGACAGAACTACACGTTTACTTCCGAAAGCGTTTCGGAAGGCCACCCAGACAAGGTCTGTGACCGTATCTCGGACGCCGTACTTGATGCCTTTTTGGCAGAAGAGCCAGAGGCCCGCGTTGCGGCAGAGACCTTTGCCACCACCAACCGTGTGGTGATTGGCGGCGAGGTTGGTCTGTCGGATCAGGACAAGCTGCATGACTATATGGGCAAGATCGACGAGATCGCACGCGCCTGTATCAAAGACATTGGCTATGAGCAGGACAAATTCCACCACGAGACCGTGGAAATCACCAATCTGCTGCACGAGCAATCCGCGCATATCGCGCAGGGTGTAGATGCGGCTGCGGACAAAGACGAAGGCGCGGGCGATCAGGGCATCATGTTTGGCTATGCCACAACAGAGACCGAGGCGTTGATGCCGGCCCCGATCCAGTATTCCCATGCGATTCTGCGTCGTCTGGCTGAGGTGCGCAAATCCGGCCAAGAGCCCACACTGGGCCCAGATGCGAAATCGCAGCTGTCGGTGGTGTATGACGGCGGCAAGCCTGTGGGGGTGAGCTCCATTGTGCTCTCCACACAGCACCTTGATGAGACCATGAGCAGCGCGGATGTGCGCGCGGTTGTGGAGCCTTACATTCGTGAAACGCTGCCGGAGGGCTGGATCACCGATGCCACCGCGTGGCACGTGAACCCAACCGGCAAATTTGTGATCGGTGGCCCAGATGGGGACGCAGGTCTGACCGGCCGCAAGATCATCGTGGACACTTACGGCGGCGCAGCACCGCATGGTGGCGGTGCCTTCTCCGGCAAAGATCCAACCAAAGTGGACCGTTCCGCCGCCTATGCCGCGCGCTATCTGGCCAAAAACGTGGTGGCCGCGGGCATGGCTGAGCGTTGCACCATTCAGCTGTCCTATGCGATTGGCGTGTCTGAGCCTCTGTCGATCTATGCCGACACGCATGGCACAGGAGATGTGGCCCCAGCGGAGATTGAAAAAGCGATCCGCAATGTGATGAGCCTGACCCCGCGCGGCATTCGCGAAAAGCTGCAGCTCAACAAGCCGATCTATCAGCGCACCGCCGCCTATGGCCACTTTGGCCGCACGCCGGATGCGGACGGTGGCTTCAGCTGGGAGCGCACGGATCTGGTTGAGGATCTGAAAAAAGCCATCTGATTTTTGACAAAGCTGTACAACTTTAGCCTGCCGGAGCGATCTGGCAGGCTTTCTTTTTGGCGTGCGCTTGGCAGTCATTTACTTTACGCAAGTCTTTGGGATGTTGCGATTTCTGTGCAACCGTTGATGCGGGAAACGGGAGAAATTTGGGATGTTGGTCGAAGTGGCTTTGCCGTTGTCGCTGGCGATAATCATGTTTTCATTGGGCTTTGGCCTGACTTTTGCGGATTTTGGCCGGGTGCTCACGATGCCCAAGGCGGTGATCACCGGTATGGTGATGCAGATGCTGGCCGTGCCTCTGGTGGCTTTGATTTTGGTCAGTTTGACGGATCTGCCGCCCGCGCTGGCTTTTGGGGTGATGTTGCTGTCTTTTTGTCCGGGCGGCGCCACCTCGAATTTCCTCACCAAATTTGCGGGCGGCACGGTGGCGCTCTCGATCACTTTGACTGCGATCGTCAGCCTGTTGTCAGTGGTGACGGTTCCGCTTCTGGTGAGCTGGGCTGCAAGGGCTGTTTTCGCGGGGGAGGTGCCTGAAATCGATGTGACCAATATTGCGGTCAACATGTTCTGCCTGACCACTGTGCCAGTGCTGATGGGATTGCTGCTGCGCTATTGGATGCCAGAATTTGCTGCGCGGCATGAGCAAAAGGTGGCTTTGCTGGCAGCGGTGTTGTTTGTGATTGTTCTGATGACGGCGATAGTTGTCCACGCTGATATGCTGATGTCCAATATGGCCGCGCTTGGGCCTATTCTTGTGGCACTAAATGCAACCCTTTTGGTCTTGGGGATTACAGTGGCGCTGGGGGTCGGGTTGTCTCACAGCGATGGGCTGTGCATTGCAGTTGAGATGAGCGTGCAAAATGGGACGTTGGGCATGGCTGTGGCTGGAATTGTGGCGCAGTCTGGGGGGATCCCGGATTTTGCAGTGCCTTCGGCTGTCTATGGTGTGGTCATGTATGTCGCGACATTGCCGGGGCTGTTTGTCTTGCGGCGGATTTTCGGGAAAACTTGACCTTTGGCGCGGCTTTGGGCAAACGCTGCGCGCAAAGATCGAGGATCACGCTGCCATGTCTGACGACACAAACCCGACCAATCATCCTTCCGGCGCACCCTGGCGTAACTTTTATGGCCGGTTCAAAGGCAAGGGGCTGCGCCCCAGCCAGGAAGCCTATCTGGATGAAGATCTGGCGGCGCTGTCGCCCGGAAAGGTGAGCTGGGAAGAAAACCCGGAGCGGGAGCAGATTGATCTGAGCGCGCTGTTTGGCGACAAAGATGTCTGGCTTGAGGTCGGTTTTGGCGGCGGCGAGCATATGGTGCATCAGGCGGTGCAGAACCCGGATGTGGGCATCATTGGGTGTGAGCCTTACATCAACGGGGTTGCCATGCTGCTGGGCAAGATCCGTCAGGCTGGCGCGGATAACATCAAGGTGCATCCCGGCGATGCGCGCGACATGTTTGATGTGTTGCCGGATGGCTGTCTGAGTCGGGCCTTTCTGCTCTATCCGGATCCCTGGCCCAAGAAACGCCACCACCGCCGCCGCTTTGTGACGCCAGAGCATCTGGAGCCGCTGTCACGCAAGCTCAAGCCCGGTGCGATTTTCCGTGTGGCCACTGACATTGAGGACTACGTGCGCCAGACGCTGGAACAGGTGCCGCGCCATGGCTTTGAGTGGCTTGCGGAAAAGCCCGAAGATTGGCGGGAGCCGTGGGAGGATTGGATCTCCACGCGCTATGAGCAAAAGGCGTTCCGCGAAGGTCGCAAGCCGCATTATCTGACATTTCGGAAGGTCTAAAAACGTGAATGTGGTACACACGGCATAGGAGCGTTTAGGAGCTTTCTATGACGAGTTATAAATTTACCAACTGCCACATTCACTTATTCACTTTAGATCATCTTCCGCCCGATTTTCCGATTCCCTATGCACAGGAATTGGCGCGCAGGCCTTGGCTACTTAAGCAAATCGCGAAGGTCATGAAGGGCATTTCCCCCTTACATGCCTACGGAGATATGCTGGAACGTCTTGCGCGCACGATCGAAGTCGGAAACTTGCGCAGTCAGGAAGATGTCTTGCGCACCATATTGCCTCACTACTCTGAGGGAACGCGGTTTGTTGTGCTGCCGATGGACATTGCTCCCGGAGGGTACTCCCGCCCCAAAATATCCCTGCAAGAGCAGCATACCGAGCTCTATCATCTGACACAGAAACCGATCTTCAAAGACCTTTTGCTGCCGTTTGGAAAGGTGCACCCAAGCTGGCCCGGTGCCTTTGATGAATTCCGGCGCTGTATTGAGGAGCTCGGCTTTCATGGGCTGAAGATTTATCCCAAACTTGGCTATGCCCCAGATCATCCGGTGTTGATGGAGCAGGTTTACCCTTACTGCATTGAACACAATCTGCCTGTGATGACCCACTGCTCGCGTGGCGGGGCGTTTGGCAAAGGTCTGCATGGGCCAGAAGGGCAGGAGTTAGGTGCGCCCCATCGCTACATCCCGGTTCTGGAGGCTTTTCCGGAATTGCGGGTCTGCCTTGCCCATTTTGGGGGCGATGCGGAGTGGAAAGCCTATACCGAGGGTATCAATCCGCTTGATCCACGGGAGCGGGAAAAAAATTGGGTCACGTCGATCTATGACATGATCACGTCTGGGACGTATGAGAACCTCTACACGGACATTTCCTATGCTGTGTTCAACTTTGCAGACAATGTGCCCGCTTTGGGGGTTTTGCTTGAAAACGACAAGTTGCGTGAACGCGTCTTGTTTGGGTCAGATTACTACATGACCAAGCAAGAAGACCTGAGTGAGCGTCAGGTTTCCATGCGTCTCAGACACACGTTGGGAGCAGAGGTTTTTGAGCAGATTTCCACAAGCAACACGCAGAGGTGGCTCACTGGGTGACCAGACAGAGCGCTCTGGGTTTTAATTGAAGGCAGAGGGGCCAAACACGTGATGGACCTTGGCCATATGTTGCGCTAACAGCTTGGGTAACTGAACAAAGGATGATGCGCATATGTCTGGCCACGGCACCCCAATCCCGATGACGTCTTCGCCCTGCGGCCCGCTTTCTGGCGAGGCGCATGTGCCCGGTGACAAATCCATCAGTCACCGCAGCTTGATTCTTGGCGCGATGGCGGTTGGCGAGACCAAAATCAGCGGCCTGCTGGAAGGCGAAGATGTGCTGGATACGGGCAAAGCCATGGCGGCTTTTGGGGCGGAGGTGATCAACCACGGCGGCGGCAACTGGTCGGTGCATGGTGTGGGTGTGGGTGGCTTTGCAGAACCTGACACCGTCATTGATTGCGGCAACTCCGGCACCGGCGTGCGCCTGATCATGGGGGCGATGGCGACCTGCGACATCACCGTGACGTTTACCGGTGACGCAAGCCTCAATGGCCGCCCTATGGCGCGGGTGACCGATCCGATTGCGTTGTTTGGGGCCACCTCTGTGGGGCGTTCCGGTGGGCGTCTGCCGATGACCATTGTGGGCGCGGCCAATCCGGTGCCGGTGCGCTATGAGGTGCCAATGCCCTCTGCGCAGGTGAAATCTGCGGTGTTGCTGGCGGGTTTGAATGCGCCGGGACAGACCGTGGTGATCGAGAAAGAAGCCACGCGCGACCACACCGAGCGGATGCTGGCAGGCTTTGGTGCAGAGATCACGGTTGAGGAAACCAATGAAGGCCGCGTGATCACCCTGACCGGTCAGCCGGAGTTGAAACCACAGACCATCGTGGTGCCCCGTGATCCAAGCTCTGCCGCTTTCCCGGTCTGTGCGGCGATCATCACGCCGGGCTCTGATGTGCTGGTGCCAAATATTGGCCTGAACCCAACCCGTGCGGGGCTGTTTTATGCGCTGCAATCCATGGGCGCGGATCTGACCTTTGAGAATGAGCGTGAAGAGGGGGGCGAACCTGTGGCCGATCTGCGCGCGCGCTTCTCCCCCAACCTGAAAGGTGCAGAGATTGATCCGTTGCGCGCCGCCAGCATGATTGACGAGTACCCCGTGCTCTCGGTTGTGGCGGCCTTTGCTGAGGGTGACACCGTCATGAAGGGCGTGAAAGAGCTGCGCGTGAAGGAAAGCGACCGGATTGATGCGATGGCCAAGGGGCTGCGCGCCAATGGCGTTGAGGTTGAGGAAGGCGAGGATTGGTGGATTGTCAAAGGCCGTGGCCATGGCAATGTGCCCGGTGGCGCGACCTGTGAGAGCTTCTTGGATCACCGCATTGCCATGAGCTTCATGGTGATGGGGATGGCCACACAGCAGCCGGTGCACGTGGATGACGGCAGCCCGATTGCTACGTCTTTCCCGATCTTTGAGCCGCTGATGGCGGGTCTTGGTGCAGCGATCACCCGCAGCTGATCTGCACGGCGTTTGAGCGCGCAGACCCTGTGACAGGGCTTTCTGCGCGCGTGCCGGCCTTGATACTTGTGTGGGCAGGCCATGCTGAGTAGAGCAGCAGGGAGCCTTTCATGCGCGTTGTGGGCTGTTTGTGGGGACGGTGGCCCCAAGCGCGGCATGGGCAGGTGGTGACACAGACAGGATAGTATTATGGCATTTACCATTGCAATTGACGGGCCTGCGGCGGCAGGCAAAGGCACAATTTCCAAAGCGGTCGCAGCGCATTTTGACTGTGCGCATCTGGACACGGGGCTGCTCTATCGCGCGGTTGGCGCACGCACACTGGATGGCACGGACCCGATTGTGGCGGCCAAGGCGCTGGTGGCGGAAGATCTGGCCGCGGATAATCTGCGTACGCCCGAAGTGGCGCAGGCGGCAAGTCGGGTGGCTGTGATTGCAGAAGTGCGCGCGGCGCTGGTGGATTTTCAGCGTGCCTTTGCCCGCCGTGCCGGGGGCGCGGTGCTGGATGGGCGCGACATTGGCACGGTGATTTGCCCGGCGGCGGAGGCGAAATTGTTTGTCACGGCCAGTGCAGAGGTGCGGGCCGAACGACGGTTCCTGGAATTGACCGGCAAAGGCACAGAGACGGATTATGAAACGGTTCTCGCCGATGTCAAAGAGCGCGATGCGCGCGATATGGAGCGTGCAGAAGCGCCCTTGAAGCCTGCCGAGGATGCGATTTTGATCGACACCTCCGAGTTGAGCATTGAAGAGGCTGTGGCCAAGGCCGTTGCGGCCATCACGGCAGCACGGGGCGCTTAAGCGCGCGCTCTGCAGGGTCTGATACAAGTTCGCCGCCACCTGAATGGGAGGCGGCGTTTGTATTTTTTGCCTAGCCTTTGCAGGTCGTCTGTGCGCAGGCCCCAGGTCAGGGGGAGGGATCAGGCGGAGGGGTCAGGCGGATTTTTTCGCGTCTGCCTGAGCTTCCTTTGGGGCCGCATGCTGGGCGTCATAGGTGCTGCGGGCGCTGTCGATATTGGGCAGATTTTCAAGCGCCCAATAGCCCATGGCTTTGACCGGCTCATAAAAAGAGCGGCCCAGATCCGTGAGAGAATATTCCACCTTCGGCGGAATGGTTGGGTGGTATTCACGATGCACAAGCCCATCGCGTTCGAGCTCCCTGAGGGTCAGAGACAACATGCGCTGGGAGATGCCGAGGTGGCGTTTGAGTTCGTTGAAGCGCAGCACCTCATAGGTGGCCAGAGAGATTACGATCAGCACGGACCAGCGATCACCAACCCGGCTGAGCACCTCATTGATGCGCAGGCATTCCGGGCAGCTGGCCTCTTTCTTGTCGGTGCTCATGGCGGCTCCTTTCTGGTGGTTCCCTTGGTGTGACTGGGGCTCACCGATGTGCCTTCTTGTGGCAGTTTCTGGTTCTCTCTATATCGTCAGTATCTGTTTTATACCACCCTGTGTGCAGAGATCTCTGCACCCAAGGTCAGACCCATGAGAGAATAGGACATATTCATGACATCCCTGAAGGATCTGATGAGCTGGCGCTATGCCACCAAGAAGATGGACCCGGCGCAAGCGGTGCCAGAAGACAAGGTGGAGGCGATTCTTGAGGCGATCCGGATGGCCCCCACATCCAGCGGTACGCAGCCGTTTGAAGTCTTTGTGGTGACCAATGACGACATGCGCGCCCAGATTCGCAAAGTGGGCTGGGATCAGAGCCAGATCACCGAAGGCAGCCATCTGTTGGTCTTTGCGGCTTGGGACAACTATTCGGCGGAGCGCATTGATGCGGTGCGGACGCATATGGAGGAGTTGCGTGGCGAAAACCCGATGATCTCCCAGTATTATGAGAACCTGAAAGGGGCCTATCTGCCGCGCGATGCCAGCGTGAACCATGACCACGCTGCGCGTCAGGCCTATATTGCGCTGGGCTTTGCCATGCTGGCTGCGGCGGAGCTTGAGGTGGATTGCTGCCCGATGGAAGGGTTTGATGCCGATGCGGTGGATGAGATCATGGGCCTCAAAGAGCTGGGTCTGAAATCTGTGACGTTGTTGCCGTTGGGCTATCGTCAGGAGGGCGCGGATTGGCTTCTGCCGATGCCGCGTGTGCGCAAATCGCGCGAAGCGATGATCAAAGAGATCAAGTAATACAGGCCTTTGTAGTCTGTTTGGGCGGCGGCGTGTCACGGGATACGCCGCCATCTTTGTTTTTGGGCTTGAAAATCGTCACTTTGATTATGTAATAACATATCAAAATGAATGAGGCGGTGCGATGGCCCGAAATTTGAACAGTTCCCTGCGTGGACGGCGGCGGGGCAACCCGATGCAGACCTATGATGCGCTTCCTCCAGAATTGCGCCAGTGGCTCAGCACGGCGGCCTTGCCCTGGAGCCCGGCGTCTGCGCGGGGCATCTGGCGGCGCGCTGGGGGACAGAAGGATCCACAGGCCGCCCTTGCGCGGTTGGATCTGGTAGAGCAGGCGACGTTGCGCAAGGATCGCTGGTCCGTTGGAATGGACTTGCCGAGCTGAGGGAAAATCGCTATAGAGCCGCTGTCTATAAGGCGCAAATGCCATAAAACAACGGGACGAGCAGGGTCGGAATCGCCGGCCCTCTTTGTTTTTTGTGTGTTTTCCGGTTGTTGGCGCGCCCTGACCAACTCGTTCTGCCATAAGGTGGACACCAACCAAGACCGGCGGAGACAACCGCACGGCCAGTTAAAACGTTTGTAAAGGATTGAAACGCCACATGGCTAACACAACCATGGAGGAATTCGAAGCCCTCCTCCAAGAAAGCTTCGAAATGGACACACCGAACGAGGGTTCGGTTGTCAAAGGCAAAGTCATCGCAATTGAAGCGGGCCAAGCCATCATCGACGTCGGCTACAAAATGGAAGGCCGCGTTGAGCTTAAAGAATTCGCAAACCCTGGTGAAGCTCCTGAAATCGCTGTTGGCGACGAAGTGGAAGTTTATCTGCGCGCGGCTGAAAATGCCCGTGGCGAAGCTGTTATCTCCCGCGAGATGGCGCGCCGCGAAGAAGCATGGGATCGCCTCGAAAAAGCTTACGCAGACGATGCACGCGTTGAAGGCGCGATCTTCGGCCGCGTTAAAGGCGGCTTCACGGTTGACCTCGGCGGCGCCGTGGCCTTCCTGCCAGGTTCCCAGGTTGATGTGCGCCCCGTGCGTGACGCTGGCCCTCTGATGGGTCTGAAGCAGCCGTTCCAGATCCTGAAAATGGACCGTCGCCGTGGCAACATCGTTGTGTCCCGTCGTGCGATCCTCGAAGAGTCCCGCGCCGAGCAGCGCGCCGAAGTTATCGGCAACCTGTCCGAAGGTCAGGCAGTGGACGGTGTGGTCAAGAACATCACCGAATACGGTGCGTTTGTTGATCTCGGCGGCGTTGACGGCCTGCTGCACGTCACCGACATGGCATGGCGCCGTGTGAACCACCCATCTGAGATCCTGACGATCGGTGAAACCGTTAAGGTTCAGGTCATCAAGATCAACAAAGACACCCACCGCATCAGCCTGGGCATGAAGCAGCTGCAAGACGATCCATGGGATCTGGTTGCTGCGAAGTACCCACTGGAGTCCGTGCACAAAGGCCGCGTGACCAACATCACCGATTACGGTGCCTTTGTTGAGCTGGAGCCAGGTGTTGAAGGTCTGGTTCACGTTTCTGAAATGTCCTGGACCAAGAAAAACGTGCACCCCGGCAAGATCGTTTCCACCTCTCAGGAAGTGGACGTCATGGTGCTGGAAATCGACGGCGCCAAGCGTCGTGTTTCCCTTGGTCTCAAGCAGACCATGCGCAACCCATGGGAAGTGTTTGCAGAAACACATCCAGAGGGCACCGAGGTCGAAGGCGAAGTCAAGAACATCACCGAATTCGGTCTGTTCATCGGCCTGCCAGGCGAGATCGACGGCATGGTTCACCTCTCCGACCTGTCCTGGGACGAGCGTGGCGAAGATGCGATCCAGAACTACCGCAAAGGCGACATGGTTTCGGCCGTTGTCTCCGAAGTGGACGTTGAAAAAGAGCGTATCTCCCTGTCCATCAAAGCGCTGGGTGGTGACAAATTCGCAGATGCGGTTGGCGGCGTGAAGCGCGGCTCCATCGTGACTGTTGAAGTGACCGCGATCGAAGACGGTGGCATCGAAGTGGAATATGAAGGCATGAAATCCTTCATCCGCCGCTCCGACCTGTCCCGTGACCGTGCAGAGCAGCGCCCAGAGCGTTTCTCCGTCAGCGACAAGATCGACGTGCGCGTCACCAACATCGACAGCAAGACCCGTCGTCTGGGCCTGTCGATCAAGGCACGCGAGATCGCAGAAGAGAAAGAAGCCGTGGAACAGTACGGGTCTTCCGACTCCGGCGCGTCCCTCGGCGATATCCTGGGCGCAGCGCTCAAGGGCGACGAGTAAGATCACCCGATCTTTTGCTTTATGATTTGGGAAACCCCGCCAGCAATGGCGGGGTTTTCTTTTTGTGGGTATCGCCCTGATCGCCCGATTGGCGCAGTTGTCATTATTTGCCAGGCGGCGAAGCCGACCAGCCCCCGACCCTCCCCACGGGAGGGGGCTTCACCCCCACCCAGGGTCGTGGACTTGTCTATGCGCATGAGTTCAGGCGGTGTGGAGCCACCGGTCGTTGGTCAAGCGGGGTGCCAGAGGTTTTCTGCCTCCGGCGCGCTTGTCTTTCAGCTTGGGCTTTCGTAATGCCGCGCGGCCTCTGCGCTGAGCGCCTTCATCGCGGCGCGGTAAGGGGCGGGGCCAAAGCTGATGCGTGCCACGCCCAGAGCGGCCAACGGGCTGATGTCTGCGGTGACATCCAGACACAGCACATTCACCGGGGCCTGCACATGGGCCACCATCCGTTTGATCAGCTCCGGATCAGTCAGACCGGGCACAAACACACCGCTGGCCCCGGCCTCAACATAGGCCGCCACGCGCCGTGCGGCTTCGTCAAAATGCGCCGCATGGGTTTCCGGCGCGGCCTGCAAAAACACATCGGTGCGCGCGTTGATATAGAGCGGCAAATCCTGCGCCTCGGCTGTGGCGCGGATCGCCTGAATGCGGGACACTTGGGTTTGGAGCGGATGCAGCCCTTTGCCCTCTGACACCACGCGGTCCTCAAAATTGAGCCCCACAGCCCCGGTGGTCAGCAGGCCCTTGATGTTCTCAGAAAGCGCCGCCGGGTCGGTGGCATAGCCGCCTTCAAAATCCACGCTCACAGGCAGCTCGGTGGTGGCAGTGATGCGTTTGGCGGTGTCAAACAGCGCGGTCATGGGCAGGTCTTCGCCATCGCTATAGCCCTGCGCCACCGCCACAGACCAGCTTCCGGTGGCCAGTGCAGGCGCGCCGGCTTGGGCAATGGCCGCAGCGCTGCCTGCGTCCCAGCAATTGTAAAGCACAAGCGGCGTGCCCGGTTGGTGTAAGGCGGCAAAAGCCTCTGCGCGGGTTTTCTGTGTCATCCGTCCATCCTCATCGGTTGATACTGTTGTTCGATTTCGATCAGTTTCTGTTTGCGCCACAGCCCGCCGCCATAGCCGGTGAGCGCGCCATCCGCGCCTAAGATGCGGTGGCAGGGCACCAGAATCGCCAGCTGGTTGGCTCCATTGGCGCGCGCCGCAGCACGGGTGGCGGTGGGGCGGGCAATGCTCTGCGCCAATTGGGCATAGGTGCGGGTTTCGCCTGCGGGAATAGCGCAAAGCGCATGCCAGACCTCTTTGGTGAAGGCGCTGCCGTGAAAAGCCATCGGCGTGTCAAAGCGCGCGCGGTTCCCGGCGAAAAATGCGGTGAGTTCCTGTTCCACCTGATCCGTCGGGCCGTAGCGGCCAAAGCCCAGATCGCCCTTGGCAAAATCACGCAGGCGGGACAACTCGCGGGGCAGGGCCTTGCGTTCCACAAACTCCAGCAGATGCAGGTGAGAGGCGCTGGAGACAGCAATCATATCCCCCAGCGGGGTGTTGAACCAATCCGCGCGCAGCAGACCGCCTTGTTTGAGCGCATTTGGCGAACACCCAAGCAGGCGGGCAAAGGCGGTGCGAAAGGCGGAGGCGCTTTCAAAGCTGGCGCTGTGCTGGGCGTCAATCACACGCTCGCCCTGTCGCAGCACCTCAAAGCCCTCGCGCAGGCGGCGCTGGCGGGCCATTTCCAGGAAGGTCATGCCGAACTGACGTTTGAATGACCGGCGCACGGTGGACAAATCAAAGCCCATCTGGGTGATGTGGTGCTCGGACCAGCGGATGTCTGGCCGTTCATCCAGCGCCTGCAAAAGCGCGGCGATGGCCGGGTCCGCCTCGGCTGCCGGAGCGAGGGGATGACAGCGTTTGCAGGCGCGGTAGCCGCCCTCGATGCATTCCCCGATGGTGGCCACGAAAGTACAGTTTGCCGATTTGGGTTTGCGGGCCGGGCAGGTGAGGCGGCAGAAGATGCCGGTGGTGCCGACACAGACATAGGCGCGCCCATCATAGGCGGGATCACGTGCAAGTAGTGCCGCATAAAGCGTGTCGTGGGAGGGGAGGTCAAACATCATGGGGCTACAGTAACGTGCCGCTGGGGCAGGTCAGCCGAAAATCAGGCGTCTATTCTAAAAAGATGGTGAGGTGATAGTCTGCGCATAGTGTGTGTGAAGGAGGATGCTGGCCCATGATCCAGATTGAGCGGTTGGACCATCTTGTGCTGACAGTGGCGAGTATAGACGCCACGGTGGCATTTTACCGCGATGTGCTGGGCTTTGAGGAAGTGCGCTTTGGGGCAGGGCGCGTGGCGCTTTCCTTTGGACAGCAGAAGATCAACCTGCATGAGCTCGGGCGCGAGTTTGAGCCCAAAGCGGTGCAGCCCACCCCCGGGTCGGCGGACCTTTGTCTGATCACGCGTACGCCGCTCCATGAGGTGGTGAGTCATCTGAGCCAATTGGGAATTTTGATCGAAGAGGGCCCTGTGCCGCGCACCGGGGCGATGGGGCCGATCACCTCGGTCTACCTGCGGGATCCGGATCAAAATCTGATCGAAGTTGCCACCTATGACTGACGTCGTGAAAGATGCGCTTTACGCAGATCCCCGTCTGGTCGCCGCATATGACTCAATCAATGCAGGCCGAGAAGATTTTGACTTCTACCAAAGTCATTTGCCGGCACCGCCCGCGCGCGTGCTGGATGTCGGCTGTGGCACCGGGCGATTTGCCCTTGAATTGGCTCAGATCGGCTATCAGGTCACAGGGTGTGATCCGGCGGCTGCGATGATTGCCCATGCGCAAAGACAGCCACAGGCGGGCGCGGTAAGTTGGCGGGTTGGCACCGTATCCACACTGGCAGATGAGGCGCGTTTTGATGCCGCCGTCATGACGGGGCATGCGTTTCAATGCCTTCTCACGGACGAAGATGTACAGGCGTTTTTCACGTCGATAAATGCGCGGTTGAGGCCCAATGGCGTCTTGATGTTTGAAAGCCGAAATCCCGGTGCCAGGGCGTGGGAGCGTTGGAGACCAGAGTTTTCTGCCTCCCCTGTCGAATTGGGAGATGGGCACACTGTTCAGGTGATCCATAAGGTGATTGCGCAAGAGCCGCCCTTTGTGACCTTCGAGGAGCGCTATGTTTTTGCTTCAGACGGATGGAAGGCAGTTTCACAATCAACTCTGCGTTTTGCCTCACACGAAGACATTGTGCTGTTTGCGCAAGCCGCTGGATTTGAGTGTGTTGGGCTGTGGGGCGATTGGTCCGGGGGGAGCTACGACGCGGCGCAGAGTCCGGAAATGATCTTCAAGTTTCGCCTCGCTCAGGGGTGAGAGAAAAAGGCCGGGCGATTGCCCGGCCTTTTTGATGGTGGTGCTTGTCGTGTTACCGGCCCCGGATGCGCGGGTCGAGCGCGTCGCGCAGGCCGTCGCCGAGGTAGTTCACCGACAGCACGGTCAGGGAGATTGCCAGACCGGGCCAGAACACGCGCTCTGGGTAGTCTTGCAGATATTGTACCGCGTCATTGAGCAGGCGACCCCATGTCGGGAAGTCCGGCGGGAAGCCGAGACCGAGGAAGGAGAGCGCGCTTTCGGTGATGATCGCATTGGCGATGCCAAGCGTCGCCGAGACCATGATGGGGGACAGCACGTTGGGCAGGATGTGGCGGGTGATCATGTTCTTGTTGGACGTCCCGATGGAACGCGCCGCCAGAACAAATTCACGCTCTTTCAGCGACATCACATCACCGCGCACAATCCGTGCGGTGGGCATCCATGAGGTGATGCCAATCGCCACGACGATCAGGATGAAGATCCCGCGCTCCGGCCCAACTGCGGAGGAGAGCGGCTCACGGAAGAGCATCATCATCACCAGCAGAAGCGGCAGGATCGGCAGTGCCAGAAACAGATCGGTCAGGCGCATCAGCGGGCCGTCGAGCTTCTTAAAGTAGCCCGCCATAATGCCGATAAAGCTGCCCAGCCCAAGCGCCAGAAGCATCGCGGTCAGACCCACGGCAATGGAGGTCTGCCCCCCGGCCATCATCCGTGCCAGCGTATCGCGCCCCAGTTGGTCTGTGCCAAAGGGATGCGCGAGGCTGGGCCCCTGATTGCGGGAGCGGATGTCAATATAGGTCGCATCATAAGGCCACAGCCATGGCCCAATGAAGACGCCAAACACGATCACAATGAAGATGATCCCGCCCAAGAGCGCGCCTTTGTGCGCCTTGAACTGGTGCCAGACATCCACCCATTGGGACCGCTCTGGGGTGGTCGGTTCGGTGTTGGTGGTATCAGTCATAGCGGATCCTCGGATCAAGAATGCCGTAGAGCACATCTGCGATCAGGTTGAAGAAAACGATCAGGAAGGCGAACATGAAGGTCAGCGTCTGCACGGTGGGCAGGTCGTTGGCCTGAATGGCGCCAATCAGCTGCGCCCCGATGCCGTTCACAGAGAAGACCTGTTCGGTGATGATGGCCCCGCCAAAGATGGCTGGCAGACCCAGCGCGATCACGGTCACCACAGGGATCATCGAGTTGCGCAGCACATGCACCATCACCACAACGCGCTCGCTCAGGCCCTTGGCACGTGCGGTGCGCACATAATCCTGATTGAGGTTGTCCAGCATTGAGGCGCGCATATAGCGGCTGATCTGGGCGGTGGTCTGAAGGGCGAGCACCATCACCGGCATGATCATCTGGCGCAGCTGCTTTACGAAGCTTTCCCAATCCACCACCTCATGTGTGGTGTCATAGATGAAGGGGAACCAGCCAAGGTTCACCGAGAAGATCACGATGATCAGCGGGCCGGTGAAGAATGGCGGGATGGAGTAGCCGATCATGGTGATGAAGGTACCGGCCTGATCGAAGATCGAATATTGCTTATAGGCAGAGTAGATGCCGATCGGCAGGGCAATCAGAATGCCCACGATGTAGGACATGCCCACAACCCAAAGCGTCTGTGGCAGGCGTTCCACCACGACATCCATCACCGGAGAGCGGGTCTGCCAGCTGATGATGCGCAGCTTGCCTTCGGAGAAGGTGGTGCCAAACATGTGGTCAAACAGCACCTGTGGCTCAACCCAGAAGAATTGCACCAGCCATTTGTAGAACCGGATATAGCCGGGCTCGCCAAGGCCAAGGGCCAGGCGCATCTTTTCTTTGACTTCGGGTGGAACGGTCAGGGGAACCTGTGCCATCGGATCGCCCGGCGCAAGCTCGAGCAGAAGGAATATCACAAGGGATATGAAAAGGAGCGTCGGGATCGCAAGGATCAGACGTCGTATGGTGAAGGTCAGCATCGGAGCGCCTTTGTGCGTCTGTTTTTGTTGTTGAGCCTCACGCAGCGACCTGCCCGTGTGTGGCCAATAAAGAGTGAGGGCGAGCCGTGGCCCGCCCTCTCAAACCGTGTCTTACTTGACGCGATGCCAGTCTGCAATGTTCCACAGCTCGGAGTCCCATGTGTTCAGGACAACACCACCGAGGGAGTTTGCATGTGCGGAGACGCGACCACGGTGCACCAGCGGAACGATGGTGAAGCTTTCGTTGGTCAGCATGTCGTTCATCTTCTTGGCGATTTCGCCGCGCTTCTCGATGTCACCAGTGCGGGCCAGTTCGTCGATCAGAGCGTCATAGGCCGGATCACAGAAGCGGTTGATGTTCTCACCCTGCCACTGGCTGTCAGGCTTTGGCTCGCCGCCACAACGGTAGGCCGCCAGATACTGCTGAGGGTCGGTGCCGTTGAAGGTGTTGGCATACATTTCCACGTCTGCGTAGAACTTCTGGAAGGTGTCAGGGGAACCTGGGTCACCACCAAAGAACACGGATGCAGACAGGTTGCGCAGTTCGGTTTCAACACCGATCTCGCTCCACCACTGTTTGATCAGAGCCTGGAAGTCCTGACGCACGGCGTTGGTGGAGGTCTGGTACAGGATGGACAGTTTCACGCCATCTTTGGCGCGGATGCCGTCGCCACCTTTGACCCAGCCCGCTTCATCCAGAAGCGCGTTTGCGCCTGCGATGTCTTGGGTGAAGCAATCGGTGTTGCCGGATGCGTAGTTCACAGGCACTGGCACCAGATCACAGGTCACTTTACCTGCTTTGCCATAGCCGATTTCCACCAGCAGTTCGCGGTCAATCGCCATGGACAGCGCTTTACGCACGTTGATGTCGGACAGGAATGGGTGTGGATGGGCAACAGTCGCACGCTCACCTTCTGGCAGGTCAGAAGATGGGTTGGTCATGTTCATTTCCAGACGCTCAACCAGCGGGCCGAAGCCTGCGATGGCCACGCCTTTGCCGCCTTCTTCCATCTTGGCAATCACATCGGGTGCCAACTGGAGGTTCCATGCGTAGTCGAATTCGCCGGTTTCCAGAACCGCACGGCCCGCGCCGGTTGCGTCTCCGCCCCCTTTGAAGGTCACGGTCGCGAAGGCAGGCTTGGCTGCGTCACGGTAGTTCGGGTTGGCTTCGTACTGGATCACGTCGTTTGTTTTGAATTCGCTCACAACAAACGGGCCAGTGCCGATTGGGCCAAAGTTCTCAGCGGTACACTCAGGCGCTTTGGCACCCATGCAGTTCTCAAATTGAGCTTTCTGCAGGATTGGGGACTGACCGCCCACAAATGGGCCGTATGGGTTTGGCTTGGACTGGTTGAAGGTCACTTTGACAGTTTTTTCGTCCAGTGCTTCGATGGTTTCGACACCGTCAAAGAAGGCCGCCTGTGCGCAGCCGCCTTCGGGATGCATGCAGTATTCACCGGTGAAGACAACGTCGGCGGAGGTCACTGCAGAGCCATCAGACCACACCATGCCGTCAGCAATGGTCCAGGTGATGGATTTCAGATCCTCGGAAACGCCACCGTTGGCCACGGTTGGGATTTCTTTGGCCAGATACGGCACCATTTTGCCGGTCTCGTCATAGCGGGCCAGAGGTTCGATGGTCAGCGAAGCAGCCTCGATGTCTTTGGTGCCCGAAGACAGATATGGGTTCAAAATCGACGGCGCCTGCCAATAGATAATGTTCACGTGGCCGTCCGAACCGCGCTCTGCCATGGCCGCCGGGGCCATCACAAATGCTGCTGCGGCGCCAAGCATCAAAGTCTTTGCTTTCATGTCTCACTCCATGTTGTGCATGTTTCCATGCGTATTCAGATGGTTTCACGTCCACCCGGATTTTGTTGTCATACATGGGAAGTCGGGCAGCGAATCGCTCACAACCCGTGCACAAAAATGTGTCGTACTCCCCTCCGACTTCCGGCATCACAGACCACTCGGTCAAAAATTGCAAGGGGCCTTTGCGTGTCAGGCGACGAAACCGAAGCCGGCTGGTACCCATCGGTTTGACCTTGAAAGGTTGCGGCGATAGCGTCATCGCTGAGGGGAAAACAATAAGATTAGGGGAGTAACCCGGATGCTAGACAACGCCATTGCCTCAATTGAGAACCTACGGGTTGAGTTCCAGACCAAAGATGGACCTGTGGTGGGCGTGGAGGATGTCTCCTTCAAGGTCAATCCGGGTGAAACCGTTTGTATTGTTGGGGAATCCGGCTCCGGTAAGTCGGTTTCCAGCCTGTCTCTGATGCGTCTTGTCGAGTATGGCGGCGGCGATATTGCGGGCGGTCGTCTGCTGTTTGATCGCAGAGACAGCGGCGAGATGGATCTCGCGCAGGCGGATAAAAATCTGATGCGCACGATTCGCGGCAATGAGATCGGCATGATCTTCCAAGAGCCTATGACGGCGCTCAATCCGGTGTTCACTGTGGGGCGTCAGTTGACCGAAGGTTTGCGGCTGCACAAAAAATTGTCAAAGAGTGATGCAGAAGCGCGCGCATTGGAACTTTTGCGTGAAGTCCGGATCCCTGAACCGGAGCGGCGTCTGAAACAATACCCCCACGAACTCTCTGGCGGCATGCGCCAGCGTGTGGTGATTGCCATGGCGATGGCCTGTGAACCGCGGCTTTTGATTGCGGATGAGCCGACCACAGCTTTGGATGTGACCATTCAGGCGGAGATCCTCGCGCTGATGGATCGTCTCAAACGTGAGACTGGCACGGCGGTGATGTTCATCACCCATGACATGGCGGTTGTCGCACAGATGGCGGACCGTGTGGTGGTGATGTTCCGTGGCAATAAGGTCGAAGAGGGCACCGTCGAGGAGATCTTTGAAAACCCGCAGCACGACTATACCAAAGCCTTGCTGGCGGCCGTGCCGAAACTGGGCGAGATGACTGGCACCGATGTGCCAAGCCCGATGAAGCTGTTTGGCGACACCTCCCACAGCACCGATCCGATCCCGGGCACCGATGAGCCGATCCTTGAGGTGAAGAACCTTGTGACGCGCTTCCCTGTGAAGGGTGGGTTGATGCGGCGTACCGTGGCCAATGTGCATGCCGTAGAAGATGTGTCTTTCACTGTGAACAAGGGGCAGACCTTGTCACTCGTGGGAGAATCCGGCTGTGGCAAGTCCACAGCGGGCCGGTCCTTGCTGCGTCTTGTGGAGCCGACCTCAGGCTCTGTGCAGTTTGATGGCAAAGATATCATCTCGCTGAATGCCAAGGATATGCATGCTGCCCGCCAAGACATGCAGATGATCTTCCAAGACCCCTTTGCTTCCTTGAACCCGCAGATGATGTTGCAGGATCAGGTAGCAGAGCCTATGCGCAACTACGGCACCCATTCGGGCAGCGCCCTGATGGACCGGGTTGCCATGCTGTTTGATCGCGTGGAACTGCCACGCAGCTTTATGCGCCGCTACCCGCATGAAATGTCCGGTGGTCAACGTCAGCGGATCGCCATCGCCCGTGCTCTTGCGCTGAACCCCAAGCTGATCGTGGCCGATGAGGCCGTGTCGGCGCTGGATGTGTCGGTGCAGGCGCAGGTGCTCAATTTGATGATGGAGCTTCAGGCGGAACTGGGCATTTCTTACGTGTTCATCAGCCATGATATGGCCGTGGTAGAGCGGGTGAGCCACTATGTGGGCGTCATGTATCTGGGGCGCATTGTCGAAATCGGCCCGCGCCGTGCAGTGTTTGAAAATCCGCAGCACCCCTATACTCAGGCGTTGATGAAAGCGGTGCCAATCGCCGATCCGCGCCAGCGTAAGTCCGAGAAAGATCTGAACTTCAAGCCGATCCCAAGCCCGATTCATCCTGTGGGCTATGAGGCTGCACCGTCGGAGTACAAAGAGGTGGGGCCGGGCCATCAGGTTCTGATCACCGACAGCGGATATTGATCTGATGACAGACAGATTGAGCCCACGGGCGATTTTGGAAAAGCTGGTCTCCTTTCCCACGGTGTCCAGCGACACAAATCTGCCGCTGATTGATTGGGTGGAAGCCTATCTGAAGAGCCATGGCATCGCGGCCCATCGCCACCCGCATGAGAGTGATCCCGCCAAGGCGGCGGTCTTTGCCCATGTGGGGCCAGAGGTCGAAGGCGCAGTGGTGCTGTCTGGCCATACGGATGTGGTGCCCGTGGAAGGGCAGCCTTGGTCGACGGATCCTTTTGAGGTCGTGGAGAAAGACGGCAAGCTCTTTGGCCGCGGTACTTGCGACATGAAAGGCTTTGATGCGCTTGCGATCTGGGCTGTGGTTGAGGCGCATTACGCGGGGGTGACGCGGCCTTTGCAATTGGCTTTGTCTTATGACGAGGAGATTGGCTGTACCGGCGCTGCGCCGCTGATTGAAAGCATGCAGGCACAGTTTCCCAAAGCGGATGTGGTGATTGTGGGGGAGCCGACCATGATGGGGGCGGTGACCGGTCACAAGGGCGGTATCGGCTTTCATGTACACGTGAAGGGGTTTGAGGTGCACAGCTCGCTGATGCACACAGGTGTGAATGCGATCATGTATGGGGCCAAGCTGATCGCCTGGGCCAATGAGATGAACGCGCAGAACAGTGCGCAGGAGCCTGAGGCGTCAGTGGCCGATTTTGTGCCACCATGGAGCACCCTGCACGTGGGCACCATTCAGGGCGGGACCGCGCATAACATCACCGCATTGGATTGCCAGTTTGATTTGACCTTCCGTCTTCTGCCCGGTGAAAGCGCCGATGTCTGGGTGGCGCGCACCAAAGCCAAAGTGGCCGAGATTGAAGCAGAGATGCAGGCGGTTGTGCCGGGCACTTATATCCAGATGGATGAGGTGTTTTCCCTGCCGGGCGTGGTGCCGGAGGCCGATGGAGCCGCTGAAGCACTGGTGCGGCGCTTGACGGGGGACAATGCCAGCCATGTTGTCAGCTATGGCACCGAAGGCGGACATTTCCAAAGCGCAGGCTATTCCACTGTGATCTGCGGTCCCGGGGACATCGCACAGGCGCATCAGCCCGATGAGTTTTTGTCGGTTGCGCAGTTTGAAGCGGGTCAACGATTTATGCAGAAGCTTCTGGAGGCGTGCCGCTGAGCGGGGTGTTCTCTTTCAAATCGGCGTTAATGCCCCTCTAATTTTAACCAATACTTCAAAAAGCCGCCCCCCGGGGCGGCTAAAGGCTTGGCCTGCTGTATACCTGTTGCTAACGTCGGTGCCGTATCGAGTTTCAGGAAACACATGCGGCATACACTTCCGATAGCACCCCAGTTCTATGTGACGGCTCCGCAACCCTGTCCTTATCTGGATGGGCGTATGGAGCGTAAGCTCTTCACGGCCTTGCAGGGCGACAATGCCACGGCGCTCAACGACGCGCTGTCGCAGCAGGGATTTCGCCGGTCCCAGAATGTGCTCTATCGCCCGTCTTGTACCGATTGCAATGCCTGCCTGTCGGCGCGCATTGATGTGTCCCGCTTCAAACCCACCAAGAGCCAGCGCCGGGCCGCGCGGCGCAATACGCATCTTGTGCGGCGCGCGACATCGCCCTGGGCCACAGAAGAGCAGTTTGATCTGTTCCGGCGTTACTTGGACAGCCGTCATGCGGATGGTGGCATGGCGGATATGGATGTGTTTGAATTTGCGGCGATGATCGAGGAAACCCCCATTCGCAGCCGGGTGGTGGAATATACCGATCGCGACAGCGAGCAGCTCACCGGGGTCTGTTTGACTGATATGCTCGAAGACGGGTTGAGCATGGTCTATTCCTTTTATGACCCTGAATATGTGCGCAGTTCGCTGGGCACATATCTTATTCTCGACCACATCGAGATCGCCCGGGAGGCCGGACTGCCCTATGTCTATCTGGGCTATTGGGTGCCTGGCAGTGCGAAGATGGGCTATAAGGCCAAGTTTTCTGGGCTTGAGATCTATTTTGGCGGCGGTTGGCAGCCGATGCGGGACCCGGAAGAATTCGCCGAACAGCACCACCCGCTGGCCACTCCGCCGATTGCAGAGCAGGTGGCAAATATCTCGCTGCCGGATCTGCGTTCGGGCAAGTATTGATCGCGCGTTCCTTCATGCGGTGGTGTTTGGGGATGTGCGCGATTTTACGTGCTTCAGAGTGCATCTGGAACGGCTTCTTGCTTGCTCTGGGATTTTTAGCGGCATTAGAGCGAAGCTGAGGATTGCTGTGCCTATGTCCTGTCCGGTGAGGTTTGGCTGATTGCAGATCGGGAGACGCTTTTGCGTGTGCGAGAGGCTGCCAGTTGGCGGGCAGGCGCCCCGGTAAGTCATCGTTTTGACAATCCCTCATAGGAAGAGGCCGTATCACTCACACGGCACCAAACTGGTATAAAAAAACGCGGCGCCCGAAGGCACCGCGTTCCACGTTCCGGCAGGGCCGGGATGTGTTTATTCTTCAGCGGCCTCTTCGCCTTCACCCTCTTCGTCGTCACCAGCAGAGCGCAGGCCGGACGGAGCGGAGAGGTTGGCGATCACGAAGTCGCGGTCGATGGTTGGCTTCGCGCCAGCTGGCAGGTCGATCTGGCTGATGGTGATCACATCGCCGATGTCTTTGCCGGTCAGGTCCACAACGATCTTCTCAGGGATGTCCCCTGCGGTCACGTTCAGCTCAACTTCTGGACGTACGATGGTCAGAACACCACCTTTTTTGATGCCAGGTGCCGCTTCTTCGTTTTCAAACTCAACGTGGATGAAGAGGTTGATTTTGGATGTGCGACGCAGGCGCAGCAGGTCGATGTGGGTTGGAAGGTCTTTCACGGTGTCACGCTGAACACCGCGGCAGATCACGCGCACGTCTTCCTGGCCTTCAACTTTCAGGTTGAAGAGTGTGGACAGGAAGCGGCCTTCTTTCAGTTTCTTAAACAGAACGTTGAAAGGGATCTGGATTGCGAAAGGCTCACCTTCGCCACCATAAACAACACCAGGAACGTAACCGTCGCGACGCGCTTGACGAGCGGCGCCCTTGCCTGTCCCCGTGCGTACTTCGGCGTTCAGATCAGGAATTTGACCAGCCATTTTGAATTCTCCATATGCATAGGCGGGGTTCCTCCAAGGCTGTAACCCCGCGTGAAGCCGCGCCTATAGCGCGCTTTGGCCTGAATGCAAAGGGGATTCGCGGCTATTGGCCTTGAAATTCCCGCAAAACGCCCCCCGCCTGCATCACTCGGTCATAGAGAGTGAAATCCGCAGGGCGCGCGGCGCGAAACTTCTCCGCCACTTCTGGTGACACGGGCGCGTCCACGTCTGGGGACACATTTTTCTGTTGCGGTACGATGGGGCGTCCGAAGCGCTCCAGCAGAAAGGCCTGCAGTAGATCCTGATGTTCATAGGCAAACAGGTGATGTACGGGCACATCGCCGACGCCCAGAGACAGGAAGGAGGCCTGAGAGCCAATGCCCGCGGGTTTTGAAGGGGTATCGCTAATGGCATCAAGCAAGAAGTCGTCAAAGCTGATGCCGCCGTGGCAGGCCGGATTGCTGGGCGCCATGCGGTGTGGGCTGCGGTATTTGTACCAGCTGCGCGCGTGATCAATCGGATCGCGCACAACGGCCATGCGTTCTGGTGTTATCCCATAGGTCTCTTTGAGGAACGGGGCCATTTTGGCGTGATATTTGCCGATGGTCATATGTTTCACGCGTTTGGTGAAAATCACATCTGCACGCGGGCGCAGGGCCAGTTCATAGGCGGTGGAGCCGGTTTTCGGCACCGATAGGAACGCCAAATTCTGTTTGAAAAAGACCAACATATGCTCAAAACTTCTTGCCCGGCACGTTTATGGCGCACCGGGCAAGAGAATGTCAAAGCGATTGCAGCAAAGCGAGCGGCGGCCTCAGCTCTGCCAGCGGCCCTCGAAGTCTTCCGGGATCATCAGGATATCCCGGTCGACCTCGGAAAGAGTGCGTTTGCCACAGAGCGCCATGGAGACATCGAGCTCCTTGTGGATCACTTCCAGCGCTTTGGTCACGCCGGCTTCGCCCATGGCACCCAGCCCATAGACAAAGGCGCGCCCGATGTAAGTGCCACTGGCGCCCATCGCCACGGCTTTCAAGACGTCCTGACCGGAGCGGATGCCGCTGTCCAGATGCACTTCGACCTGATCGCCAACGGCTTCCAGAATAGACGGGAGCGCGCGGATCGAGCTTTGCGCCCCATCCAACTGGCGGCCGCCGTGGTTTGAAACGATGATGGCATCGGCTCCGACCTTGAGCGCCATACGGGCGTCATCTGCATCCAGAATGCCCTTCAGGATGACTTTGCCGCCCCATTGTTCTTTGATCTTTGCGATCTTGTCCCAATCCAGAGAAGGGTCAAAGCTCTGTGCTGTCCATGCGCCCAGATCGGCCGTGTCGGTCACGCCTTTCACATGGCCCACGATATTGCCGAAGTTGCGCCGTTTCGCGCCCAGCATGCCAATGCCCCAGCGCCATTTGGTCATCAGGTTGGCAATGGTGGAGGGGGTCAGTTTGGGTGGGGCAGAGAGGCCGTTTTTCAGATCTTTATGACGCTGACCAAGGATCTGAAGATCGAGCGTGATCACCAGCGCAGAACACTTGGCGTCTTTGGCGCGCTGGATCAGACGCGAGACAAAGTCCTCGTCCGTCATGGTGTAGAGCTGAAACCAGAACGGTTTGGTGGTGGCTTCGGCGACCTCTTCGATCGAGTTGATAGACATTGTGGAGAGCGTGAAGGGCACGCCGAATTTTTCCGCAGCACGCGCGGCTTTGATTTCGCCATCGGCATGTTGCATGCCGGTCAACCCGACGGGGGCGAGTGCGACGGGCATGGCCACATCTTCCCCGATCATCTGGGTTTTGGTGCTGCGCCCGGCCATATCCACCGCCACACGTTGGCGCAGATAGATGTCTTCGAAATCCGAGGTGTTCTCGCGGAAGGTTTTCTCCGTCCAGCTGCCGGACTCCGCATAGTCGTAAAACATGCGTGGAGCGCGGCGTTTGTGCAGACGCTTGAGATCTTCGATGCAGGTGATGACAGGCATGAGTTTCTGAAACTCCCTCTATTGGTAAGGGTTCCTTACCAATGCGTGCCATTTTCTGCAATCCCTTTGTTCATTAAGATTTTGTTTACCATTTGTGCGCAACTTGTTCTTGTTGTGTGTTAAATGGTGTTGCGGAGGTCCGCATGAAGGGCGTTGTGTTCGTCGAATTGATCCATATGGCCGAATCCGTCATGGGTGAGACGGCTGTGGATCACATCCTCGATAAGATTGAGTTGCAGAGCGATGGCGCCTTCAGCGCGGTTGGCAATTACCCCTGTTCTGAGCTGCTGCGTATTGTGGAGGCGTTTGGAGCCGAACTGAATGTGCCAGTGGAGGCCTTGCATGTGCAGTTCGGCCATTGGATGTTTGCACGATTTGTACAGGGCTACCCGATGTTTTTTGAAGGCAAACCGGATGGGTTTGCCATGTTGGAAGCCATCGAGAATGAGGTGCATGTGGAGGTGCGCAAGCTCTATCCAGAGGTGGAGCTACCACGGTTTACCACGCAGAGGCAGGGGCCTGACAGTCTGCGGATGGTGTATTCCAGCGAGCGCCCGTTGCAGCATTTCTGTCGCGGATTGATTGAGGCCTGTATGGCGCATTTTGACCATCAGGCGACCTTGCAGATGACCGATCACTCTGCGGAGGGGCACTGCACCGCGGAGTTCCTGATACAGAAAGTACAGAAAGCCGCCTGATGTATTTGCGTAAACCCAGCAATGTGGCCGCTGCCGGTCCTGACAGTACGGAGCCTGACGCCCCGCCATCTGACGGGGTGTCGCGGCGACGGTATGAGCGCGAACGCATGGCGCGAGAGCAGGCCGAGGCGCTGCTGGAGGCCAAGAGCCGGGAGCTTTATGAGGCCAATCAACGTTTGCAGGGCTTGCTGGGTTCGTTGGAAGAAGCGGTGAAAGAACGTACGCGCGAACTGGATCAAGCACGGGTTGCGGCAGAATCCGCCAATGAGGCAAAATCCGTATTTCTCGCCTCCATGAGCCACGAGATCCGAACGCCGCTCAATGGCATCTTGGGGATGGCTCAGGCGCTTGCGGACAGTGGGTTGAGTGAGGATCAGAACAAGCTGGTGCGGCTCTTGCAGGACAGTGGAGGGCTGTTGCTCTCCATCATCAATGACGTGCTCGATATCTCAAAGATTGAGGCGGGAAAGCTTGAATTTGAGCTGGTGCCCTATCGGGTGCGTGATCTGGTGGCGCAAATGCAGCAGCACTACGCGTTTCGGGCACAGGTTAAGGGGTTGGCGTTTGAGGCGGTGTTGTCTCCGCGGGCCGATGTTACGGTGCTGGCGGATCCGACACGGGTGATGCAGGTGGCCGGGAACCTTCTGTCAAATGCCATCAAATTCACCCAGAAGGGGGGCGTGCGACTATTGGTGGATCTCACGCCTCAGAAAGAGGGGGCTGCAGTATTGTCGGTCACTGTGTCTGATACCGGACCGGGCATCGCCAAGGCCCAACAGCCGCGCCTGTTTCAGCGGTTCAATCAGGCCAACGCCAGTGTGCGCCGCATCCATGGCGGCACCGGGTTGGGCCTCGCGATCTCCCGTCATATCTGTGAAACAATGGGGGGTGAAATTGTGGTGCGCAGTGACCTGGGGGAGGGCGCAGAGTTTCAGGCCAATATGGCGGTGGAATTGGTGGTTGATGCGGCTGCTGTTGAGGGGGCGGAAGGGACACAGCTACACGCCGCCAGCTTGCGTGGGCTCAATGTGCTGGCGGCAGAGGACAACCGCACCAATCAGATTGTGTTGCGCCATATGCTCAAGAACGCAGGGGTGTCCTTGACCGTTGTGGCGGATGGGCAGGAAGCGGTGCAGGCCTGGCTGGGGGGCGGCTATGATATGATCCTGATGGACATCAATATGCCGGGCATGGATGGGCTTGAGGCCACGCGCATCATTCGCGGGCTGGAGCATCAGAACATGTTGGAGCCCATCCCCATTCTCGCGGTCAGTGCCAATGCCATGGTGCATCAGGTGGCCGATTATCTGAATGGCGGGATGAGTGGCCATGTGGCCAAACCGATCAGCCGAGGCAGTCTGGTTGAGGCGATGCAGGGGGCTTTGCAGGCGACGCCGCGATTTGCATGAGGCCGCGCGAACGACATGAAAATGGGCTGTGTCGTTGGCGGAGATGATGTGGGGGGATCTTGGGGCGAGGAGGTTGAGACCCTCAGTCTTGGGGTCAGATCGTGTCCACTTTGCCAGAGCCGGAGTAGGTCGCAACAATATGGGCATCGGCGGCCTTTTGCAGCTTGGCGATTTCCTGCATCTGATCCTCAGATAAGAGGGGCTGCTCCGGCGCCTGTGCAATGGCAGCGAGGGCTTTGTCTCGCGCCATGTCAAAGGCTGCTTTGCGCCCTGAGGCCTCATAATCGTCTCTGCCCATCCGTTGAAACACATCTGGTGTCAGTTGATCTCGGCATCCGGCAACGGTGTGATCACTGTCTAGAAAATGGCCTCCAACCGGCACCTGGCGCATTTCGTCAAAGTTCAGGGCCGCGTCACTCACATCTGGCACCTTCAGGAAGCGCCGCGTCATGGCACCGAGTTCATTGTCCAGCACGGCCTGCACCGGGCAGAATACGGTGGCACATTCAAGCTGTCCCACGCCGCCCAGCACGTCGGCACCAGAAAGGGCGACGGTCTGCATCAACATGGCGCGTTCCGCCATGGATTGGTGATCGCTGTCAGGCGTGTCCGAGCCGGATCCATAGGTATGTGCCATCAGGCCAAATCCTTGTTTCACCAACTGAATGGAGAGGGAGGCGGCCTGCATGGCCTCTACAGAAGATTGCAGCGCGCTGCCGGTGCGCATGTCCAGCGCAAACATCAGCGGTGTGGCAATCACCGGCAGGCTAGGTGACAGCACATGTGCCATGGTGACCATGCCCACCACTTCGGCAACTGCCATCAGTGCGAGCGCCGCAGGAGACAGGGGCGCGGTGCCACCGGCGCTGGGCAGGGAGCAGGCATGCACGGGCACCCCAAATTTGCCACAGGCGATGATTACCTCTGTGTCCATATGTTTGAACTCCAGAGGGGAAAAAGAACAGGTGATTGTGGAGGTTGAGGGGCGCTGGCGCAGCGCGTCTTCGCCGCCCGCAGCGATGGCGGCGATGTTCAGAAGATAGTCGATGTTCTCTTTCTGATAGGGCTGCATCCACATGTGTTTTTGGGTGCGGGCTGTCATCGTGGCATAGGCGTGAATGTCGGCGGTGACTTCGGGCACGCCATGCACAAAGGGATGGGCAATGAAGCCGACCTGATCAAGCGTATTGGCGACGGCGACGATTTCCTGCACCGCCGCCAGATCCATGTTGCGATAGCTGGCGTCACGTGGATCCACATACCCATGGGCGCCTGTGCCGGTGCGCAGGATGAACCCGGCATCGCGGCGCGGCAGGCTCATATCATAGGCCTCAGACTTGCCAAACAACTGGCAGGATTTTGGGGTGGCCTGCAGCGCTTCCAAGACCAGCGCGCGCGGCATTTTTATGCGGCCTGCGCTGCTGCCTTCGGTGGCACCTGCCGCCAGAAGCGCGGCCTGTGCCGTCGGGTGAACGACCATTACGCCATAGTCAGCCAGCAGATCCAGCACCCGGTTTTGCATCACCTGCATGCGGTCGCTGTCCAGAAAGCCGAAATGTGCGCGCGGGCCGATCACATGTTCCAGAGAGAAGGCGTCGGCAGAGGCGTGGCTGACAGGAGGGGCGCTGCGCCCGCGCCGTTTTCGCCGGCTGGGGTTGCGCACCGTCGGTTTCTCGTCTGTGGCGTGTTCGTGGCTGTCTGAGGTCATATCGGGCCCTTTGGATCGCGTTCACACAGGGCACACTCACGGTCTGCCGACTTGCGAAGTGAGTTTATAGCAAGGGGCAGAGCCCCCGCCAGCGCTCACGTTGCGACAAAAGGTCAGGCCAAGATATCAGACGCGGTGGGCGCCATCGGCCAAAGACTTCACAAAGCTGAGGACCTCATCCACGGATTTGCCCGCGCCGATCTGGCTCACGATGGCGGATCCAACCACGGCCCCATCCGCCACAGAGGCGATGTTTTGTGCCTTTTCCGGGGTGTTGATGCCAAAGCCCACGATCACAGGCAAATCTGTGCTGGCCTTGATGCGCGCCACTTCGGGGCCAACATCGGTGGCTTCGGCTTCGGCCGCACCGGTGATGCCGGTGATGGAGACATAGTAGACAAAGCCGGAGGTGTTTTGCAGCACTTTGGGCAGGCGTTTGTCGTCGGTGGTGGGCGTGGCCAGACGGATGAAGTTCATGCCAGCGGCCTGCGCCGGGATGCAAAGTTCACTGTCTTCTTCGGGTGGGAGGTCGACGACGATCAGCCCGTCGATGCCAGCGGATTTGGCATCCGCGAGAAAATTATCCACGCCGCGCGAGTAGATCGGGTTGTAGTAGCCCATCAAGACAATCGGGGTGGTGTCATCCGTCTTGCGGAATTCTGTCGCCAGATCGAGGGTTCTCTGCAGGGTCATGCCGCCATCAAGCGCGCGCTGCCCCGCCAGTTGGATAGTGGGGCCATCGGCCATCGGATCGGTGAACGGCAGGCCCAGCTCGATGATGTCTACACCTGCTGCTGGCAGGCCTTTGACGATTTCCAGCGAGGTTTCATAGTCGGGATCCCCGGCCATCACATAAGACACGAAGGCCTTTTTGCCTGCGGCAGTCAGTTCGGCGAATTTGGCGTCGATACGAGTCATGCGGATCCCTCAGTTTTAGGTGACAGCAGATGTGCCCAAAACTGAGGGGGAAATCAATCCTTGCTGGGCGGCAGGATACGCACCGTGCGTCAGAAGCTGTGATGATAGCGCAGGCTCAGCTTGTTGACGCCGGGATTGGTGGAACTCAGCCCGCCATTGGATTTGTGGCTGAGTTCCAGCGAGACGGCAGAACTCTCTCCGACATAACGGCCCACGGCAAGGGCGCTGCGGAACTCCAGTGTTTGTCCCAGATCGTTGAGGGAGATGCCTTCAAAGAACAGGCCGGGGCGGAAGCTGCCTTCCAGAAACCAGTCGTTTTGCAAGCTGTAGCGGCTCAGGACGCCAAAGCCGACAAAAACATCACTTTCCTTATCCACCGTCAGGATGCCGCCAAAATGGTGGTTCCACCGCTCGGTGCTTTTGAAAGGGGTCGCTGTGTATTCCAGTTGCAATGTGGCCGCATCCAGTGCCGACCCATCAGAAAAATCCGAGAAGCCGAGCCCAACGACAACCTCCTGAGCGGAGGCCTGTGAAGTGAAAAGAAGCGTCGCACAAACCATGCAGAAGTTTTTCATGGCGTCTTGATCTTTCTTGGTTGGGTATTGAAAGCCATAGTTGCGTGCCCAAGGGGCGCTTTTCAATGGGGCACAAGATTCCGTGAACATCTGCCACAATTCGTGATGCGGAGCCGGTGTTGCCCCCATGCGATCTGGCGCAAAGCACTGTGCAACAGGGCACAGGCGACTTGCGCCGCGCCCAAACTCTGCATAAGAGCAGCACAAACATGTGACAGGAGGCCGGATATGGGTTTCAAAATGGGCATCGTTGGATTGCCGAACGTCGGCAAATCCACGCTTTTTAATGCACTGACCAAAACCGCTGCGGCGCAGGCGGCCAATTTTCCATTCTGCACCATTGAGCCAAACGTGGGAGAGGTGGGTGTGCCTGATGCGCGCCTGGACAAGCTGGCCGCGATTGCGCAGTCCAAACAGGTGATCCCGACCCGCATGACCTTTGTGGATATTGCCGGATTGGTGAAAGGGGCCTCCAAGGGCGAAGGTCTGGGCAACCAGTTTCTGGCCAATATCCGCGAAACCGATGCGATTGCCCATGTGCTGCGCTGTTTTGAAGATGGCGATGTGACCCATGTGGATGGTCGCGTTGATCCGGTTGCGGATGCAGAGACCATTGAAACCGAGCTGATGCTGGCGGATATCGAAAGCATCGAAAAACGTCTTCAGGGGCTGGTGCGCAAAGTGCGTGGTGGCGACAAAGAAGCGGTTCAACAAGAGCGCCTTTTGAAAGACGCGCTGGCCATGCTGGAAGACAGCAAACCTGCGCGTTTGGTTGAGGTGGATGAAGAAGACGCCAAAGCCTGGAAGATGCTGCAGCTCTTGACCACCAAGCCGATCCTTTACGTTTGCAACGTGGGCGAGAGCGAAGCGGCTGATGGCAACGCGCATTCTGCGGCTGTGGCTGAGATGGCCGCTAAACAGGGCAACAGCCATGTGATCATTTCTGCGCAGATCGAAGAAGAGATCAGCCAGCTGGAAGACGAAGAAGCAGAGATGTTCCTCAGTGAGATGGGGCTTGAAGAGGCCGGTCTCGATCGTCTGATCCGCGCGGGCTATGAGCTGTTGCAGCTGGAAACCTATTTTACGGTGGGCCCCAAGGAGGCGCGTGCCTGGACCATCCGCAAGGGCACCATGGCGCCGCAGGCGGCAGGTGTGATTCACGGCGACTTTGAAAAAGGGTTCATCCGCGCGGAAACCATTGCCTATGACGACTATATCGCCTGCGATGGTGAGAGTGGCGCCAAAGAGGCTGGCAAGATGCGTGCAGAAGGCAAGGGATATGAAGTGAAGGATGGCGATGTCATGCACTTCCTTTTCAACACCTAAATCCGCCTCTTAGATCAAGATTTTGAGACGCCCGCCGGTTTGCGCCGCGGGCGTTTTTCTGTGAATGGACGTGCGTATTAAGAATGTGTTTCTTCTTAGGCGTGTGTTGTGCGTTGCCGATCAGGTGATGAAGAAATGACTCTCGGCGTGACCGTCTGCCCCAAATTGATGCAGAGTTTGCCTGTCCGATCCGAGGATTGCGCCCAAAAAACAAACATCAACGGCCAGTTGTGTTGATTTTTTGTGCGATTGCGCGGATTTCCGACAGCGCTGCGGTGCGGAAAATTGCCATGATGCGGCCCCTGTCAAAGGGTAAGGGCGCCAACCGCAGAACGGGACATCTGGGAAACGCAGAGCTGGGAAACGGGGGGTGTGTGACGGCCCACGAATTGGACCTCGAAGAGGCCGCCACACGGTTTGCAACACGAAGTTGCGGGGATCAGGTAACGGATGCACGCCCTTGGGCGCAAGCTCTTCTGTGGCCGCCCCGCCAGGAGAAAAGAATGACCTTTCTGAAATCCACGCTCGCCGGATCTCTGGTTTTTGCCTCACTCGCAGGCGCTGCTATGGCCGAAGATGACACCATCAAAGTGGGTGTGCTGCACTCCCTGTCCGGCACTATGGCGATCTCTGAAACCACGCTGAAAGATACGATGCTGATGCTGATTGATCAGCAGAATGCCAAGGGCGGCCTGCTGGGCAAACAGCTCGAAGCGGTGGTTGTGGACCCTGCCTCTGACTGGCCGCTGTTTGCGGAAAAAGCCCGCGAGCTGCTGACCGTGCATGAGGTGGATGTGATCTTTGGCAACTGGACATCCGTGTCCCGCAAATCCGTGCTGCCGGTGATCGAAGAGCTCAACGGCCTGCTGTTCTATCCAGTGCAGTATGAGGGCGAAGAAAGCTCTAAAAACGTGTTCTACACCGGTGCGGCGCCAAACCAGCAGGCGATCCCGGCGACCGATTACTTCCTTGATGAACTGGGTGTTGAGAAATTCGCGCTTCTGGGCACCGACTATGTGTATCCGCGTACCACCAACAACATTCTGGAAAGCTATCTGAAGGGCAAAGGCATTGCCGATGAGGATATCTTTGTAAACTACACCCCGTTTGGCCATTCCGACTGGTCCAAGATTGTGGCCGATGTTGTGGCGCTGGGCGCGGACGGCAAGAAGGTTGGCGTGATCTCCACCATCAACGGCGACGCCAACATTGGTTTCTACAAAGAGCTGGCGGCGGCTGGCATCTCTGCGGATGACATTCCGGTTGTGGCCTTCTCCGTGGGTGAAGAAGAGCTGGCTGGTCTGGACACCTCCAACCTCGTGGGCCACCTCGCGGCATGGAACTACTTCCAGTCTGCCGACGCCGATGTGAACGCGGATTTTGTGGAAACATGGAAAGCTACCATGGGCGAAGAGCGTGTCACCAACGACCCGATGGAAGCCCATTATATCGGCTTTAACATGTGGGTGAACGCCGCGACCGAAGCGGGCTCCACCGAAGTGGATGCCGTGCGCGCAGAGATGTACGGCCAGGAATTCCCGAACCTGACCGGCGGCACCGCCGTGATGCTGCCAAACCACCACCTGGCAAAGCCGGTTCTGATTGGCGAAATTCAGGAAGATGGCCAGTTTGACATCATTTCTCAGACCGCTGAGGTGCCGGGTGACGCATGGACGGACTACCTGCCAGAATCTGCCGTGCTGGTGTCTGATTGGAAAGATCTGGACTGCGGCATGTACAACACCGAGACCAAGACCTGCGTTCAGACCCTGTCGAACTACTAAGGTTTGATCCTTCTGGGGCCGCGCGTGATGCGGCCCCAACCTTCAATTCGCGGACTTCCTCACATGAGACAGCTCTTTTTGGCGGGCCTTGCCTTCTTGGCCGCCTGCCTGATTTCGCCCGGCTTGGGGCAGGCGCAGGACGCCGCCATTCAGCCGATCCTGCAAGACCATCAGGCGCTGATTGTGAAAAGCTCGCGCAAGACCATTGGCCCGGCAATTGACGCGGTGGCCGCCTCTGGCCTGCCGCAGGCGCAAACTGTTTTGGAAGTTTGGACCGCCAAGAATATGTGGATGCGCAAATCTGACGGGCTGTTTTTCATTGGCGAGAAAATCGACAGCAAAACCTACGCGCTGACCGATTTTGACAGCGGCGAAAGCATTGGGGAATTTGCCAAATCAGAGCTCAAACAGCTCAAACCCAACAGCGGCATCCGCGCGCTGATCGGCACAGCCTTGGTGCAGTTTCAGTTGAGCGACCCCAACATTGAAGCCCGCCGCGCCGCGCTGCTGTCAATTGAACGCGACCCAGAGGCCAGCCTGCTTGCGCCCCTGCGTGCCTCAATTGAAGGCGAGACAGACGCCGCGCTGAAGGCACAAAAGCAGCGCCTCGAACGTTTGCTCACCATTGGCTATGACACAGATGAAAACGCGCGCCTTGCGGCCATCGCCGATATGTCCGGCGATCTCGGCGTGGATGTGCGCGCAACGCTCAATCCGCTGCTGACGACCAAACGCGATGTGGGTGCAGGTGCCGCGCCAGAGGGCGCGAACATCGCCGCGCTTTTGACACCGGGGCAGGGGGCGTTTGATCGCCTCACCGCCTATGACATGCTCGTCGCCAAAGACCTCGCGCCCGCACGCATCAGCCGTGATGACATCCGCACCCAGCTTGCCGCCCATATCGATGGCGCCCGCGTCGGCGGTGTACCGGTGGCGCAGCTCAACACCGAGGCCAACCGTCTGACAGCTTACAATGCGCTGGCAGAGGCAGGCACTGTGCCCGCCTTTGTGACCGACACCGAAATTGACGCAGCGCTTGCCGCGCACACATTTTATGACGCCTATCTGGAGCCGTCCGATGCAGTGACCGATGCCGCCGCTGAGGCGTTAAAAGACATCGAGTTGAAAGTCGGCCTCAACCAGACTCTCGACCTCACGCTGGATGCGCTCTCGCTTGCGTCCATTTACTTCCTTGCGGCCATCGGCCTTGCCATCACCTTTGGCGTGATGGGGGTGATCAACATGGCCCACGGCGAATTCATCATGATGGGCGCCTACACCGGTTATGTGGTGCAACAGATCATCCCCGATCACACGCTCTCCATCATCGTTGCCATCCCCACCGCCTTTGCGGTGACCTTTGCCGCCGGTGTGGCGATGGAGCGTCTGGTGATCCGCTGGTTGCAGGCCCGCCCGCTGGAAACCCTGCTTGCCACCTTTGGCATCTCCATTGCGTTGCAACAGCTCGCCAAAAACATCTTTGGCACACAGGCCCGCCCGCTCACCGCGCCCGGCTGGCTCGATGGCGCCTGGGTGCTCAACGATGTGGTCGCGATCAGCTACATCCGCATCGCGATCTTCATTCTCGCGCTGATCTTCCTTGGCGTCTTCCTCTACATCATGAAGCGCACGCGCCTTGGCCTTGAAACCCGCGCAGTCACGCAAAACCCGCGTATGGCCGCCTCCATGGGGATCAACCCTGATCGCGTGAACATGCTGACCTTCGGCCTTGGCTCCGGCATCGCGGGCATCGCGGGCGTGGCCATCGGCCTCTTTGCCAAAGTCACCTCCGAGCTGGGCAGTGACTACATCGTGCAAAGCTTCATGACAGTGGTTGTTGGCGGAGTTGGCAATATCTGGGGCACACTGGCGGGGGCCACCATGATCGGCTTCCTGCAAAAGGGCATCGAGTGGATGAACCCCTCCAACACCCTGGCCGCCCAGACCTACATGATCATCTTCATCATCATTTTCATCCAATTCCGGCCCCGTGGCATCATTGCCCTCAAAGGCCGCGCGGCGGGGGATTGAACCATGCAGCGTAGTTTCATCGCCAAGAACCCCTCGGTTCTGATCTTTCTCTCCCTTCTGGCGCTGTTCACCCTGCTGGTGACCGTCATGTCCGAAGGTTTTGGGGTGGGGGGCATCTCCACCAGCTTTATCAAGACATTGGGCAAGACCCTGTGCCTGTGCCTGATCGCCCTCGCCATGGATCTGATCTGGGGCTATACCGGCATCCTCAGCCTTGGCCACTTCGCCTTCTTTGGCCTTGGCGGCTATATGATCGGCATGTGGCTGATGTATGAGCGCACCCGCCTGATCGTGGTGGACAGCCTCGCCAACGCCGAAATACCACCCACCGACGGCGAAGTGATCGACGCCATCGGCAATCAGATCTTTGGCGTGGTCGGTAGCAGCGACTTCCCCCTGATCTGGGCCTTTGCTGACAGCCTCACCATCCAGCTGGCGCTGGTTCTGCTGGTGCCCGGCCTTCTGGCGCTGATCTTTGGCTGGCTTGCCTTCCGCAGTCGCGTGACCGGGGTCTATCTCTCCATTCTCACACAGGCCATGACGCTCGCACTGGCGCTCTACCTGTTTCAGAACGACAGCGGCCTGCGCGGCAACAACGGCCTCTCGGGTTTGCAAAACCTGCCCGGCGTGACCGCCTCACAGGATCATGTTTCGCTCTGGTTCTTCTGGGCGTCGGCGGCAGCACTTGGCGCGGGCTATCTGCTCTGTGCCTGGCTGGTCAGCGGCAAATTCGGCTCTGTCATTCGTGGCATCCGCGACAATGAGGCCCGCGCGCGCTTCCTTGGCTATTCGGTGGAAACCTACAAGCTGGTGGTGTTCACGCTCACCGCCTGTATCACTGCCATCGCCGGGGCGCTCTACTACCCGCAGGCCGGCATCATCAACCCCGCCGAAATCGCCCCGATTGCCTCGATCTACCTTGCGGTCTGGGTCGCCATTGGCGGGCGCGGGCGGCTTTATGGAGCGGTGATTGGCGCGGCCTTTGTCAGCCTGCTGTCCACATGGTTCACGGGTGGGCAGGCCCCGGATGTGAACCTTGGCTTTTACACCATCAAATGGGTCGACTGGTGGCTGGTGCTCTTGGGCCTGTCCTTTGTATTGGTCACGCTGTTCGCACCCAAAGGCATCGGCGGGCTGATCGACATCCTGTCTGACCGCCGCGCCGCCAAGGAGGCTTCCCAATGAGCACACTTCTTGAAGTTTCCGGCGTTTCGGTCACTTTTGATGGCTTTCGCGCCATCAACAACCTGTCGTTCCAGATTGGCGAGGCCGAAATGCGCGCGGTGATTGGCCCCAATGGGGCGGGTAAAACCACCTTCATGGATATTGTCACCGGCAAAACCCGACCCGATGAAGGTCGGGTGATCTGGGGGGGGAAATCCATCAGCCTGCTTGGCATGAATGAGGCCCGCATCGCACAGGAAGGCATCGGGCGCAAATTCCAGAAACCCACGGTGTTTGAAGAGCAGACCGTGCAGGAAAACCTGCTGATGGCACTCAAAAAGCCGCGCGGCTGGTTTGCGGTGTTGACCTATCGGCCCAGCGATGCGGATCTGGCCAAGGTCGATGACCTTGCCGCACAGATCGGCCTCACCGATCAGCTCACCCGCACCTCCGGCGAACTCAGCCACGGGCAGAAGCAATGGCTGGAAATCGGCATGTTGCTCGCGCAGGAGCCGCGCCTGCTGCTGGTGGATGAACCCGCCGCCGGCATGACCCCGGCAGAGCGCGAACACACCACCGACATTCTGGTCGAAGCCGCCAAAACCCGCGCCGTTGTGGTGGTGGAGCATGACATGGAATTTGTGCGCCGCCTCAATTGCAAAGTCACCGTGCTGCACGAAGGGGCCGTTCTGGCCGAGGGCAGTCTGGATCACGTCACCACCGATCAGAATGTGATCGACGTCTATCTGGAGCGCTGAGATGCTGACACTCAAAGACATCACGTTGCACTATGGGCATTCCCAGATCCTCAATGGCATTTCCATGGAGGCGCAGCAGGGCGAGGTCACCTGTGTCATGGGCACCAATGGCGTCGGTAAAACCAGCCTGATCAAGGCGATCTCCGGCACCCATCCACGCTCTGGTGGCACGCTGTCGCTGGATGGGGAGGCGCTGCCGCCGCTTCCCGCGCAGGCGCTGGCCCACAAAGGGGTCGCCATTGTGCCGCAGGGGCGTGAGATCTTCCCGCTGCTGACTGTGCGCGAAAACATGGAGACCGGCTTTAACTGTCTGCCCAAGTCAGAGCGCGCCGTGCCCGAAGAGATGTTTGAGCTCTTTCCTGTGCTCAAGGAGATGCAGAACCGTCGCGGCGGGGATCTCTCCGGCGGGCAGCAACAACAGCTCGCCATCGCCCGGGCCCTGATCACCCGGCCCAAACTTCTGTTGCTGGATGAACCCACCGAGGGCATTCAGCCCAATATCATTCAGCAGATTGGCGAGGTCATCAAACTGCTGCGCGACAAGGGAGAGATGGCGATTGTGCTGGTCGAACAGTATTTCGACTTTGCCTATGATCTGGCCGACCGCTTTGTGGTGCTGCGCCGTGGGGAGGTGCTTTTGCAGGGCAGTAAGGCAGAAATGGATCGTGGTGCTTTGTTGGACAGTGTTTCGGTGTGAGGCGACGCTTGCAGGCCTGCGCGCTTTAAGCTCCGGTCCCGTTGCGAAGTGATCGCCTCTTGAACCCTTATTTTTAGGTGAGCTTCGGGGCGAGCAGCCTGTGCATTGCAATTAACCATGGTTGTAAAATCATGGGCTGATCGTTGCGTCGCCATGTGTTTTGAGATTGACACCAAAGCGCATCAAGTTAGTTTATTTTACGACAAATTTTAACATAGTTCCCAGCGACTGCGTCGGCTTGCTGAGCAGTGTCGCGATGTAAGTGGTGACTTTATAGGAGAATTTCGAACTTTTCTCTGTGCGAACGCTGAGAATATTTTTCGTAAGCGCATGTTGCACCGTACGGAGTATGACGCAATTGAACGCTGCAAGATCGTCCTTGCAGGTTGCAACTGATACAGACTGAACGACCAAGGCTGCGTTGTTGGATGCGGGTCACCTTGGCGTGAGTGTGAGGCTGACCGTCTCTTCAGATGCTCCGTGGTTTTTCGACGGAAGCATATTTGGGTTATGCAAGAGATCTGTGCCGATCTCACTCTGTGTTGGTGCGAATTAAATTAAATGCATGCCTAATAGGCGATGCGATCAATTAATATGACGCCTTTTTGTAGAATGCCACAAAAAGGCGCAGAGGAAAAGCTTTGGTTGATTTTGAAATAAGAATACCCATTTTGCCCACCGATGGGTTTTATTCAAATGTGAAGCTCGCGGTGAAATCTCTGCGCAATTTGGGAGGTGTCTATGAAGCCGTCCCTATTCATGTGTCAGTGGGCGGAACACCCAAAGACCCGACACCGGAACTGACCAAAGAGATCAATGCCTGGTCCCAAGATGATCCCAACTTGCATTGGCGAATTATTCCGCCGCAAGTGCGGACCACGGAATTTGCGTCTGTGATCGACAGAATTGCCAATCCACTTGAAAAAGACGTGGTCATTATGTGCGACGCGGATCTGTGTATCACCAAGGATATTCAGCCTTTGCTTGAAATTGTTGCTGCGCAGGATCGGCCGACTCTGGCCGGTATGATGGCGCATCAATCCCCGTTTTCCAAAGACCCTGATGAAAATCGAGAATGGTGGCAAAAGGCTTTTGCATTGTTTGATGTACCCATGCCGGAGTTTGACTACAATCATACGCTGGCCCCTGCATCACAGGGCAAAAGCCCGATGTATATCAATCAGGGCTTCACGGTGATGAACCGCTCTGCCTTTGAGATTTTGGGTAAGCGGATGGCGCAGATCACGCTTGATCTGGCGCGCATGCTGCGGCCCGGTAATAAGCATATTTTTGCTCTGCAGGTGGCCTTGACTGTCGCCATCGAAATGGAACGGGTGCAATTTCTGCAACTCGGGCCTCAGTATAATTGCACCAATGAAGATGCGATGTTGCGATGTGGCCTGTCCTCTCCTGAGGATGTACGGGTTCTGCATTATCAGCGCCGGGACGTCTTTGACCGTCACAAATTTCTTTGTCAGCGTGAGGCCTTTCTGGATTTCTCTTTGGCGGAATACGACAGCGCCATTCTCCAAATGTTTCAGAAGCACGTGTTGTCTCTTGAAGATGTGTTCTTTGAAAGAGGTGCAGCAGTTTAATGCGTGTTTTTGAGAAAATAAAAATTGTCCTTTTATTTGAGGTGGGAAAATGAAGGACACAGCAAAAAGGCCTATGGTTTTATATGGGACCTCCGGGCAAGCCCTGTTCGTCTATGACGAAGTTATGCGCAGCGGGAGCGGGTATGAGGTCGTGGCCTTCATGGATTTGGATTCCGAGGATGGTTTTGAGCAGTACACGCAACTTCCGCTGATCTCCCTGGAAACCTGGAAGAGGGACTATGCCGACTCCAGCTACATGCTCCTGTGTCCCGGCACACCGAGCATTCGGAGAAAGGTAGCGAAAGAGTTCTGCGCGTTGGGCGCGCGGTTCGCGCGGCATTTTGACGGGGATCGGACGGACGCGCCCTGGAAAGCAGTCGATATAGGAGAGGGGAGTTATCTGGGGCTCAACACTCTCGTGGGCAATTGCGTGAAGATCGGGGACCACACACAGCTCATGACCAACATCAATGTCGGCCATGATGTCACCATCGGTGATTACGTGACCATTGCTCCCGGTGCCATTGTCAGTGGCTATGTCGAGATCGAGGATGATGTTTTCATTGGGGCCGGGGCGATCATTTCCAATGGTACACCTGAAAAGCCGATTGTGATTGGACAGGGCGCCATGCTGACGGCAGGCACGGTCGCCATCCGTTCTGTGCCGCCACAAACGCGCATTATTGGTGTGCCAGGACGGCCATTGTAATGAGCGCTGCAGGTGGACATAGCCAGATCCCGGTGATGCGACCGCAATTGCCCGCAACGGCGGATTTGATGCCGTTTCTGCAGGAAATCGACCGAAATCGTTACTATAGCAACCATGGCCCTCTGTATCGTAGCTTTCTGCGAGAACTTGACCAAACGGCTAATTTTCCCGTGTCCTCTTCCATCTTGGTGGGCAATGCAACGCAAGGGTTGACTTCTGTTTTGCGGGTGAAAGGGCTGGCTGGTCGGCCATATTGCGCGCTCCCTGCATGGAGTTTTGTTGCTTCCGCAGCGGCGGTGGTTGAGGCGGGGATGCAGCCTTACTTTGTCGATGTGGAAGAGGACACTTGGGCCTATTCGCCCTTGGCGCTGCGTGACATGCCTTTGGACAAGCTGGCAGCGGTAATGGTTGTCGCGCCCTTTGGGCAAAGCGTGCCGTTGCAAGAGTGGGATGAGTGGTCCTCGCTGACAGGAATCCCGGTGATTATCGATGCGGCTGCAGGCTTTGATTTTGTCATACAGGAGTTGGAAGCCTATCCAAACCTGACCACAGTGGTAAGCCTGCATGCGACCAAAACCCTGTCTTCGGGAGAGGGGGGGTGGTTGATTGACTTCAACAAAGATGTGCTCCGAGATGCTCTGGCAGATGGCAATTTTGGATATCTGGATGGCGCTATTGGCCAGACCTTTGGGCACAATTACAAAATGAGTGAATACCACGCGGCGGTGGGACTGGCCTCGCTCAAGACTTGGGATATGACGCGACGCCGGTTTGCAGAGCGTTTCAACAAGATGGTCGAAGCGCTGGAGCCGCTGCCATTGTCGGTTTTCCCGAACCCATCCAAACCGTCTTTCATCTCTTCCACGTTTCACATCACCACAGAGGTGCCTGCGGATTTTCTAGCATCTGAGCTGCTCAAACGCGGTGTGCTGACCCGGCAATGGTGGGGGGAGGGGATCCACCGTCTCAAGGCGTATACGCATTTTCCCCGTGGTGATTTGAGCACGACGAACAAGATTGCCCCCTATGTTCTGGGATTGCCGTTTAGCGTGGATATGACCGACGGAGAGATTGCGCGGGTGCGCGACGCCATTGCCGAGGCTTTCTATGTTCATGCCATGACCTGACGGTGTGCGGCCCTTCCTTCCCAATGCATTGATTTTTCGATCTGTGATCCGTCCTGCTCCGTAGGTGTGAACATCAGCACGACGCAGGGGATCGGGATGGCCCATACAGGACAAAATGCACCAGAGGAAAATGCGTCCGTGGGCGGGCTTGTGGTTGTCTTGGGGGATCAGCTGTCCTTCGAGCTTGCCGCACTCAAGGCCGCCGATCCGGCGCGTGATGTGATTTTGATGGCGGAAGTGGCCGCCGAAGCCAGTTATGTGCCCCATCACAAGAAAAAAGTCGCCTTTCTGTTTGCGGCGATGCGCCATCATGCTGAGGCGCTGCGCGCAGAGGGCTGGCGCGTGCATTACGCACGGTATGATGTTGCGGACAACAGCGGCACATTGGTGGGGGAGATGGGCCGCGCTTTGGCGACCTACCACCTGTCTGGCGTGCGAATCTGTACGCCGGGCGAATATCGCCTAAAGGCTGAGATTGCAGAATGGTCAGCCGCGCAGCAGGTGCCGTTGACGATGCTGGAGGATGACAGGTTCCTCTGCTCGGAGGCGGAGTTTCAGAGCTGGGCCAAGGGGCGCAAGCAGTTGCGGATGGAGTATTTCTATCGCGAGATGCGGCGCAAAACCGGGCTGTTGATGGCGGGCACAGAGCCTGAGGGCGGGCGTTGGAATTATGATGCGGAGAACCGCAAAGCGGCGCAGGCAGATATTTTCATGCCACGCCCGCGGGCCTTTGCGCCCGATGCGGTGACCCAAGAAGTTCTGGAGCTTGTGGAACGCCATCTGCCGCAGAACTTTGGAGATCTGCACCCTTTTTGGTTTGCCACCACCCGTACCGGGGCGCTTGAGGCTTTGGAGCATTTTGCCACGCAGGCTCTGCCGCTTTTTGGCGATTACCAAGACGCCATGCTCAGCGATGCGCCTTTTCTCTATCACTCCGTTCTGGCGCAATATCTGAACGCCGGATTGCTGGGGCCGATGGAAATCTGTCGCCGTGTGGAGCGGGCTTATTACGAGGGCCATGCGCCGCTCAATGCGGTGGAGGGCTATATCCGGCAAATCATTGGCTGGCGTGAATTTGTGCGCGGGATCTACTGGCTGAAGATGCCGGGCTACACCACGGAGAATTTCTTTGAGGCCAGTCGCCCTTTGCCTGCGTTTTATTGGACCGGGGACACCGACATGCACTGTCTCGCTCAGGCAATCGGGCAGACCCGCAAAGAGGCCTATGCGCATCACATTCAGCGGCTCATGGTGACGGGCAATTTTGCCATGCTGGCCGGTGTCGATCCCCATGCGGTGCATGAATGGTATCTGGCGGTCTATGCCGATGCCTATGAATGGGTTGAGGCGCCCAATGTGATTGGCATGAGTCAGTTTGCCGACGGGGGCGTGCTGGGCTCCAAACCCTATGCGGCCAGCGGCAACTACATCAACAAGATGTCCGATTATTGCGGGGCTTGCCGCTATCGCGTGGCCCAGAAAACCGGGGAAGGGGCCTGTCCCTTCAATGCGCTTTATTGGGATTTTATGGTGCGCAACCGGGAGAAGCTGAGCCGTAATCCCCGGATCGGTCACGCCTACCGCACGTGGGATCGCATGTCAGAGGGGAAGCAGGCTGAGTATTTGGACAGTGCCAAAGCGGTGCTGGATCGGCTCTGGGACTGAGCTTGAGTGGGTTTCAGGTGCTAGCGGCACGCCTCTCGTCGGCAGCGGTCTGAACAATACCGCACCTCCTCCCAAGCCTTGGCCCATTTCTTGCGCCAGCTAAAAGGCCGCTGACAGGTTACACATATCTTTTGAGGCAAGTCGGCCTTTTTGCGCATTTTCATGGGGGAGCCTAAAATGGCAGCTTAAGCTGCTGCGGCGGGGTGGTTTTGGACTTTGCCGCGCGTCTGCGCGTGGGCTTTCGGCTGGCGTGTTTGGTGACAATCGCTGCGGCTTCCTGTTTGAAGCCGGGGCCACGCCGCACAGCCCAGATTTTGTCACGCGCAGCCTTGGCGGCGGTCAGAGGGTCGACAATCGGATGGGGGTAGGCCTTGCCAAGCACATGCCCCGCAGTGTCGGCTTTCCATGGCGTTTGCAGGTGCTGATCGGGAATGTCGCGCAGCTCTGACACCCATCTGCGTGTGAAACGGCCATCCGGGTCTTGGTCTAGGCCCTGTTTGATCGGGTTGTAGATGCGCGGGGTGTTGATGCCGGTGGTGCCGGATTGCATCTGCGTCTGGCTCCAGTGGATGCCCGGCTCATAATCGGTGAAGAGCTGCGCCAGTGCGAGGCCGCTGTCGCGCCACGGCAGCCAAAGGTGATAGCTGGCCACCGACATGACCATGGCGCGCATGCGGAAGTTAAGCCACCCTGTGGCCTGTAGTGCACGCATGCAGGCATCCACAAACGGCAGGCCGGTTTCTCCATTGCGCCATGCGCTGAGCCTGTCGTGATCCGGGGCCGATGGCCGCAGCCCGTCATAGGCGCGGTGCATGTTTTCGAATTCAATGCGGGGCTCATCTTCGAGTTTCTGCATAAAATGACAATGCCAGTGCAGGCGCGCGTTGAAGGAGGACAGCGCGCCTTGCCACTGTGCCGCGCCGCGTGCGGGCGCAGCGGCCAGCGCCAGGTGCTGCCGCTGTGTGGCCTGGGTGGCCTCGCGCATGGAGAGCGTGCCCCATGCCAGATGTGGCGACAGCCGGGAACAGGCATATGCGCCCGTGTGCGGGGAGGACATGGCTTTGCGATAGGTCCGGCCACGCACTGTCAGAAAGCTCGACAATCGTTCTTCTGCGGCCCGTCGCCCTCCGGGTTGGCGCGCGGCGCAGAGATCTGGTGCAAGCTGCAGCGTCTTTGCATCTGGCAGCTCGCCAAGGGGCTCTGAAACAGGCTTCAGTGTGGGGGAGGGGCAGAGGGGCGTATTATGAAAGCTATCCCAGTCTCGGGCCCAGCCACTGCGCGATTTCAGGCGGCGTTGCACCCCGTTTTGGCGCAACTCATGCCACGTGATGCCCTTATCGCGGCACCATGCGGCGACACGCTGATCCCGCCTGTAGGTCCAGTCATTGCCGGTTTCCTCGTGTGACCAGAGATCGGTGAGCCCATGCCTGTTGTGGAGATCCTGCAAGACCGTCTCCATGTCTCCCATGCGCAGCACCAGCGGCTGGCCGCAGATATGCAGATCTTGGCGCAGTTCGGTGAGACTCTCGGCAACAAAATCCCATTGGCGGGCTGAGGCATCTGGCTGTTGCCAATAGTCCGGCTCCACCACGTAGAGCGGGATCAACGGCCCCCGCTGTGCCGCCTGCCAGAGGGCAGCATTGTCTTGCACCCGAAGATCCCGTTTGAACCAGACGATTTGCATCCGATGCCCTTTTGTTACGCGCCCTTTGATGGCTTTGAAAAGACTACGCGCCCGGGTCTCTTTCGGATGTGATCCTGTTGGGGTCATCGCTTTGTTGGTGCGCGCCGCGTTTGACATCTGCGGTCAAGAGCTTGGCATTCAGGGTCAATACCCTGCGCCAGTCAAAACCGTATCTCTATCTCCACATTAACCGATCTGTTCATGACGTGATTGCGCGCAGGGCAGAGCTACAGAGGGTGAGGGAGATATGAGGAAACTGCTATATGCGCTCCTGTTGAGCGGCAACGCGCTGCAGGCACAGCATTGGGTCTTGGGCGCAGGCTATGCGGATTTTGCGGATGCGCAGGCCGAAGACGCGGGCATGATTTCGATGGAGTATCACGCCCGCCCCTTTGTTACGCGTCACCGGTTTTCGCTTGCATGGGGCGGTGCGCTCACCCTGTTTGAGACGCAAGACGCACATGTCGGCGCAGGTTTGGTGGGCCGTTATCAGATGGGGCAGCGCTGGTTTCTGGAAGGCAGCGTCATGCCGGGTCTGTTTGCCCATGACAAGCCGCGCAACGATCTGGGCTCTGAGTTTGAAATTCGCAGCCTTCTGGCCATTGGGAGACGCCTGAAAAACGGCAGTTCTCTGTCGTTGGCGCTGTCCCATATCTCCAACGCCTCCACCGCCTCGCGCAACCCCGGTCTGGATGCGCTGAGCCTGCGCTGGACGATGCCGCTTGGGCGATAGTGCCCCCAATCTGACGATTTTTTGTGAAACCTCATTAGGAGAGAGCCATGACTGATTTTCCAACCCACAGCCTTCACACCGCCCCCGAAGCCGCCAAGCCCAATATGGAAAACGCGGTGCGCGGGTATGGGTTTTTGCCGAACCTATATGCCAAGATGGCGGAATCCCCCGCGATTTTGGAGGGTTACATCGCCTTGGCTGCGAGCTTTGCCAAGACCCATCTGACAGAAACGGAACGCCAGATCATTCTGATGACCAGCAACCGGCTTAATGGGTGCCAATATTGCATGGCGGCGCATACAACGCTCTCGCAACTGGCAGGCGTGGATCCCGAGGTGATCGCCGCCCTGCGCAGCAATAGGCCGCTTGCGGATGTCAAATTTGAAGCGCTGCGCCAGTTTGTGATTGTCATGAATGAAACGCGCGGCTGGCCGAGTGAGGCAGACATCGCAGCATTGGTGGCGGTGGGATATGGGCTTCAAACCGTTCTGGATGTCATCCTCGGTATGGCATTGAAAATGTTGTCAAACTATACAAACCACGTGGCAGATACTGAGCTGGATGCGAAGTTTCAGGACAATGTGTGGACAGCGGATTTCGCTTTGGCTGCAGAGTGAGGGCTGCGCCATCTGTTCTCGTGAGGCTATGTCCGCACTATGGCGTTTCAGGTAAAACCCGAAACGCTTTCAGGGGCGCATGCGTTAACTTTGGTCTCAAGAGGACGCACCGTCGCAAACAGACCTGTTGCGGACGGAAAACGCCCATAAAAACAGGGCGTTTTCTCAGATACCTCCCCGTGTTTTCAGGAGTCTGCTGCGGCGTTTCATCCACGGCAGACTTGAAGTTTTGGCATGGCTCCGTTAACAGCAGGGTCCGATAGACCTCCAGCCAATCGCCAGAGACAGCCTATGCCCACACCGCGCACGCGGGTGGTCCCGTCCCTCTTTTGTCTTTGGAGCTCGGAATGCAGACCAAGCCAGCCCCTTTTGGCCTTTACGATCCTGACCGCGAACAAAGTTCTTGCGGCGTTGGTTTTTTGACACGCAAAGATGGTCTTCAGACCCACGATGTGCTCAAACGCGGGCATGAGGCGCTCTGTGCGGTGCCGCACCGTGGCGGCATGTCATCCGAAGGTGTTGGCGATGGGGCAGGTGTCTCGGTGGACCTGTCAGTGCCCTTTTTCCGCAAGCTGACCGGTGTCGATCTGGCCGCAGGGCAGTTTGGCGTGGGCAACTTCTTTCTGCCAGCAGACGAAAGCCAACATGACCGCGCTGCGCAGTTGATTGAGACCGCGCTGAATGAGGCCGGATTTGAGACCAAGCTCATCCGCAATATGCCGGTGAACAATGAGGCGATTGGGGCGCGGGCGGTCAAATGCCAATTGCCTATCGCGCAGTGGGTTTTTGTCGCTCCCAAAGGCGTGGCGCAGGCGGAGTTTGATCGTCGCATTCATGTGGCCTTGCTGGCGATTGAGGCGGAAGCCTATACGGACCCGGCGCTTGAGGGCCTTTATCCCCTGTCGCTGTCTTCGCGCATGCAGGTCTTCAAAGGACGGCTGAACTCTTGGGAGATCATCCCTTATTTCGCGGATCTCATGGATCCGGATCATGCGGTGCACACGCTGTATTTCCATACACGTTTTTCCACCAACACCGACCCGCATCCCTCTATGGCGCAGCCTTTCCGGTTGATGGCGCACAATGGCGAGCTCAACACCGACAAGAAAAACCGCCTGAGTGAAGCGGCCATTGCGCTGGCACGCAATAAGGCGATTGTACGCCCCAAAGGGCAATCGGACAGCTGCCGTCTGGACCAGACGCTGAATGCGCGGGTCTATGACGAGGGGCTGGATCTTGTGACCGCCGTGGTGGCGATGATGCCGCCTGCGTGGGAAAATGACAGCCGGGTCAGCCCGGATGTGCGGGCTATGCTGGAGTATTTCTCTCTGAGTGAAGAGAAAAACGATGGCCCCGCTGCGCTGGTGTTTGGCGATGGCAATATCATCGGCGCCCGTCTGGACCGTCTGGGTCTGCGCCCGATGCGTTCGGTGGAAACCCATGACTATCTGGCGGTGATGTCTGAGGCCGGGCAAATTGACTTCCCGCCCGAAGAGGTGTTGCGCCGGGGCCGTGTGGAAGCGGGGGGAATGATTTACCTCAACCACGCCGAAGGCCGGATTTATGAAACTGAGGAGGCGCTGCAACAGCTGGCGCAGGCCAAGGATTACGCGGCGCTTCTGGCCGAAGCGCAGGTCAATATTGATGACCTGCCCGTGGCGGAAACCCTGCCTGCGGATGCGGCGGCGCGCTATGACGGGGATCTGGTTTGGGCGGCGCGCTATGTAGGCTACACGCTCAATCAGGAAAGCTTCAAATTCCTGATGGATCCGATGTTGCAGACCGGGGTCGAGAAAGTCTCAGCCATGGGATACGGCAATGCGATCAATGCGCTGTCTGACAATGAAGGCGGCGTGGCCAAATACTTCAGCCAGCGCTTTGCACAGGTGACCAACCCGCCGCTGGATTCCATTCGCGAGGCGGATGGAATGACCCTGCGTGTGGCGCTGGGCGAAAAGCCCCATCTTGGCCAAAGCCGGGCGCGTCAAATTGTGGTGAACAGCCCGGTGCTGTTGATGACGGATGTGTTGAAAATCAAAGCCCAGGCGGACACGCCGTGGGCCAAGTTTGATATCCTTTACACGCCAGTGTTTGGCGATGGTCCTGCCAATGAAGCCTCATTGACCGATGCGATTGATGCGGTGGCGGATGCGGTTGTGGCCTTTGCCCGTGAGCAAGGCGGGATTGCCATTTTGACCGACCGGCATCTGAGTCGGGCGCGTGCGCCTATGCCGATGACATTGGCCATTTCGGCGATTAACCAGCGTCTGATCGAAGAAGGCATGCGCTTTAAGGTCAGCCTTGTGGTGGAAAGCGGGCAGATCTGTTCGTCCCATCACATTTCCTGCGCTTTGGGCTTTGGGGCCTCTGCGGTCTATCCAATGGCTGTGCGGATGCGGGCAGAAGAACTCTATGGCGCTGATGCGCCTGAGGCCTACCGCAAATTCAAAAAGGCCGCTGAGAAGGCCCTGATGAAGACGATGGGCAAAGTCGGGCTTTGCACCGTTGAAAGCTATTCTGGCGGCGAGTTCTTCGAGCCAAACTTCCTTGATACGAATGATCCGGTCTTTGCCAAATATCTGCCCAATATGAAAACCCCCGTGGGTGGCGTGCGCTTTGATGTGGTGGCAAACTCTGTGGCTGATTGGCATGCGCGTGCGCTCACCGTGGAAAGTGAGCAAGACATTCCGATTCTTGGCCTCTTCAAAGAGCGCGCCGAAGGCGCGGGCCACTCTTATGGCACCACAGCCGTGCGTGGATTTGTAGACCTGACCGAAGAGAAAATCAGTTTTGATGCAGGCACGGATGGCGACGATGGAAGCCTTGATGGGGAGACCGATCCTTTCCGCCTGATGACGCTGCGCCAGATGGATGATGCCTTTGGAGTGGATGACAAAGGCTATGTGAACACGTCCTTTGAAAAACTCTCCAAGGACAAGATCGACGACTTTAAGATCACGCCGGGCTATCGCGCATTCAGCGCAATGATGGCAGAAGAGCGCCACCGCCGTCCGGCCGCGCTGCGCGATGTGCTGGCCTTCCCGGCCGACATTACGTTCCTTGATACCGTGGCGGATATGAAGCGCGAGATGATGCTCTTCAACCGTGCGGGCAACAATGACTTTGTCATTCGGGGCGTGGAGGTCGAAGCGCTTGGAGAGGGCGCGTTTTTGCTGCGCCTGACGGGTCCAAAAGCGCAAGATCTTGGCCGTCTTGATGTGCTGGCGGAAACCTTGGTGGATCGTTTTGGCACAGATGTGGAAGGCCATTACATCACCAAAGGCGCTTTGCGTGTGTCTGTCAAAGGGATGGCGTTGGATTATATCTGCCGCATCCGCCCTGCGCCGGATCGGATCGATTTGAGCGCGGTGCAACCGGCCTCTGAAATCACCGGGCGTCTGGCCTCTGGGGCCATGTCCCACGGCGCGCTGGTGGCCTCCGCCCATGAGGCCGTGGCCCATGGCACCAATATGGTGGGCGGCATGTCCAACTCTGGGGAAGGTGGGGAACATATCACCCGCTATGGCACCATCCGTGCCAGCCGTATCAAACAGTTTGCCTCTGGTCGCTTTGGCGTCTGGGCGGGCTATCTGGCGGATCCAAACCTCGAAGAGATTGAAATCAAGATCGGTCAGGGGGCAAAGCCCGGCGAAGGCGGCCAGCTGCCTGCGCCAAAAGTCACGGTTGAGATTGCCGCGGCACGGGGCGGCACGCCCGGCGTAGAGCTGATCTCGCCCCCGCCACACCATGACACCTATTCCATCGAAGACCTTGGTCAGCTGATCCATGATGCCAAAGCCGCCCGCGTGCGCGTGATTGTGAAACTGGTCTCCTCCGAAGGCATCGGCACCATCGCGGTGGGCGTGGCCAAGGCAGGGGCCGATGTGATCAACATTGCGGGCAACACCGGCGGCACCGGTGCGGCGGCGGTGACCTCGCTGAAATACACCGGGCGTGCGGCGGAAATCGGCATTGCCGAAGTGCATCAGGCGCTCTGTGCCAATGGCATCCGCCAGAAGGTTCTGCTGCGCTGTTCAGGCGCGATGCAGACCGGCTCTGACGTGGTCAAAGGCGCGCTTTTGGGCGGGGACAGCTTTGAGTTTGGCACCACCGCGCTGATGATGCTGAAATGCGTGATGGCCAAGAACTGCAACGTGAAATGCCCGGCGGGTCTTACGACCAATCCGGAAGTGTTTGATGGCGACCCGCGTGCACTTGCGCAATATTTGCTCAACATTGCCCATGAAGTCCGCGAGATTCTGGCCGTACTGGGGCTGACCTCTCTGGAGGAGGCGCGTGGGCGGTCTGACTTGCTGCATCTGCTGGATCACCCTTCCTCTGTGGGCAAGCTGGATCTGCGGGCCATGCTGACCAATGTGCCGGAGATCAAAGTCGAAAACCCGATCTATCTCGAAAAAGACTTCTCTGTGGATGATGCTCTGTTGGATCAGGTGAAATCACGTCTGATTGAGGGCGGGGAGCGCCGGATTGAGTTGCGGCCCAATGCGCCTTTGAACAACCGCAACAAGACGGTGGGGGGGCAGCTGGGCGTGGATATCGAACGTCTGCTCAATCATGAACTCGTCGAATTGCCCGCAGCGGCCCACGAAGATGTCAGGGGGCGGCGTTATCTTGATCCGCGTTCCATCCATGTGCAGACCCACGGTTCCGCAGGACAGAGCTTTGGCGCTTTCTGTAACGATGGCATGGTGATGGAGCACACCGGCACCTGTAACGATGGTGTGGGCAAAGGCGCATCGGGCGGTGAAATCATCGTGCGCAGCCCGGGCGGTGCCAAGGGGCGCGAAAACGTATTGATCGGCAACTTTGCCCTCTTTGGGGCCACCGGTGGGCGGACCTTTGTGGAGGGGCAGGCAGGTGACCGTTTTGCCGTGCGCAACTCGGGCGCAACCGCTGTGGTCGAAGGTGTCGGGGATTTCTGCGCCGAATATATGACCAACGGCGCGATCCTCAATATCGGTGACTTTGCCAAAGGTTTTGGCAACGGCATGTCAGGTGGCTTTGCGTATCAGTATGACCCTGAAGGGCGACTGAACGACATGATCAGCAAGGATTCCGTGCTGATGGGCACGCTTGTGGATGGCTCAGATCATGCGCGCATTCACGAAGAGGCCGTGCGGCAGATGCTGACATGGCATGTGGAGGCCACCGGCTCTGCCAAGGGGCAGGATTTGCTGGGCGATTGGGAGAACACGCGCAGCCATATGGCGTGGATCATGCCCAAAGCGCTGCTGCAATATCAGGATGCTGATGCCATTCTGGCGGCGCGCAGCCGCAAGGAGTTGATGGATGAACTGGCGTCTGCATTGGCAGCGCATCAGATTGCGGAGCTCAAGAAAGCCTGGAAACATGGCCGTCCTGTGCATCGTGGGGCTGTGCCTGCCTATGGCGAGATGGACACCGATGAAATGTTCCGCCTGCTGGGCAGCTACATCGTTTTGGAACAGGCACAGGTGATCGCAGCCAAACGTGTCAAAACGGCGGACCGCATTGCGCGAGACAAGGCCGCCCGCAACCTGATCCTGACAGAAGATTTTGGGTTGATGGCGGCTTTGGCAAAACATGCCAAGGCCTCGGTGGAAACCTATGATGACGCCGGTCTGGCGGCGCTGGTGGCCAACAAACGTCTGAGTGATTTCAAGCGCGCGCTGAGCCTGCGCAACATTCTGAGTATGGACAGCCCGGGCACCTATGCCTGGATCCTGCACCAAAGTGCCAAAAACCGCGCGGCGCTGGGCGAGGTGCCCAGCTTTGACGCGCTCTTTGCCGAAAACGCGATGCCAGATGTCATCGCCCGCACTGCAGCGGAGTAACTTCAATGAACGATATGACAACTAAAGTGCCCTATATCCCCGAGGATGCGCCGTTTTCTGGTGAGCAAAAGACCTGGCTGGGGGGCTTTCTGGCCGGGCTGCATTCGCGCCTTGCCACGGGCGCTGGGGCCGCTGCCGCGCCGGCGGCACAGGCCGCAGACGTCAAACACCTTGATATTCTCTTTGGCACGCAAACCGGCAATGCCGAAACCGTGGCAGAGGAGGCTGCCGCGATGGCCAAGGCCAAGGGCTTTGCACCGCGTTTGGCGGAAATGGATGACGTCAGCATGGAGCAGTTGGCGACCATGCAAAACCTGATCGTCGTGGTCTCTACCTATGGCGAAGGGGAGATGCCCGACAATGCGCATCAGTTCTGGGAGGCGCTCAGCGCGACCACCGCACCCCGGCTCGAAAATCTGAGCTACGGCGTGCTGGCGCTGGGCGACACCTCTTATGACGAGTTCTGTCAGGCAGGCAAACTGGTGGACACTCGTCTGGAACAACTGGGCGCGCGGCGTCTTGGTGCGCGTGTGGATTGTGATGTCGATTTTGAAGATGCCGCCGAAGCCTGGATTGCGGCGACCATTCCCGATGCAGGCAGTGTGAGCGCGGCGGAGCCTGCCGCAGATGCCGCTCCCAATAAGGAAAAATCCGGTTGGGGGCGTAAAAATCCCTATGTGTCCACCATGCTGGACAATCGCATCGTCTCTGGCTCGAAATCTGCCAAAGAGATCCGCCACATTGCCTTTGATCTGGGTGACAGCGGCATGTCCTACGAAGCAGGCGATGCTCTTGGTGTGATGCCGGTCAATGCGCCTGATCTGGTGCAGGCTTGGCTGGATCGGCTGGGCGCGGGCGCAGACACAGACATCAATGGCACGGCCTTGGGGGATCTTCTCACCACCGGTCTGGAAATCATGACACCCTCGCGTGATCTGATCCGTGCGGTGGAGCCTCTGGCCAAAAACGATGAGCTGAGCCATGTGGTGAGCAACGGTGACAAAGAAGCGCTGGAGCATTACCTCTGGGGCAAGGACGCGCTTGATTTGCTGAACCTGAACCCGGATCTGGCCCTAGATCCAGCCGAGGTCATGAGCTGGCTCAAACCTTTGCAGCATCGGGCCTATTCCATCTCCTCCAGCCCCAAGGCCCATCCCGGTGAGGTGCATCTCACTGTCGCGGCCGTGCGCTGGATGTATGAAAACCGCCCGCATCGCGGCGTGTGCTCCACCTTCCTGGCCGATCATGTGCCAGAAGGCGCACAGGCCGGGATCTTCATGTCCCCCAACAAGAGCTTCCGCGTGCCCGAAGATGACAGCGTGCCAATGATCATGGTCGGCCCAGGCACAGGCATCGCGCCGTTCCGTGCCTTCCTTGAAGAACGCCGGGAGCGCGGTGCCAGCGGTGCCAATTGGCTGTTCTTTGGCGATCAGCACCGCGCCAGCGATTTTATCTATGAGGACGAAATCAGCGCCTTCAGCGCCTCGGGCCTGCTGACCCGTCTGGATCTGGCCTTCTCCCGCGATCAGGCCGAGAAAGTCTATGTGCAGCACCGGATGGTGGAAAATGGCAAGGATCTGTTCGCTCAACTGGAAGAGGGCGGATATTTCTATGTCTGTGGCGATGCCACCCGTATGGCGCGCGATGTCGATGATGCATTGCATCAGATCGTGCAGACCCATGGCGGCGTCTCCGCAGACGGGGCTGTGGACTATGTAAACGGCCTCAAGCGCGACAAGCGCTACGTGCGTGACGTCTACTGAGGCCGAAAGACCGCACCATTACACAGCCCCTGCTTGCAAGAGCAGGGGCTTTTTGGTTCCTGCGTAGGCTGAATTGATATTTTGAGGCGTGTTTAGGGCTGCCCAAGCTTGAGCCAGTCCACGAACCGCCGCGACAAATCACGCCGATGCGAGGTTCCTGACCAAACCGCTTGCATCACCAGCGGTGGCAAAGACCATTCCGGTAAAATTGGAACGAGCCGGCCGGCGGTCAGGTGCTCCTGTACAAGCGCATGGGGCAAATTGCCAAAGCCCAGACCGGCGCAGGTTGCTGTTAGGGCCCCGTGAATGCTCTGTACTTTGATCCGGCTGCTTTCCAGTTGCACAGTTTCGCTGTGGTGCGCCTTGTGAAGCGTAATGCGGTCATAGGCGCTCCCCATGGCCACGATTGGCAGATGTGCGAGATCCTGCGGTTGTGTCGCGGCCTGATGCCGGATCAGAAAATCCGGCGTCGCGACCAGCATATGGGTCACGCTGCCAATCTGCTGACGGACAAGACTGGAGGAGGGTAAGTCTCCCAGTCGGATGGCAAGATCATAGCCGTGTGAGACCAGATCGACGATCTCATCGGAGTAATCCAGCGTCAGCGCGACATGTTCGTAGCGCGTTGCAAATGCCATGATCCGTGTTTCCAGCTGCGGGTCAGGCACAAAGGCGGGCAGGGCAATGCGCAAAGCCCCTGCCACATCTTCGGCTTCTGATTGAGCTTGGTCCAGAGCGCGCTCCACTTGCAGTAAACCCGCTTGGGCACTCTCAAAAAGGCGCTTGCCGTTTTCGGACAGGGTAAGCTTGCGGGTGGTGCGGTGTATTAGTGTTTCGCCCAGATGGTCCTCCAAACGTGCCACATGGTGGCTGATCACTGATGGGCTGACACCAAGCTCTTCTGCGGCGCGGACAAAGGCCCCGGTTTTTCCGACCGCCACGAAGGCCATTAGGCTTTGGACATAGCGCTGCATTCATTCAATCAATCGAAAAGTGGGTTCTAAAAAGAGCATCTAATCTATTTTATGGGTGTGGGCTATTCTTTTGTACGAAGGAGGCCGGAGCTGATGTATCGCGCACAGAAGATAATCGACACACGTAAGGCCCCCTCTTATGCGGCTCAGATGGCCAAGCACTTTGCCCATAAGATTGATGTGGAAGTCGCAGATGATCTGATCGTGTTTCATTTCAATGCGGGCACAGGTCGCGTGGAAGTGGGGGAAGCCCATTTGACGTTACACGTCGAAGCCGCATCTCAGCCGCAGATGCAGGAGGTCGCCCGGATATTGGCACGACATCTGGAACGATTTGCGTTTCGCGAAGGCCTCTCCATCGCTTGGCCAGATATTCTGTAAAATCCGTAAAGGAGAATGATGATGAAGTTTGTTTCCAGCGCGGCTCTTGCTTTACTTCTGAGTACCTCGGCTATCGGACATGAAGCACCCAATCACGCTCATGCCGCTTTGGTGCCGATCCCGACTTATGCGCAGCCTTACGGCGAAGCCTCCGGGCAGGCTGCTTTACAGGCTGCTGAAGCGCTTTTGGGAACATTTTCGGATGCGGAAAAGGCAGGCTTCATGTTTGATCTTCATGCCGATATCCGCGCGGGTTGGTCTAATCTGCCCGCCGGGATTGTGTCTCGCCGCGGCATTTCCATTGGCGAAATGAGCGAAGAGCAACGCAACTTGTTGTTTGCCTTTCTGGCCTCTTCTTTGGGAGATGAAGGCTATGAAAGCGTGGCAGAAGTGATCGCAGCAGAAGCCTTCCTGAGCACGGATCGTCGGGCCAAACAGCTCAAATGGGCGCCTGAAAACTATTGGTTGTCTTTCTATGGAACACCCTCCGCCGATACCGCTTGGGGGTGGCAATTTGGCGGGCATCATCTGGGTCTCAATATCTCGATCGATGGTAACAGGGTGCAGACCATGTCGCCGAGTTTCATTGGCACAGAACCGGCGATTTTCACGCTCAATGGGGTGGACTATGAAGCGGTTCGCGACATGCATCTGGCGGGATATGCGGTCTTCACCGCCCTGAACGCGGAACAGCAAGCGCGCGCCGATGCGGGCCGCGTACCTGAGGATGTCCTGACGGGGCCGGGCAACGATGATGTCATACCCCCGGTGATTGGTCTCTCAGCGGCTGAGATGACCGCACCGCAGCAGGAACTTCTGCTTGTGGCGATCAAGGAGTGGATTTCTGTGCAACCCAATGAAAATGCGGATCTGCGTATGCAAGCCTTGACCGATGAGCTTGCTGATATCTCATACGCTTGGACAGGATCTGATGAGGTGAATACGCCAACCTATATGCGCATTCAGGGGCCAAGTTTGATCATTGAAATGCTCTCTACGGGGGGCAATGTCGGCAGCAGTGCTGTCGGCGCTGGCCATTATCACACGATGTATCGCAATCCGACTTTTGATTACGGCAAATAGGCTGCGGGCCACAGGAGCACAATATGTCTACGAAGCCTTTGTCAAAGCTCGAGCGTTCCCTGCACTGGGGAGTGGGTTTGGGGATGATCCTGCTCATCGGGTTGGGCCTGTATATGAGCGAAAATCGCCTTTTTGCGTTGTATCCGATTCACAAATCCCTGGGTGTTCTTCTTTTCGCGTTCATTTTGTTTCGCGTTGTCGTCCGCTTGCGACAAGGCTGGCCTGCGCACATCAGCCAAGGCGCTGCTTGGGAACGTAAGCTTGCGCTCATCACCCATTGGATCTTGATTGCAGGGACCCTTGTTTTGCCGTTGTCCGGGATTTTGGATGGCGTGATGGCTGGGCGGGGACTTTCTGTTTTCGGCCTGGAACTGATTGGTGCCAATCTGAGCGACGAGGGACAGCGCCTTGCCATCAGTGAAGGGATATCGGATCTGGCAGGCACGGTGCACGGGTTTGCTGGAAAGTTCTTGGTTGGCGTCATTGCCCTACATGTGGTCGGCGCCTTTAAGCATCACGTGATTGATCGTGATGCCACACTGCGTCGTATGCTGGGGCGCACTTGAACTTTCCTAATTACACGGTTCGGGTTCCAGCGACTAAAGCTGCTTTACAGCAGCCATCGCAGGCTTTGCGTCGCGCAGACCACCGGATCAATCACCGGAATGTCCAGAGCATTTCGGACCTGTTCCACCACAGTTGTCATGCCCGCACAGCCCAAAATCAGAGCATCGATCTGATCCTGTTCTTGGGCCACCAGGGCTTCCTGAAGGATCCGTTGCGCCGCCGCTTCTGGGGCGTGCTCCAGCTCCAGCACCGGCACATCAGAGGCGCGCACCCGCCGTTGAAATCCTGTCAGACCCTGCGCGGCAATATTAGCCTCAATGACGGGCACAGAAACCGAGAGGGTTGTCACCACGCTAAAGGACCAGTTGCGCAGTGCGGCGTAGTGAAAGGCCGTCTGCCCGATGCCGACCACAGGGCAGGGCGCGCGCTTGCTGGCTGCCAAAAGGGCGGTGTCATCAAAACAGCCAATGATAATGCCCTCCGCGCCCTGAGCTGCACTCTGTGACACCAGCTCCAGAAGGTGGGGTTCGGCCGCTGCGCCATCGTCTGGGCCCTGAATGGCTGCGGGCGCTTTGGTGGAAGTGATCCCCTCAATACTCAGCTCAGGGGCGGCGTGACGGGCCACCTCTGTCATTGTTGCGGTCATTGCGGCGGTGCTGTTGGGATTGATCAGCGCCACCGCCATCACAGATCTCCTCTGCCCGCATCTGACCCGCGCCGCGCCCGGCGACGGTTGAGGATCCAGGCGCTCAGCAGAAACACCAGAATGATCAGCAGGGAAAACACGGTTGTCAGCGTGCCCAATGCAAACAGCACCGGCGTTGTGACATTGGTGGTCATGCCGAAAATTTCCAGCGGCAAGGTGTTGTAGCTGCCAGAGGTCAGCAGCGTGCGCGCAAATTCGTCATAGCTGAGGGTGAAGCCAAACAGCGCCACCCCAATCAGCGAGGGCGCAATGATGGGCAGCACCACATGCCGGATCACCTGCCAGGAGGAGGCACCAAGATCGCGCGCCGCCTCTTCATAGGCACTGTCAAAGCGGTTGAAGACCGCAAACATGATCAACAGCCCAAAAGGCAGCGTCCAGGTGAGCTGTGCCCCAAAGCCAGAGGTCGCCCAATGCACCGGCAGACCGGATTGCGACCAGATCAGCCCCACCCCCAGCGACACCAAAATCGAGGGGATCACCAGCGCAGTGATGATCAGGTAAAACAGGACGGTCGACCCGGCAAAGCGCTTGCGAAAGGCCAGCCCGCCCATAAGTGAGACTACAACCGTGGTCGCCATCACCATCACGCCCAACACAAAGGAGCGCCGGAATGCGCCCCAGATGTCGCCCACGGCCTGCTCTTGAAACAGGTCACGGAACCAATGCAGAGAGACACCCCGCATCGGAAAGGTCAGCCCCCCACCGGGCCCCTGAAAGGACAGGATCGCAATGGTCAGGGTGGGACCATAAAGAAAGATCAGAAACAGCGCAAAAAACGCGGTGAGCAGGTAGAAAGATCTGGGCCGGCTGTCCATGGCTCAAAGCTCCTTGCGAATGTCAACAAAGCGCAACAGCGTGCCAATCAGCAAAAGCACCGTGATCAGAAGGATCACCGCTGTGGCGGAGGCTGAGGGATATTGCAGCAGGCCAATATCATTCTGGATCATGCGCCCCACATTGGCGGATTGGCTGCCTGACATGAACCGCACGGTGATGAAATCCCCCATCACCAGCGCCAGCACAAAAATCGTGCCAATCATGATGCCGGGTTTGGTCAGCGGGATCACCACATGGCGCAAGGTCTGCCAGCCGCTGGCACCGGCATCGGTGGCCGCCTCAATCAGCGCAGGATCAATGCGCATCATCGTGTTGAAAATCGGCACCACCATGAACAGCGTGTACAGATGCACAAAGGCGAGGATCACACTAAAATCGCTGAACAGAAGCCAGTCCAGCGGTGCATCAATGACGCCCCAGGACAGGAGTGTGGAATTGGCCAGCCCATTGCGCCCCAGAAAGGGGATCCAGCTGATCATGCGAATGATGTTGGAGGTGAGAAAGGGGATGGTGCAGAGCAGAAACAGCGCAACCTGCCATGTGGTGCTGCGGATGTGAAAGGCCAGATAATAGGCCACAGTGAACCCGATCAGCAGGGTGCAGACCCATGTGATCGCGGCATATTTGAAGGTGTTGAAAAACACCTGATAGGTCACTTTGGAGGTCAGCAGAAAATCATAATTGTCCCAAAGGAAAGCAGGATAGATCGACCATTCCGTGGCCCCCCAGAAACTGACCACCACGATCATCACAATCGGGGCCAGCAAAAACACAGCCAAGACCAATGTCAGCGGCGCAGCCATCAGCCACCCCTGCACATGACGCGATATCATTCCTGCCCTCTTTCTCTTCTTCTGACCGGAAATACTCCGGGGGTATGGGGGCTGGCCCCATTTTGAACTGCCTATGGGGGTTTGCCCTATTGGCAAACGGGGGCTTGAAAGCCCCCGCGCCTTATGGATCAGGCGGCAATGAACTCATTCCACTTGCGCACCATATATTGGTTTTCATCCATCACCGCGTTCCAGCAGGCCACGGCCCCCATCCGGTCATAGAAGGAGCCGCCATCACGCACGGCACCGGCCTTTTCCATCACATCGCCAAAAGGATTGGTGATGTCGCCTTTGGCCTCTTTGCCCTCAAACCAGAAGCCCCATTCATCTTCAGACATGAAGGCTTTGGAGGTTTCAGGCACCGCAGAGTAGTAGCCCTGACGCATCAGAAAGCCACCCACCCAACCGGAGAGATACCAGTTGATGTATTCATAAGCCGCGTCCAGCTCGATGCCAGACAGGGAGGCCGACAGACCAAGCCCGCCGCCCCAGCTGCGATAGCCTTCTTCCAGCGGTTGATAGACACAGGGAATGCCCTGGCTGCGCACTGCGGTGATCGCAGGGGACCACATGGATTGGATCACAACTTCCCCGGAGGCCATCAGGTTCACGCTTTCATCAAAGCTCTTCCAGAAGGCGCGGAACTGACCGTTTTTCTTGGCTTCGGTGAAGATGCCAAGCGTCATGTCGATCTCTTCGCGGGTCATATTGCCTTTGTCCGGGTAGGTGTATTCCCCCATGGATTCGACCACCATCGCCATATCCATGATGCCGATAGAGGAGATGTCGAGGATGGAGGCTTTGCCTTTGAATTCCGGGTTGAGCAGCTCTGACCAGTTCTTGATTGGCCGGCCAATCAGATCCGGGCGGATGCCCAGCGTGTCGGCGTTATAGATCGTGGGGATGAGTGTCATCCAACCGGATTCTTCCTGCACAAATTCCGTGCCATCGACACCCGTGGTGAAGCCCACCGTGTGCGGCGCGGTGCCCTGAGCAATCACGCTCTCAGGTGTCAGCTTGCCAGAGCGGAAAGTGCCCACGATCTTGTCGTAATTGGCGATTTTGGAGGTGTCCATCGCTTGCAGATTGCCTGTGGGCCAGACCTTTTTGCAGATCCAGTATTCAATGTCGGCAATGTCAAAGCTGTCTGGCTGAGTGGCCGCGCGCTGGGTCACGCTGTCAGAATCAAGCGCGGTCATTTCCAGAGTGAAGCCAAGGTCTTCTTTGACTTTCTTGGCCACCTCGTTCAGGTTGGACACCCCGGTGCCAAACTGGCGCAAGGTGATGTTTTTTGTCTCTTGTCCCCAGACCATTGGAGCCGGAAGCGCGGCGGCCGCCACCGCCGCGCCACCTGCCTTCAAAAGGCCGCGACGCGAATAGCGTATCTTTGAGATTGTCGTCATAGCAGTATCCTCTTTGTTGAACAGTTTGTTATCCAGCCAGGGCATGCGCCTCTTGGGCATCCCAATCGAGGCCAATCGCCTCGCCTTCCATCTTCGGGGCGTCGAAGAAATCCCGGTCTGACAAAAGCGCGGTGACTTCCTGATCGCCGGGGATGCTCGCGGTGAGCGCCACATGGGTGCCCTGATATTCAATGGCGGTGACCGTTGCCGGCAGCCGCGCTGCGCCCGCCGGGCGAATTTTTAGCGCATCGGTGCGGATGGCAATCTTGCCCTCTGGCATGGTCACCACATTGTGGGAGCCCAGAAAGCGCGCCACGAAGGCCGTCTTTGGGGCTTCAAACACGGCCCGGGTGGCACCCGCCTGCTCAATGCGGGCGTTGTTCATCACCACGATCTCATCAGCCAGCGCCAGGGCTTCGTCCTGCCCATGGGTGACATGGATGAAAGTGATGCCAAGTTCGCGCTGAAGCTTGCGCAGCTCGGCGCGCATCTTGATGCGCAGGAACGGGTCCAGCGCTGACAGCGGTTCATCCAGCAGTAGCACCTCGGGTTTGGTGATCAGCGCCCGGGCCAGCGCCGCGCGCTGCTGTTGTCCGCCAGAGAGCTGCGCGGGCAGGCGGTCTGCGAGGGGCAGCATGTCCACCAGCTCCAGCATTTCATTGGCGCGGCTCTTGCGCGTTGTGGCATCTGTGCCCTGCATCTTGAGGCTGAAGGCCACATTGTCGCGCACGCTCAGATGTGGAAACAGCGCATAATTCTGAAACATCATCGCGGTGCCGCGTTTGGCCGGGGGCAGATGTGAGACATCTCGTCCGCCCAGCAGAACGGCGCCATCAGAGACGGATTCATGCCCGGCGATCATGCGCAGGGTAGAGGATTTGCCGCAGCCTGACGGCCCCAGCAGACAGGCATAGGTGCCCGCGTCAAAGTGATAGGAAATCCCCTCCACAGCCACGGTCTCGCCGTAACGCTTCACAAGGCTCACCAATTCAAGATCAGGTTTCAAGGTCATGCGACACCCCCAAGGTTAGGAAAACCTTGAGTGGCAACACTTCTCAAAACCAAGATTATTCGTGAAATGCGCCGATGCGCTCCTCAGAGAGTCTTGGATTTTGTGCACGCATTCCTGCGGTTGTGTATTTTTGAGGCTAAAATTGTATACAATCTGATTTTTGGTTGCACACAGTCTTGAGGTTGGCAAAAAAATTTGCACCGGTGAGGGGCGTGACTGATATGAACCCCGGTATGACCCTGCAGACTTCAAACCTAGACCAAATTGTTGGACAGCTGACCGAAGCTGTGCATGAACACCGCATCCTGCCTGGTGCCAAATTGCGCGAGGATGAGGTCGGAGAGATTTTTGGGGTCAGTCGCACCATTGTGCGCCAAGCCCTGCGTGCCATGGCGCATGAGGGGCTTGTCACGATTGAGCGCAATCGTGGTGCCTTTGTTGCGCGCCCCTCTATCAAGCAGGCGCGGGAAGTCTTTGAAGCTCGGGCCTTGCTGGAGCCCCAGACCGCTCGCGCCGCCGCAGAGCGCGCCACGCCTGAGGACATCGCGCAGTTGGAGCGGCACATCACAGCCGAACATGATGCGCTTAAGCGAGGCGAAGCCGGGGTGGCGCTGAAGCTGTCCGGCGACTTTCATCTGTCGATTGCCCGCATTGCGGATCAGAAGATCATTGAGGACTTCCTGCGCCAGTTGATATCGCGCTCCTCGCTGGTGATTGCGCTTTACTGGCGGCGGCGCAATGCGCTGTGTGAAAGTCACGCGCATCATGCGCTGATCACTGCCTTGGGCGCGGGCGATGGGGATGGGGCAGAAGAGCTGATGAAAGGGCATCTGCTGGATTTGTTCACCCAGCTGGACCTGCGCGAATACGATCCTGCCCCGACCTCTCTGCGAGACGCCTTGGGCAAATAGGGGTGTAACGACAGCTACGTCTGTCGTGACGTTTCGTAAAAGAGACACACGTAAAACGGTATTTTGCCATGCACAAACAGTCGCAGCGTTTTTGCGTCTTAGAATGTCGTTAACATTCAACAAAACCCAGACCCGTGGCCTAGGGTTGCCCTGTAAGGTGCCGCCTCGTCAGTTTGATGGGGTGGAGAATTGGGAAGCCGGTGAAACTCCGGCACTGCCCCCGCAACGGTAACAGAGACGAGGTTCGGCAAACGACCACTGGGAAGAGGATCCCGGGAAGGTGCCGCAACCGGGCGAAAGCCGCTCTGAAGTCCGGAAACCAGCCTTGCAGATATGTCAAACCGCGGGTGGCGGTGGGGGCACTTGGCTCGGCTTCGTTCCTCTTCGGTGCCGCCTGTGTCTCCTTTGTCACTTGCTCAAGCAAGGCCGCGGGGCGCGGCAGGAGAGCCAAAATGAGTCATATTCACACCCTGCTGGCGCGTCGAAACCCAGGTCATGCGCTGGAGCAGGCTTTTTACACCGATCCCGAGGTGTTTCAGACCGATCTGGAGGCCATTCACTACCGCACCTGGCTGTTTGCCACCGCGGCCTGTGAGCTGGAAAAACCGGGCAGCTATGTCACCTATAATGTGGGCGCTTACCGTGTGGTGATCGTGCGCGGGGCCGACAATGAGATCCGCGCCTTCCACAACACCTGCCGCCATCGCGGCTCGGTGATCTGCAAGGCCGCCAAGGGCCATGCGCCCAAGCTGGTCTGCCCGTATCACCAGTGGACCTATGAGCTTGACGGCTCACTCCTCTGGGCGCGTGACATGGGGCCGGAGTTTGACCCCACCAAACACGGGCTGAAAACCGTGCATTGCCGCGAACTGGCGGGGCTGGTCTATATCTGTCTGGCCGAAGACGCTCCGGATTTCGCCGCCTTTGCCGAGACCGTGCGCCCCTATCTGGAGGCCCATGATCTGGGGAATGCCAAAGTGGCCTATGAGAGCTCCATTGTCGAAAACGGCAACTGGAAGCTGGTGTGGGAAAATAACCGTGAATGCTATCACTGTGGCGGCAACCACCCGGCACTGTGCCGCACCTACCCCGATGATCCCAGCGTGACCGGTATTGGCGAAGGCGGTGAAACACCGGATCACCTGCAGGCACATTTTGATCGCTGCGAGGCCGCAGGCCTGCCCGCCAATTTCCACCTCAGCGCAGACGGGCAATACCGCGTGGCGCGTATGCCTTTGAAAGAAGGCGCGGAAAGCTACACGATGGATGGTAAAACTGCCGTGCGCCCATGGCTGGGGCGTGTGCCGTTTTCCGATGCGGGCGCGCTGTTGCAGTTCCACTACCCGACCACATGGAACCATTTCCTTGCGGATCACTCCATCCTGTTCCGGGTCACCCCGATCAGCCCCACAGAGACCGAAGTGACCACCAAATGGCTGGTGCACAAAAACGCGGTGGAAGGCCGGGATTATGATCTCAAGCGGCTGACCGAAGTCTGGATGGCCACCAATGATGAGGATCGCCGCGTGGTCGAGGACAACCAGCAGGGCATCAACAGCCCGGCCTATGTGCCCGGCCCCTATTCCCCGACACAGGAATCCGGCGTGCTGCAGTTTGTGGAATGGTATTGCGCAACATTGGCCACCCATCTGGCCCCCGGCAGCATGGCAGCGGAGTGACCCCGATGAAAGACCTCACCACCGCCCCCGCGATCTGGCGTGACAGCGAAATGCTGGAATGTGTGTCGATTGTGCCGGAGATGCCCAACACCGCCAGCTTCACCTTCCGGGCCCCATCGGGCGCGCTGTTTGCCTATGATGCGGGCCAGTTCCTGACCCTGGAGATCCCCGCCCCCGGTGAGCCCGGCGGCGTGGTGCACCGCACCTATACGATCTCCTCCTCACCTTCACGCCCACGCTCGATCACCATCACGGCCAAGGCACAGCCAGACAGCATCGGCACCCGCTGGATGCTGGACAATCTGCGCCCCGGCACCCGGCTGAAAGCGATTGGTCCGGCGGGGCTGTTCACCAATGCCAAGAGCCGCGCGCGCAAATATCTGTTTATCTCTGCTGGCTCAGGCATCACCCCGATGATGTCCATGACCACCTGTATGTGGGATGAAGGGCAAGAGCTTGACGCGGTGTTCATCAACTGCGCCAAACGCCCCTCGGAAATCATCTTTCGCCAGCGGCTGGAACAGATGGCCAGCCGCACCCCCGGTCTGGATCTGAAATTTGTGGTCGAAGAGCCGGACCCCTATACCCCGTGGACCGGCTATCAGGGCCAGTTCAACCAGCTGATGCTGGGCCTGATGGCGCCGGATTATCTGGAGCGGGAGGTCTATTGCTGTGGGCCGGAGCCCTTCATGACCGCGGTGCGCGAAGCGCTGGCTGGTCTGGGCTTTGACATGGACAACTACCATCAGGAAAGCTTTGGCGCGCCAGTGGAAACCGAAGCCGAACAGCCCGCGCTGGATGATGTGGTGCCTGATGAGGACAGCAAGGCGGAAATCCATTTCGCCACCTCCGATGTCACCGCAAAAGTGGCCGAAACTGAAACCGTGCTCGCCGCCGCGCGCTCGGTCGGGCTCAACATCCCCTCAGGCTGTACCTTCGGCGTCTGCGGCACCTGCAAGGTCAAAAAGACCGAAGGCGAGGTGCATATGGTCCACAACGGCGGCATTTCGGACGACGATATCGAAGCCGGTTACATCCTCGCCTGCTGCTCCAACCCGATTGGGAAAGTGGCAGTAGAGGTCTGAGCCCCCCGCTCTCGGGCTCTAAGGAAGGCCCGGCAGACATGCCGGGCTTTTTTTATTCTGTGGGCGAGATCAGCCGTCTTTCAAAAACTGCCCGAGGTCCGGCGGGCGGAAATCCGGCCCCTTCAGTACTTTGCCATCTTCGCGCAGCACGGGGCGGCCGTCAGCCCCCAGTTTGGACATGTTGGAGGCATGCACCTCTTCCATGCCCGCCTGTTTGATCCCATGCAGGCCAAACTCCAGAAAGGTGCCGTCCAACACATATTGGATGTCACACAGTGCATCGAGCACCTCGACCATATCGTCCGCTTCCACGGCTTCGCGCAGCTCGGCGACCTCTTCTTCAAGGATCGCCAGCCGCATCTGCGCGCGGTCGTTCGGAATGGCGGGTGTGTCCACCACGGGCACATCAAAGGCCTCGTGCCATTCCTTCACAAGCGCAAGCGTGTCGCGGGACATCAGAAATCCCAGTCTTCGTCTTCTGTCGCGACCGCTTTGCCGATCACATAGGAAGAGCCCGAGCCGGAGAAGAAGTCGTGGTTTTCGCTGTCCGGGCTGAGGGCGGCGAGAATGGCAGGGTTCACCTCAGAGACTTCCGGCGGGAACAGCGCTTCAAACCCGAGGTTTTGCAGGGCTTTGTTCGCGTTGTAATGCAGGAAGACTTTCACATCCTCGGTGAGGCCCAGCTCATCATACAGCTCTTCAGTGTATTCGTTCTCAATGCCATAAAGCTCAAACATCAGTGCGAAGGCATAATCCTTCAGCTCCTGCTGCTCCGCTTCGGTGCGTTTCTCATAGCCGCGCTGGAATTTATAGCCCACATAATAGCCATGCACCGCCTCATCGCGGATGATCAGACGGATCAGATCGGCGGTGTTGGTCAGCTTGGCGCGGCTGGACCAATACATCGGCAGGTAGAAACCGGAATAGAACAGGAAGCTTTCCAGAAACACGCTGGCAATCTTGCGTTTCAGCGGGTCATTGCCCGGCGCATAGGTGTCAAGGATGGTACGCGCCTTGGCTTGCAGATGCGGGTTTTCCTCGGACCAGCGGAAGGCCTCGTCAATTTCCTTGGTGGAGCAGAGCGTCGAGAAAATCGACGAATAGCTGCGCGCATGTACCGCTTCCATAAAGGCGATATTGGTCAGAACGGCCTCTTCATGCGGGGTCACCGCATCAGGCATCAGAGAGGGCGCGCCCACGGTGTTCTGGATCGTGTCCAGCAGCGTTAGCCCGGTGAAGACCCGGATGGTCAGCTGTTTTTCGTGATCCGTCAGCGTGCCCCAGCTTGGGATGTCATTGGAAAGTGGCACTTTTTCTGGCAGCCAGAAGTTCACCGTCAACCGGTTCCAGACCTCAAGGTCTTTCTCGTCGTCCATCCGGTTCCAGTTGATCGCGCGGGTGATCTTTGTGGTGTGCATATCTTTCATAGGTCTCTCTCCGATCACAGCGTGCAGGACACGCAGCCCTGAACCTCGGTGCCCTCAAGGGCTTCCTGGCGCAGGCGCACATAATAGATGGTCTTGATGCCTTTCTTCCACGCGTAGATCTGCGCGCGGTTGATGTCGCGGGTGGTGGCCTCTGCCGGGAAGAACAGGGTCAGTGACAGGCCCTGATCCACATGTTCTGTGGCCGCCGCATAGGTATCAATCAGCGCCTCTGGGCCGATCTCATAGGCATCGCGATAATACTCAAGGTTGTCATTGTCCATGAAGGCCGCCGGGTAATACACGCGGCCAATCTTGCCTTCTTTGCGGATTTCCACCTTGGACACGATCGGGTGGATCGAGGAGGTCGAATTGTTGATGTAGGAGATCGAGCCGGTGGGGGGCACGGCCTGCAGGTTGCGGTTGAACAACCCGTGTTTCATCACATCCGCCTTCAGCGCGGCCCAATCGTCCCGCGTCGGCAGGTCGATGCCCTCAAACAGCGCTTTCACCACATCGCTTTGCGGCAGCCAGTCCTGCTCTGTGTAGCGGTCAAAGAAGACACCGGAGGCATAGTCAGAGGTTTCAAAGCCCTTGAAGCTGGCTTTGCGCTCTTGTGCGAGATCGCAAGAGGTGCGGATGGCGTGATAGGCCACTGTGGCAAAATAGACCGAGGTGAACTCAATGCCGTCCGCGCTGCCGTAGTGAATACGCTCGCGCGCCAGATAGCCGTGCAGGTTCATCTGACCCAGACCAATGGCGTGGCTGTCGTCATTGCCCTTGCGCACAGAGGGCACGGAGTCGATCGCAGACATTTCCGAAACAGCGGTCAGGGCACGGATCGCGGCCCCAACAGAGCGGCCAAAGTCTTTGCCGTCCATGGTCTTGGCGATGTTGAGGGAGCCGAGGTTACAGGAGATATCGCTGCCCATCTTGGCGTAGCCGAGGTCTTCGTTGAACTCAGACGCCTCATTGACCTGCAGGATTTCCGAACACAGGTTGGACATGTTGATCCGGCCCTCAATCGGGTTCATCCGGTTCACCGTGTCCTCAAACATCACATAGGGATAGCCGCTCTCAAACTGGATTTCGGCAATGGTCTGGAAGAACTCGCGCGCGTTCACTTTGGATTTGCGAATGCGTTTGTCCTCGACCATCTCATTGTATTTCTCGGTCACCGAGATTTCAGAGAATGGCACGCCATAGACCTTCTCCACATCATGCGGAGAGAACAGATACATATCGGCGTTTTTCTTGGCGAGCTCAAAGGTGATGTCGGGGATCACCACGCCAAGCGACAGCGTCTTGATGCGGATTTTCTCATCTGCATTTTCACGCTTGGTGTCCAGAAAGCGCATGATGTCGGGGTGGTGCGCATTCAGATAGACTGCGCCTGCGCCCTGACGTGCGCCCAGCTGGTTGGCATAAGAGAAGCTGTCTTCGAGCAGCTTCATCACAGGGATCACCCCGGAAGATTGGTTCTCAATGCCTTTGATCGGCGCACCATGCTCACGAATGTTGGTCAGCAGAAGCGCCACACCGCCGCCCCGCTTGGAGAGCTGCAGCGCCGAGTTGATACCGCGGCCAATGCTTTCCATATTGTCTTCCAGACGCAGCAGGAAGCAGGAGATCAGCTCCCCGCGGGAGGCTTTGCCCGCGTTCAGGAAAGTGGGCGTGGCCGGCTGGAAGCGGCCAGACAGCATCTCTTCCATGAAGTTCAGCGCCAGCTCTTCGTCGCCCCGCGCCAGACACAGTGCGGTCATCACCACCCGGTCTTCGTAGCGTTCCAGATAGCGTTGCCCGTCGCGGGTCTTCAGCGTGTAGGAGGTGTAATATTTGAACGCGCCAAGGAAGGTCGGGAAACGGAATTTGCGCGCATAGGCCGCGTCCCAGATTTTGCGCATGAAGTTCTTGGAATACTGATCCAGAACCGCTTCTTCGTAATAGCCTTCTTCGACCAGATAGCCGAGTTTTTCGTCCAGCGAGTGAAAGAACACGGTGTTCTGGTTCACATGCTGAAGGAAATACTGCTTTGCGGCCATACGGTCCGCATCAAAGCGAATATTGCCCTCTCCATCATAGAGATTCAGCATTGCGTTCAACGCGTGGTAATCCATCGTGCTCAGCTCGTTGTCGAGCATAGGCTATCTCCCAATTTGTCTAGCCCGGCGCGCAGGCGGTCAATGTCAGTTTGGGTGCCAGCCAGCTCAAACGTATAGAGCAGCGGCACGTTGCATTTTTCAGAAATGATGCGACCCGCCAAAGCATAGGTCGCACCAAAGTTTCTATTTCCGGATCCGATTACGCCGCAAAGCTGATTTCGGTTTTCCGGGTTATTCAGAAAGCGGATCACCTGCTTTGGCACTGCTCCGCGTCCTTCTCCATCGGCATAGGTCGGACATATCAGGACAAAGGGATCACGCAGATCGGGCAGCGGCGCATCTGGCTCAATCGGTATGCGCGCTGCCTCATATCCCAGCCGGTCCACAAACCGGCGCGTGTTGCCTGAAGCTGAAGAGTAGTAAACCAGTGCCGGAGGGCGGCCCGCCACAGCCTCAGCCCAGACGCGCAATCATGTCAGGGCGGAAGCCGGACCAATGGTCGCCACCAGCCACAACAACAGGGGCCTGACGGTAACCAAGTTCGGTCACGTGATCGAGAGCAGAGTTGTCTTCGGTCAGATCGACAACATCATAAGAGATGCCCTTGGCATCCAGCGCGCGTGTGGTGGCGGTGCATTGCACACAGGCGGGTTTGGAGTAGACGATGATGCTCATACTGTCCTCTTTAGTTTAGACAAAGCCGAGGACGCAGTGCCGGGCGAGTCCCGTTTTTTTACGTCCCCGACCCCTCCGTTCGTGGTTAATTTTTTACGCCTGCGGCAGGTCTCCTGACTCGCGGTTCTCTGCTTGGCTGGCCTTCCCAAAAGCACACTTTCAGTGGCGACTTCAACCTTGCTCACCGCTCACAGTTGCGGGGGCAGTGCCAGATTTTCACCGGCTTCCCTCTTAGCCTCCGACCTGAATCGAAGGAACCGAAGCATCACGATATTGGGGGGAAATGTGATTTGCTGTCAACATATAGGGTGAGCCCATATGGAATTTCTTTTGCTCAAACATTGAGCAATCACAGGTCAAACTCATGCAATGAGGCGCAATTCAAGAATTCTGATGGCTCGGGGGCGGCGCAACTGTTGTGGTCATGCCACGGCGTCAGACTTCGTACCTCATCTTAACGCTTTCGCTTGCAACCGGCAACGCCGAGCCTTGCGGAAGCGAAGATAAGTTTTCCGATTTCATGTCCTGAAACAGGATCTGATCCTCTCCGCCTGCGTGCGAAGTTTTGACTGTCGTATCCGAGCTTGATTTGGGTGCAAGCTTCTCCATTGTTTTGGCACGGAAATTACACTTGGGTCTGCGTCGCAGCAGGTCACGAGGCGCCAGACATGGCGCGTCTTGGGGTGTAACATGCGCGCAAAGCGATGGGATCAATCAGGGGGGCAATGCCGACTCACCCAGCATTGTGCCAGTTTGGTCGCCCTCTGTGAGGCGGTTGCCTGTTTCCACAGGCCCAGACATCCGGGCCTGACCGGCAGCGCATCAGCGGTGACAGATTCTCCCGGCTCCACATTGCCAAAGTAGAGCACCAGACGCCGTGCGATTGGTGCCCATGGTGCGGGTTTGTGCAGCGCGGCCTCTGCCTGCTCAAACAGGCGTGAGAAACTTGGGAAGTAAAGGAGGCCGACTGTGTTGTAGTCCATTCCCACATGTGTCGGTAGGTCAAGTCCGCGCGTCTCGCTCAGGGCGCTATTGCGATGTGCCTTGGCCAGTTGGGAGGTGTCGTGCGCGAAGCTGTCAGGCGCCTGATCCAGTACAGGGACCAAGAATGGCGTTGCGCGGCTGACGCTTGCATTCACCCCGGCTTCCATATGCGCCACAAACGTGGATACGAGTCGGATCCGCGCGATCTCCTGACCTCGTGCCAGAATGCAATGATCAGACTGTATCCGGCTGCGACCGGCGGCCCAGAGAGTGGAGATGATCTCAAGTGAGTGTCCCAGCCCGATCAGATCAGGCTGGATCTGGGAGAATTCGGAAGCGCAGAAGGCCGCGTAGAGCTGTCGGCCTTTGGCATCGCGGAACACGGTTGTTTGTTGGCCAACCGCCTCTGCGATCAGCTGCCAGTGTACATCGCCCAGATATTTGAGCCACCAGTCCTCCGCGAGGCCGCGCATTGCGAGCTGCGCCATGCCTAATGTGAGCGTGTGATGACGCGAGGGGGCGCTCGTCTGCGCAAGTGCGGCTGGCATCACGAGGCGGCCTGAAGAGAGGATTTGGCCGTCGCCGCGATATGCGTCGCCAAATGGCGCGCGTCTTCGTCGATTCCCAGAAAGCGTCCAGATCCCCAAGTGTTCAGCCAGCCCAAACCAATGAAGTAAAATCCGGTCTCCTCACAGACGCCACGCTGATAGACCGGGCGCCCCTGCGCATCAAAAACATCGACATCAATCCAGCTGTAATCCGGGCGAAAGCCGATGGCCCAGAGAATGGAGGTGATGCCCTCTTTCTCACAGTCAATCTCGGTGATCTCGCGTTCAGGGCGCCAGAATTTGGTAAAGGCAGGTTCTTCAGGCGCCTCAATATTGTGTTTGGCGATATACGCATCAATGGCGGCGCGAATGCCCATATAGCTGTCGTCGGCGTCATCCAGATTGGCTTCCAGGTCTGGCAGAAACTGAATGGTTTTGTCGGTCATCCCGCTGACCGAGCCATAGAGGGATACGCCCTCAAGCGCGAATTTGCGCAGGTCGATCTCATGGCCGCCATCACGCCCGGTCATATAGTGGTTGGTCTTGGTCACCGCATGCTCGGGATTGGGGTGTTGATCAATGGTGATCTCATAGTACCCCATGTCAAAGAGCCAGTCTGTGGAATCGCGCCCGCGATATTGTCTTGGTGCGCGGGGGGCCGGGCCGACGGCCAGATGCACCTTGCGTCCCTCAAGATGCATGTCTTCCATCAGTTGCACCCCGGATTGTCCTGTGCCCACAACCAAAGTCGCTCCATCCGGCATCTGATCAGGCCGGCGATAGTCTACGGAATGCATCTGATGGATTGAGGGATCGAGGTTGGAGGCAAAGGGCGGCACAATCGGATTGTCATATCCGCCGGTGGCAATCACGATCTGATCTGCGGAATAGTTGCCCTGACTGCTGTCTACAAGATACCCGCCGCCGGGGCGCTTGCTGATCCGGGTGACGTCACAGTTTTCCACAAGAGGGGGGCTGAAACGCTCGGCAAAGGCATCCAGATAGTCCGTGATTTCCTCTTTCACCATAAAGCCATCCGGGTCTTGGCCCTGATATGGAAAGTCCGGCAGGCGACATTGCCAGTTGGGCGTCACCAGACAGAAGCTGTCCCAGCGGTTGACGCGCCAGGAGTGAAACCGCTTGTGACGCTCCAGCACAACGTGATCCAGCCCTTGCTGGCAGAGATAGTAGCTCACGGAAAGGCCGGCCTGGCCGCCGCCAACAACGACAACGGTTTTGTGATTTCGGTGGGTCATGGGGGCTCCTTAGGTGATCTTGAGGCAGGTCACATCTGCCGTGGCGGGGAATGCGCTGGCTTTGTGTTCAATCGCCGTCAGCTGCGCTTCGGCGCTGGTACAGCGGTATCCAAATTTGGCTTCAACGCGGGTGCTGGCCTTCTCCAGAGCGATCCGGCACCGGGTCACAAATTCCTCCAGCGGATATGTCGTGTCCGCGGTCAGAAAATCCCGCACAACCGTGGAAGGGGAATAACACTCTTCGATCTGAGCATCTGGCCAGCGAATGGTGAAACGTGTCTCAGGCATGCAGCGCCTCCTTGGATGACAGGTTGAGATAGGGGGTGCGGGCGTGATCCCAGAAAGGGGCAGAGCCGTTGCGATCTGTCAGATGCACAGTGCTGCCGGTTCCGATGTCGCCGCAGACACTGGCAGCGATCCCAAAGCCTTCGCAGGCCTCGCACACTGCTGCGGCGTGCTCCGGGCGCGCTGTGAGCAGAAAGCCAAAGCTTGGGAAGCTGCGCAGCCAGCGCTCCATTTCCACGCCCCCCGGTTTTGGCAGTGCTTCTAGCTGAAGATCCACAGCCACACCTGAGGATTCCGCCAGCATCAGGGCTGTGCCCACGATCCCGCCCTGGCTGATGTCTTTGCCAGCGCTGACAAGCCCGGCTTCGGCAAGGTCTGGCAGCAGCTCCATGTTGCGGCGCAGGGTCTCTGGTGGGGTGGTCAGCGCCGCGTTCCAATTGTCAAAAGGCTCGCGGTAACTGCCGCGCAGATCCACCGCGCAGATCACCACATCGCCGGGGCGCGCTTCAAAACTCGAAATCAGTGATGTCGCCTGTCCCAGAATGGAGACGGAGAGTTGCAAGGCGTCGGTGCGCAAATTGGTGTGTCCGCCCACCACCGGCACGCCATAGGCTTGGGAGGCGGCCTTCATGCCTGCGAGCACGGGCTGCGCCTCTTGGGCGCTGGGTGCCCAAATGGCGTTGGTCACGGCTCTGGGGCGGCCGCCCATAGAGAGAATGTCTGAGATATTCACCATGACGCCGCACCAGCCAGCAAACCATGGGTCTGCTTTGACAAAGGCATTGATGAACCCTTCGCAGGCGAACAGATCGTAGCCAGAGCGGGTCGGTAAAACGGCGCAGTCATCGCCGGGCATGCCTGCGCTTTCAGAGGACAGCCCCAGTGTTTGAGTGCTTTGCGCAATGTCCAGCTTGCCGCGAATTGAGGGGTGATCGCGCAGGGCACGGGCCATTTTGCGCAGAGGCGGATGGGCGTTGATCATGACAGCCTCCGGCGGCGTGATAGGGATTTCCATCCTGCATAGGGATCTGGCATGGGCGGGTAGAACGACAAATCCGCCTGCATCTCCATATGCGGCACGCCATGGGCTTCCATCTCACGCAGCGGTGTCCAGTGCAGCCGTTGAAACAGTTTCACATTCTGCATCTGGACCTGCGCCAGAAACCGGTCGCACCCACGGGCATGCGCCGTGCATACCGCCAGTCGAATGAGTTCCGCGCCCAGAATGCCCACGCGGCGGTGGCTTTGTGCCACGGCGAGGCGAGAGCCGCGCCATAGACCGGGCTCTGCCTCATGGATGCGCACGGTGCCCACCACCTGATCGGCTTCCGCTGCCAGCGTGCTGATGGCGGCCAAAGGCAATGCGATCTCATCAATGGCGTCGCGGTCGTCGGTGTCAAAAAGCCCCTGTTCTTTGACAAAGGCCTGATGGCGCAGGGCGCGCACGCCGTCCAGTTCCCATGGATGTGTTGCCGCGCGGATGATGAAATCCGGCGATAGAAAGGCCTTCGGGTTCTGATAGCTCATGACACCCCCAGCTTTTCATAGACTGAAAGGGCAGAGCAGGCGCCACATTTGGCGCAGCCCGCTTTGGCGCTCTCTGCACTCATGCCCGCGCGCAGGATCATGCGCGATAGAGGTGCCAGAATGGCGGACATGAACTCTGATGTGGGGGCTGGATGGCTTTCCATCGGGGTGCCAGACACCGGCACAAATGGCACGACAAAGGGATAGACCCCAATTTTGCAAAGTTCTTGGGATGTCGCCAAAATCTCTTCTGGTGTGTCCCCCAAACCTGCAAGAATATAGGTGGAGACCTGACCGCGGCCAAACACCTTCACCGCGGCTTTGAAGCTGTCAAAATAGGCCTCAAGGCTGATTTGCGCCTTGCCGGGCATCACGCGGGCGCGCACCTCTGGTGTGACGGCCTCCAGATGCATGCCAAGGCTGTCAATGCCTGCCTCAAACATGCGCCTGTGCCAGATGTTGTCTTCCGGCGGCTCACATTGGCCCTGAATGGGGATATCCACGGCGGCCTTGATGGCGCGCGCGCTCTCGACCATGACCTTGGCCCCCCGGTCTTTGCCTGCAGGGGTGCCGGTTGTCATGACCATATGTTTGACGCCGTCCAGTTCCACGGCCGCCTTGGCGACTTCTGCGAGCTGTTCCGGTGTTTTATGCGCAATGGTGCGTTTGGCCGCGAGGGATTGCCCGATCGAGCAGAACTGGCAGGTCTTTTTGCGGCTGGCGTAGCGGATGCACTCCTGCAGCACCGTTGTGGCCAAAACATCCTTGGAATGCAGGGTGGCGATATGCTGATAGGGGATCCCGCCCTTGGTTTTCAGATCATAAAACTTCGGACGCATGGGGAATTTGACTTGCCCCAAAGGGGTGCCGCCCTTGGTGACTTCTGCCAGCCCATCTGCATCGGGGGCCTGCACAACATAGGGGCTGTCAAAGGCAGGGGCTGTGTGCACGGGCACCATCACGGTTGCGCCGCCAATCGTAACCGCCTTGTGGTCTGTCGGACCTGCGCCCCCGCGACGGCTTTCCATGCCCACGGTTGGATCCACCATTCGCATGCCATGTGTTTGCAGTTCATTGATCAGAGCAGCATCAGACATCTTCGGCCTCCATCTCTGCGACGCCATGCAGATCTTGCGCCTCTTCAATGCGGTGCACTGGCATGGCGGGTCGGGCATCATGGACAAGATGCAGAAGCTCGGGGCGGGCGTAATGTCCGACGCTGTCCATCATCCGTTTGCGTTTGGTGACCAGTTTCATATCCAGATCCGCAATCAGAATGCCTTCGCCTTCGGTCAGCGGGGGCACCACATGGCGCCCTTCTGGTGAGATGATGCAGGTCATGCAGCCATCGCGCAGCCCCTTCTGCAATTTGGGATCTTCCGAGATGCTGCTGATCTGCGCCTCACTCAGCCAGCCGGTGGCATTCACCACAAAGGCACCGGATTCCAGCGCGTGGTGGCGCATGGTGACTTCGATCTGCTCGCCAAAGATGGGCCCCACAAGGCTGCCGGGAAAATGGCCCACGTGGATGTCTTCATGCTGCGCCATCAGCGCATATCGGGCGAGCGGGTTGTAGTGTTCCCAGCAGGCAAGGGCTCCCACACGGCCCACTTTGGTCTGCACCACTTTAAGCCCGGCACCGTCGCCCTGACCCCAGATCATGCGCTCATGGTAGGTTGGGGTGATTTTACGCCGCTTGAGCGCTAGGGATCCGTCGGCATCAAAAATCAACTGTGTGTTAAAGAGAGACCCCTGGTCGCGCTCGTTCACCCCAAGCACCACAACCACGCCACGCTTGCGTGCGGCATCGGCAACGGCCTGTGTTTCCGGGGAGGGCACAACCACCGCCTCTTCATAGAGGCGCAGGTGCTCTGGCCCTTGTTGCATTGGAGGCAGTACAAAAGAAAAATAGGGGTAATACGGCACAAAGGTTTCCGGGAACACGATCAGCTCCGCGCCTTTTTCTGCGGCCTCTGCGATGGCATTCAGCACCCGTTCAATGGTGCCTGCACGAGCGGTCAAATCCGGCGCGATCTGCACAGCGGCTGCACGGACAATGGGGGTGGTCATTGTTGTATCCTTTGTGTCGGGATGGACGACGCCGTTGCCGCCCGTGGGAGAGGGTGAAAAGGATGAGGTCCCCCGAGGAGACGCCGTTGTCGCCTCGGGGGAGAAGTCGGCTCAGAGGGTCCAGGTGTCGAGGATCAGAGCATTGTCACGCACGTGCAGCAGCTTGAGATCCAGCACATCCTGAGGCGCGATGGGGGTGATGCCGGGCAGCAGGGATGGCTCGCCGTGGCCCATCAGCATTTGTAGCGCAAAGCGGCAGGCATAGACTTTGCCGCCCTCTTTCATGAATTTTTTCAGATTGGCGGCATAGTTCTGTGCGCCGGGGAAGGCTTCGTCTCCCAGTGTCGGAAACCCACGCTGTACGCCCAGCGACACGCCGGGGCCGTATAGCAGGATGGATGTTTCAAACCCTTTGCGTTGCAGGCGGATCGCTTGCAGGATGTTGACCAGCCCAATTGAGCCTTCAAAGGCCACGGTATGGAAGGTCACAAGGGCTTTCTGCCCGTCTTCGGCCTGTACATCTTCAAAGACTTTCTCTTCGTAGTTCACAAAGAAATCACCGTCTTTATGGGCGGGGGTTGTCACGTCTGGCATTGCGCTCTCCTGTTAGCCGCGTTGGTGTTCTCTATTGCTAGACAGCTCGCAGAGGGCTGGGCCACTAATCCATACAATTATGCATTCAATAGAATTGTATTGATTGTATGGTTGCGCCCAATGCATGGGCATTTCTTTGTGGTGCTGTGTGGAAAAAAGGCTATTGCAGTTTATTTTGGAAAATTTCACCCGAAAAACACTGAGATCATTGTTGGTAATATATGCCTACAATATGGAGCTCGGCGACGTAGCGCGGGAGAATGCAATGGACAATTGGCCACATCGAATCGAACAGTCTGGCAAGCCGCGGTATCTGGCCATCGCGGATTGCATCGCGCAGGACATGAAAGATCGTGTGCTCTTGCCCGGCGATCGCCTGCCACCGCAACGCAAGCTGGCAGATATGATCGGCGTGGATTTCACCACCGTCTCCCGCGGGTATACAGAAGCCATCAGTCGCGGACTGATCGAATCTCACGTTGGGCGCGGCACCTTCGTGCTGCCGCAGCAGACGTTCAGCGAAATCAGCGATGAGCGCCGTGCTTTGGCCAATGATCTGACCATGAATGCACCGCCAGAGCCGACCGATCCAGACCTTCTTGAACGGATGCGTGCGGGCCTGTCTGCGGTGTCCAATGATCTTGTGCACCTGCTGCGGTATCAAAGCCCGATTGGCGGAGAGATCGACAAGGAGGCTGCCTCCATCTGGCTCTCCATGCGTGGCTTGGTGCCCAATCTTGATCGGGTCGCGGTCACACCAGGGGCCCATGCCACGATGCTGGCGATACTGACCATTCTGGCGCGACCGGGGGATTGTGTGCTCTGCGAGGATGTCACCTATGCGGGGTTCAAAAAGATCGCCGCGCAGCTCGGCTTGCGCCTTATTGGGGTGCCGATGGACGCGGATGGCATTCTGCCTGACGCGCTGGAGGTCGCCATTCAGACACATCACCCCAAAGCACTTTACCTCAACCCGACGCTCCACAATCCGACCACCATGATTGTGCCGCAGGATCGCAGGCTCGAGATCACGGATGTGATGAAGCGCTATGAGCTGCCGCTGATCGAAGATGATGCCTATGGGTTTGTCTTGCCAGATGCGCCTCCACCCATGGCGGCCAGCGCTCCGGAACTGACATGGTATATTGGCGGGCTGGCGAAATGCATCGGGGCTGGGCTGCGTCTGGCCTATGCTATCGCGCCGAGCGCGCGCGCGGGCTTTGCGATGGAGAACGGCATCCGTGCGGTCTCTGTTATGGCGTCTCCGGTGTCCATGGCGATAGCCACCCGCTGGGTGTTGGATGGGACGGCTGATCAAATCCGACGCTTCATTCGCAAAGAGACAGCCATCCGTCAGAGTATCGCAGCAGATGCCATCACCGAGGCGGCGTTTATAGCACATCCACATGCCTTCAACGTCTGGCTGCGCCTACCAGAGACTGTCACCTGCGCGGCTCTGATGTCCAACATGTCAAATCAGCAGATTGGCATCACGCCAGAAAGCGCCTTTCGTACCATGGGGCATCAGGACCGATTTGTACGTATTTGCCTTGGGGGGAGATTGCCCCGCAAAAACCTGCCGCAGACGCTCACCCATCTGAACAATCAGATTTGGCAGCTCGCCAAAGCGGGGTAGGAAAGCCTTTAGAAAGCGTGGCTGTCTGCGTAGCGAGAGGGCTGCAGGGTGAGGCTACAGAGCTGTTGATCAAAACGGTGCAGGGCAATCCCGGCCTCCTCTTTTGTAAATCGCACAGGGGCCTGCGGCGTCAGGTTCGGCACAATGCTATGGGACAGGCCAGGTGCCACAAAGGCCGGGTGATTTGCGAAGCTGCCAAAACAACTGCGGTGCACATGTCCACAACATATCTGCATGGGTCCCGTGTGCCCCCGCAGCAGCGCGGCGAGTGGCGCGCTGTCGCGCAGCCCAATGGCATCCATGCCGGCAATGCCCGTGGCAAAGGGAGGGTGGTGCATAAACAGCAGGATGGGGTGGCCTTGTCGTGCCTCCAACTGTTGCTGCAACCAGGCAAGCGTCTCTGCTGAAAGCGTCCCATGGGGATGGCCAGAACACAGCGTATCAAGTCCGATCAACGTCAGCTGCTCCAGATCTTCGCACCAGTTGAGCGCCCCGGAACGGGGCATCCATGTCTGAGCGGCGCAGGCCGCACGCATCCTGTCACGATGATCATGATTGCCCGGAATAGCCCGCCACGGCAGTGCCACATCCTCCATGATTTCCATGAAGGTCTCATAAGAGGCCGCACAGCCGCTCTCACTCAGATCGCCAGAAATCACCAGACGATCAATCGGCCCCACCAGATCCTCAAGATCTGGCAGCGCAGCCACAAGAAAGCGCAGCGCTTGGGCCGTATCGACTTGATCATAAAACAGCTGACCTTTCGGCAGAATGTGCAGGTCAGAGATATGCAGAATTTGGGTCATCTCACATGCCTTTGGATTACTTCACGCCAGCGGTCAGGAAGGCCTGAATGAACTGTCGTTGAAAAATCAGAAACAGGATTAGCAAAGGTGCAATCACCATGATGGTGGCGGCGGAAATCACGGAAATATCGACCCCGTTCTCCGGCGCGCCAAACAGGGAGAGACCAACGGTGAGCGGCCTTGTGCTGTCAGAATTTGTTGCAATCAGCGGCCACAGGAAGTTGTTCCAGTGGGTGGAGACCGACACCAGCGCATAGGCCAGATAGGTGGGCCGCGCCGCTGGCACATAGACCCGCCACAGCACGCCCAACGTATGACAGCCTTCCACACGCGCGGCGTCTTCGAGGTCTTTAGGTACGGATTTGAAGGCTTGCCGCATCAGGAAAATGCCAAAAGCGGAGGCCATGTAAGGGGCGCCTATCCCCAGCAGGCTGTCCAGAATGCCAAGGCTGGCCGCGACACGATAGTTTTCAACAATCAGCACCTCTGGCAAAATGAAAAGTTGCAGCAGCACCAGCAGAAATACTGTGTCGCGCCCTTTGAAATCCGCCTGAGCAAAGGCAAACCCGGCCAAGGTGCACAGAAAGAACTGACCGGCCAAAACCAATGTGACCAGCAGGAAGGTGTTCATAAAATACCGAAGCCAGGGCGCACCTTCCCAGGCCGTGAGGAAATTCTCCAGTGTTAGCGGGGCGGTGAGGCGAAAATGCACCGCATCACTGACGTTGTGAAAAGCGGCCCAGAACGCATAGAGCAATGGGGAAATCCACAGCACAGCCAACAGCAGGGCCAGCAGGGGTTCTATGTATCGGCTCATCGGTAGTGGGTCCTTCTGTCCAGCACCAGAAACTGAAAGGCTGCCAAGGCGCCCAGCACCCCCAGTACCAATGTGGTGATCGCTGCGGCTGTCGGGCGATCAAAATAGCTGAACGCGTTTTCCCAGATGTAGTAGAGGATCAGTTTTGTGGAATCTGAGGGGCCGCCCTTGGTCAGGATGAAAAGGTGATCAATCAGCTTGACCGAATTGATCATCGCATTGACCAGAATGAACACGGTGGTGGGCATCAGAAGCGGTAGGACGATGCGGCGTGTATAAGTCCAGCGCGAGGCCCCTTCGATATCTGCAGCTTCCTTGAGATCCGGGGGAATTGTCTGCAAGGCGGCCAGATAGAAGATCATGAAAAATCCGGCTTCCTTCCAGATCGTCACTACACATATCGACCAGAGCGCGGTCTCCGGCTGGCCCAGCCAATTTACAGGGGCTGCGCCAAAGGCTCCGCCAATCTGATTCAGAATGCCAAAGCTGGGTGTGAAAAAGAATAGCCACAGGTTGGCCGCTGCAATCATCGGCAGGACCGTGGGTGTGAAGTAAGCGGTACGTATAAAACTGCGTGCCGGGATTTTGGCGTTGGCCCAAAGCGCCATAACAAGCGCCAGCGTGATGGAAGCCGGTATTGTGACAGCGGCATAGAGAAAGTTGTTCCAAGCCACGTGCCAGAATGTTGGATCGTCAAACAGGAACTGATAGTTTTCCAACCCCACAAATTCCGAGGGCTTGCGGCGCGTGCCACGTGACCAGAGGGAGGTCACCAAAGTGGCCACAGAGGGATAAAGCGCAAAGATCGAGAGCATGGCCAAAGCCGGGCTTAGCAAAAGCCAGCCGTGAATGGCCCTGCGGCGGCGCTCAAGAGAGTGGGGATCAGTCATTGGTGACTCCAAAAGCGCCGGGCGCGCGTGGCGCCCGGCGCTGCAGTGTAACTTACTTGTAGGCGCGCAGCAGACGCTCTGCGGCATCCTGAGCTTCGGTCAAGGCGTCCTCTGCGGTTTTGTCACCGGTCAGCGCGGATTGGATCGCGGCATTCAGCCCGTCACGCACACGCGCGGTTTCAAAGGTCGAGAATTCTGCCACCGCATGCTCCAGCTGGTCACGCGCCACAAGGGCTGGTGGGAACTCCTGCACATAGGCTTTCAGAGCGTCTGTCTCATAAGCGGCTGGAGAGACCCCCATATAGCCGGTGGCAATCGACCATTTCGCGGCTTGCTCTGGCGCGGTCATGAATTTGATCAGTTCCAGGGCGGCTTCTTTCTCTTCATCTGTGGAGTCTTTGAAGACATAGAAGTTGCCGCCACCTGTAGGCGAGCCTAGGCGCACATTGCCGGGCAGCTTTGCCACACCGAAATCAAACTCTGCGTTGTTTTTGACGGCGGTCAGGTTGCCGGTGGAATGCCACATCATGGCTGTTTTTCCTTCAAGGAAGGCCTGACGCAAAGTGCCCCATTCCACGGTGCCTTCGGGCATGATGCCATGCTCAGAAGAGAGGGATTTCCAGAAATCCAGCGTTTCCACAACTTTTGCATCGTCAAAATAGGTGGTCACACCATCGTTGGACATCACCTCTTTGCCGTTCTGGATCGCAAGCGCCTGGAACATCCAATAGGGGTAACCGGTCGAAGGGATCATCAGGCCGTGGGTATCTTCATTTGTCAGGGCTTTGCCCATCGACACCAGCTCGTCCCATGTTGTTGGGGCTTTGTCCGCGTCCAGTCCCGCCGCGCGGAACATGTCTTTGTTGTAGTAGGCGACGATGGTCGAGCGCTGGAAAGGCACGCCCCAGGTTTTGCCTTCAATTTTGCCATTGGCCATCAGGGCAGGGTAGAAACCGTTCAGCCATGCGGCCTCTTCCTCACCGTCAATGAGATCTTCAAAGGGTACCACAAAATCCTGTTCGATCAGGTCATAGGCATCGATGGAGAACATCACCGCCAATTGGGCAGGCTCGCCTGCTTCCAATGCGGCCAGTGACTTGATGCGCGTGTCATCATAGTTGCCCGCATAGATGGCGTTGACTTTGATGTCTGGGTTTTGCGCCTCAAAGGAGTCGATGATGCCATCAACAACTTCGGTCAGCTTTCCCCCAACAGCGATGGGGTAATACATGGTCAGCTCGGTCTCAGCCGCAGCTGGATTGACGAGCGCGGTGGTTGCCGCAAGAATGGCCGCTACAGCAGTCATACGGGTCATATCAAAGTGTCCTTTTGAGCAGGTTCAGTTGACAAAGGGGCCTTTTGGCCAGTTCCGGACGCGGTGTTTTGGCGAATGCACGTCTCGGAATTCTGCTGAGGCTCCTTTTTCAGTTCTCCTGTGTGAGAATTGAAAAGGAGCCGGTTTTTCTGTGGGATCACGACATCGACCTCTTGGCCAAGGTGCTGTGGCGCACTGCCGGGCACGATCACAGCCAAGCCTCTGGCTGCAGGATGTGCCAGGGACAGCCGTGTCTCTGCGCCAAGAAACTCAATGTCGTCTACATGGGTCGTCAGATCGCCCTGTCCTTTGGTGGCGAGAGACAGATGTTCGGGGCGCACGCCAATATGAAGCGCATCGTCAAGCCCGAGGGCCGCGCCCGCAATCAAAGCGGTGGGAGGTTCGCCAACGAATTGTGCGGCAAACATTGTGGCCGGGCGCGTATAAAGCTCGGCAGGGCTTCCGATTTGCTCCACCTGACCTGCGTTCATCAAGACCACCTGATCAGACAGACTCATCGCTTCGCCCTGATCATGGGTCACATAGACCACCGTCAGGCCCAATGTGCGGGCCATGGCACGAATATCCCGCCGCACTGAATGGCGCAGTTTCGCATCCAGATTGGACAGCGGTTCATCCATCAGGCAAAGGGGGCGCTCAGAAACAGCCGCGCGGGCCAGCGCCACGCGTTGACGTTGTCCGCCAGACAGTTCTGCGGGTTTACGCGCCTCCAGACCTTTCAAGCCCGTCATCTCCAGCGCTTTGTGGAGGCGGCGGTCCTGTTCTGCACGTGCCACACGGCGCACTTTGAGGCCAAACCGGACGTTTTCGATCACGCTCAGATGGGGAAACAATGCATAGGATTGAAACACCATCGACAGGTTGCGCTGTGCAGCGGGCAGGGTGGTCACCTCCCGGCCATCGATCTGTATGGTGCCCGATTGTGGCTGTTCTAACCCTGCGATGAGCCGCAAAAGCGTCGATTTTCCGCAGCCGGAAGGCCCAAGGATCGACAGAAACGATCCCTGAGGCAACGACAGGCTGATGTCGCGCACGCCGCCATTGCCATCCCATTGTCGGGTGATTTTATCCAGTGTCAGAAAGCTCATGCTGTGTCTCTTGCATAGGCCACCCGATCAGTGATCGGATCAAGCAGCGTGTGAAATTCTGCGCTGGGCGCGGCGTCCAGAACGATGTGGTCCATGTCCGTCAGCTTCCCGCCGATTGCGGCGGCACGTCGTCCGAACTTGCTCTGGTCTGCCACCAGAATTGAGGCGCGGGCATTATCTTGCATGGCGCGGCGCGCTTGGGCTTCGTCTTCGTGGAAATCCAGCAGACTTCCGTCTGTATCAATTCCACCGACGCCAAAAATGGCGAAATCCGCACGATAGGCCCGCACTGTTTCCAGAACCTGCGGACCCAGAAAATCGCGATCCGGCAGGCGCAGGTCTCCGCCCGGCAGGATGATGCGCACGCCGGGGGCCTCGGCCACTGCCAAAGCCACGTTGAGATTGTTGGTGATGACATGCAGCCCTTGATGGTCCGACAGGGCAGAGGCCACAAAGGCGGGGGTTGTCCCAATGGAAAAGAACAGAGTTGCGTTGTCTGGAATCAGCCGGGCGGCCTCTAAGGCAATGCGCTTTTTTGCGGCTGCGTTGAGCGTTGAGCGCGCGGCGTAAGGGAGGTTCAAGTTGGCATCGATGAACTCGGCGCCACCATGTAGCCGGCGCAGTTTGCCCTCCGCACAGAGCGCATTGATGTCGCGACGGATGGTGTGCTGGGACACTTCCAAAGTCAGGGCAAGGTCTTCGACCAGAACCCGTCCTGAGGTTTGTGCGCGCTGTAGTATTTTGTCTTGTCTGTTCATAAGCACCCTTTCGACGCTCATTTGAGCATCCGCATGTAATAAAAATGCGACAGGATGATTATTTGCGCAGAAATTTTTGGTGCAGCGTCCGCGCGCGCCTACCGGGGCTAGTTCAAACCCAGTGCGGCGGCACCAAAGGCAGAAGCCGCCGCTCCCGCATGTTGGGATAGGGTTATGTCGGGAATTTGCAGGCGGCTCTGGCCAAACCGCGCGGCCACGGCCTGTGGCAGGCCCTCTGCGAGGCGTTCAAGCAATTCGGGGGGGAGCGTGCCGCCCACCACAATGCCCTTGGGGTCCAATACGGAAGATGATAAGTAGATCAGCTCCACCAATTGCGTGCGGGCACGGCTGATCCATGTTTTAAGCGGACCTTCGGCAAGAGGGGCTATCTCGCTAAAGTTGGTTCGGGTGAGCTCTTCAAAACCGTATTCTTTAAGGTACATCTTGAGATCGGCCCAGGTCGGACGTGGTGCCGGCGGTGGCATCATGGCTCCGATTTCGCCGGCATTGCGATGCGCCCCCTGCCAAAGTGTGCCGTTCAGGATGAGACTGCCTCCCAACCCGTCTCCGAGAAAGAGGTAGATAAAGCTGGTCAGGTTGCCGCTGTTACCCAGAAGTTGCTCGCAGCTGGCGGCGGCATTTGCGTCATTTTCGAGTTTGGCAGGGCGATCAAACACTTTGGACAGCTGTGCGACGTAGTCTTCATCTTTACGGGCTGCGAAGTTCTCTGACAGTTGCAGGACCGGCTGCCCAGCGGGATCATGCTGTTTTGAAAATGTTGTTGGGAGGGCCACGCCCACGGCGAGGATATCCGCTTCACGCGCGCCTTCACGCGCCAGCAAGACCTCTGCGCGCTGTCGGATTTCCTTGGTTTCTTCAACCGCAGTGAGCTCGTCGGTCGCAATGCGTTCCTCACCAATCAGTTTGCCGTTGAAGTCGGTCACCACCACCACGGTTTCTTCAAACGTGGGGGAGATGCCGACGGAGTAGCCCGCTTGCGCGACAAGCCCAAGCGTGATTGCTGGCTGTCCCTTTTTGCCACGCAGTTTGCCCAACTCCTGCACCAGCCCATGCGCGATCAGATCTCGGGTCAGATTTGTCACCGACGCCGAACTCAGGCCGGTGTGTTGTGCAAGGGACGCCCGCGAAATCGGAGCCATACGCCGGATCGTGTTCATCACCTGCAGATGCGAGGGACTGAAGTTGTAGGGGGCTGAGAAGAAAATGGAGGTCATGCAGAACATTTGCCATAGCGTCATAAATTTATCATATAAATTTAATAGGTGAGGAAAGGCGACGCGCCAACGTTGCGCCAACACCACATCAGGAGTTTCTGAAATGTCTGTAATGAAATCGCTTCCCGTCAAAGCCTTGTTGCTGGCGGGGCTGACAGCTGGCCCTGTGCTTGCCGAAGATGTCACTGTTTCTGTCTGGTCACGCGCTGATAAAGCCGGCCCATTGCGCCCTGGCAATATCGTAGAAGCCGCTGAAACGCTCAATGGGATGCTGTCTGCCGCGGGCAGTGATAAACGCGTTGTTGTCGAATTGATTGAAACGTCTGCCAAGGGTTTTGATGCGGATGCGCTGGATCTGTTGAAAGCTCATTCTGTTGGTCAGGGACCCGACATCGCCATCGCGGCGCATGAATGGATCGGTGCTTTTGTAGAAGCAGGCTTTGCGGCCAACCTCGAAGATCACATCACCAGCAATGACGCGCTTTATGGCGACATCATTCCCGGCCTGTGGAACTCCGTGTCCTACAAAGGGGCGCGGTATGGCGTGCCGCAAGACTCCGAGGTGCGCATGATTTTCCTCAATAATGACATTCTGCGCGCCATGGGCAAAACCGATGATTTCATCGCGACCCTGCCTCAAAAGGTGGATGCGGGCGATTTCACCATGTTTGATCTCTGTGACCTGAGCGCAGAAGCGGTCTCTGGTGGTCATGCGGAGTTCGGCTTGCTGCACCGGCCAAACGTGGGCCCTGATTTCCAGATGGCGATGGAGAGCTTTGGTGTCGACATCTACAACGAAGAAGAGGCCAAGTTGCAGATGACACGGTCGGGTCTGGAGAAGTTTTACGGTTGGCTTAACTACTGCGTAGACAAGGGGGCATTGCCGGGCGACATGACCAGCTGGACATGGGCCTCTACCCACGAAGCCTTCCGTTCTGGCAAAGCTCTGGCCAAACACCACGGCATCTGGAACGTTGGCAAGCAGATCAAGGCTTTCGGCATCGACGCCACCGCAGAGGCCTATTTTGACAAGCTGACATGGATCAACGCACCCGCAGGTGAACAGGGCGGCTCCCCCGCAAACCTCTCCCACCCGATTGCCTATGTGGTTGCAGATGGTGCCAAGGCGGATGTTTCCGCAATGCTGGTCGCCCTTGCGTCACAGCATGTGCCCAATACCAATCACGCAGTCACAACCAACCATACGCCGATCAACTACGGCCAAAGCGCCATGCCGGCGTTTCAGAAGGATGGCTGGGCGCTGATTGCGGGTATCCCTTTGCTTGAGAAAGCGGGCTACATGCCCAACCATGCCAAGATCGGCCAATTCAACGCGCTGACCTATCAGGGCATTCAAGCGGTTGAAACGGGCGAAATGTCTGCCGCAGAAGCCGCAGAGTTTGTGATCGAAGAGCTCGAAGCCGAATTGGGCGACGATGTGATTATTCTGGATTGATCCCGCATACCAACCGGCTGCCGGGGGTCGCCCCCGGCAGCATCAACAAGGGGATTGGAATGTCGTCACCTCACCTTCGGCAAAGTATCAATGCGGCGCTGTTTCTCGGCCCGGCCATTGTGCTTTTGCTCTGCTTCTTTGTGGCTCCCATCCTGTTGGACCTTTTGATCGCGTTTTCTGACATGGAGCGCACGATCGAGTTCAACGGGTTCACCACCGAGCAATTTTCCAAGATGGTTCGCCCGGATGATGACGCCGTGCTGGGCTACAGCTTTCGTGGATCGTTTTCGCGTGCTTTGGGGCTGACCGCGATTTTTGTGTTTTTCACACTGGCGGTTTTTAATGTTGGACTGGGCCTGTTTCTGGCGCTGACCACCACAGCATTGCCGGAGGGGCAGGGCGCTTTCTTTCGTGCTGTCTGGCTCTTGCCGCGTATGTCGCCGTCTGTGGTTTATGCGCTGTTGTGGCTCTGGGTGACGGATCCCTCCGATACCGGACTGCTGAACCAAATTCTGGTTTACGGGTTTGGAGTGTCGCCGGTGAACCTCCGACTGGACAGCCCCATGCTGTTGATCATTTTGGCCAATGGGTTCATTGGCGCGTCGCTGGGCATGGTGATCCTGACCAGCGCAATCCGGACCATCCCTGAGCATCTCTTTTATGCGGCGCGTGCGGACGGCGCGGGATCCATGTCGATTGTGCGTCACATCGTTTTGCCTGCACTGCGCTGGCCCTTGTCCTACATCACGGTCTATCAAGCGCTCGCGCTGCTGGTGTCGTTTGAATATATTTTCCTGCTGGTGGGGCCCGTCCGCAAAACCATGACCCTTGCCATGCTCGCTTACACCAAGTCGCTGGCTCCGGGCATAGGGGCTGGCCAATACGCCTACGGTGCGGCCATATCACTGATTTTGATCGTGATTGGTATCGTCACCGCGCTGGTGATGTGGCGTTTCACAAATATGAAAAGCCTTCTGGCTCAGCCCAAAATTGAGGTGCACTGATGGCTGATCTTTCTCTTTCTGCGCCCACCACAAACAGCCCCCATACGGATTGGCAAGCTCTGGCACGGCGGTCCCTCTGGGAGCGTCGGCTCAAACGCGTTGTCCTGATTGTTGTGCTCAGTTGTCTCGCCGCCCCCATTGTTCTGTCCTATCTTTGGATGCTGGTGCTCTCGCTGACGCCACAGCAGGATCAGGTCAGCACCGCTGTGTTTTGGCCGCTTCTCGCCATTGTGGCGCCGCTTTTCTTGGCGATCCTTGCCTTGCAGGCCACCCGGTTGGATCGGCGCGCTACGCGGCTGCTGTCTCTGGTGACGTGTTGTATCGGCGGCGTGCTTGTTGTGGTTCTGATCGGACAGGAGTTCACCCTCAGCAACTATCGTTTTCTCATTGATCCAAATATCTCTGAGACGCTGCATGGTCAGGGCACCGTCGGCGGACAGTTTCCTTCGGTTTGGGTGGCCTTTGGCAATTCCCTGCTGCTTGCAGGATCACAGACAATCATCGTGGTCATCGTTTCGACGCTCGCGGCCTACTACCTGTCGCGTTTCAGCTTCGTGGGGCGCGCAGGCTTCCTGCAGGGCATGCTGATCCTCCAAGCCTTCCCGGCGATCACTCTGGTCATCCCGCTCTTCGTGATCATCTTCAATGTCGGGCTGTTGAACACGCTTTGGGGGCCAATGCTGGTTCTGACCACATTGGAACTGCCCTTTTTTATCTTCATCATGAAAGGCTTCTTTGATGCCGTGCCCTGGGACATAGAGCGCGCCGCGCTGGCGGATGGGGCCTCACGGCGTCAAGCCTTCTGGCTGGTGGTCTTACCTCAGGTGCGCGGTGGGATGATCGCGGTTGCGGTCTTTGCCTTCATTAAGGGCTGGGAGGAATACGTCTTTGTCTCTGCTCTGCGTACTGGCAACGCCTTCTGGGTGATGTCTACCTATCTCTACTACGTGGCAGAGGATGTGATGGGCGTGGACTACGGCATGGTTGCCGCAGTCAGCGTGATCTACCTCGCACCCAGCCTGCTTCTCTACATTTTCTGCCAGAAATACCTGACCCAAATGTCGGTCGGCGGGATCAAAGGATAATATCATGGCCCAAATTTCCGTACAGGCGCTGGAAAAGCGCTGGGATGACTTCGCTGCACTGGATGGGATTGATCTTGAGATAAATGATGGGGAATTCGTCGCCATCCTTGGTCCATCAGGATGTGGAAAATCCACAACGCTCTTTCTGCTGGCTGGGATCTACTTGCCTACGTCAGGGGCCATTCGCTTTGACGGCGACATCGTCAACGAAGTTGAACCGCGCCACCGCAATGTTGGCATCGTATTTCAGTCCTATGCGCTCTATCCCAATATGACCGTACTGGAGAACATCATGTTCCCGCTGCGGTTTCAGGATGTGCCCAAGGCTGAGGCGCGTCAGCGTGCAGTAGAGGCCGCGCGTCTGGTTGAAATTGAACAACTGCTTGATCGCGCGCCCGGTCAGCTCTCAGGAGGTCAGCAACAGCGAGTGGCTCTGGCGCGCGCGCTGGTGAAACGGCCTAATTTGCTCCTGTTGGATGAACCCTTGTCCAATCTGGATGCCACTTTGCGTCTGACCATGCGCACCGAAATTCGCCGCATTCAGCGTGAAATGGGCGTGACCACGGTTCTTGTGACCCATGATCAGATCGAGGCCACCACCATGGCAGATCGCGTGATCTGCATGAACGCAGGCAAGGTAGAACAGATCGGCACCCCCGAAGCGCTCTACCACCGCCCGGACAGCCTGTTTGTGGCCAAATTTATCGGCACGCCGCCGATCAATCTGATCGAGGGCAGATGTTTGGGCGGGCAATTCGTGGCGGGCGACATACGCATGGATCTGACCGGTGCTCAGGAAGGCGCGGCGATGGTGCTCGGTCTGCGGCCAGAAGCTTTGCAACCCGCAAAACAGGGGCTTGCTGCCTGCGTGCGCGTGGTAGAGCCCATGGGGCGCGAGGTGCTCTATACCTGTGAAACCCCCATGGGCGTTTTGCGGTTTCTCGACAATCAACCCACCGCTCGTTTTGCCCTCGGCGCCAATGTGACGCTTGGCTTTGCCCCGGAGACGGCCTTGTTCTTCGATCCCCAAAGTCAACGCCGGCTGCCGCAAATTTCCCTGCGCCAGCGTGAACTGGCCTGAAAGCCCACCGAATGAGAGATTTCAAATGACCCAGATTGTGAGCCATCGTGGCGCCAATCAACACGCGCCTGAGAACACTTTTGCAGCAGCGGACAAAGCGCTGCAGCTCGGGGCGGATTACATTGAACTGGACGTGCGCCAAAGTGCGGATGGTGTTCTCTATGTGCATCACGACGCCACGCTTGAGCGCACCACAGACGGACATGGCGCGTTCGGTTTGCAAATGTCGGACACAATAGATCAGCTGGATGCCGGCAGCTGGTTTGATCCAGTCTTTGCCGGTGAACCGGTGCCGCGATTGGATGCCTATTTGGAGCATTTACGCGGGCGGGCCGGTGTCTACATTGAAATGAAATGGTGTGATCCTCTGAAGCTCGCCACTTTGGTGCGGGATCTGGGCATGGTTGAGGAAACATTTTATTTCTCCTTTTCCGAGCAGATGCGCTTCGGGCTGCATGCGGTGGCGCCGGAGTTTCGTAAAATGATCACGCTCAACATTGCCCAATGCCCCAGCCTTGCACCGGCTTTGTTTCATGCGTCGATCATTGAAATGACCCCAGCTCAGATGCGTGTGCCGCAGCTTCTGCAAGCCTGTCGCGACAGCGGCTTGCAAACCATGGTCTACACCAATTCCCCAGCCCCGGCGGAACATGCAGAAATTCACGCGGCCGGGCTTGATTATGTCAACCTTGACCACCCTGACATCAGCGCACAGGCCCGCGCAGTCACAAAAGATCGGACAAGCACATGAAAATAGTCAGCTACAACATCCAATATGGTTTGGGACAGGACGGACGGTACGATCTGGAGCGCATTGCAGAGACAGTCCGAGATGCCGATATCATCTGCCTGCAAGAGGTAGAGCGCTACTGGCAGCGCTCCGGAATGGTGGATCAGGTGGCTCTCTTGGGCGCAGCCCTGCCAGAGTTTCATCTGGTATATGGTGCCAATGTGGATATGGATGCGAGCTATCGTGATGGCGCGGGGCGTCTGGTGCGCCGTCGGCAGCAGTTCGGCAATATGGTGCTGTCGCGCTATCCGATCACAACCTCTCGCAACTTTCCGCTCCCCAAGCGTGGGTTGATTCATCAGCATTCGGTTCAGAAAGGGCTGCTGGAGGCGGTTGTGGATGCTCCGGGTGGTGCATTGCGTATATATTGCACCCATCTGTGCCATCTCTGTCCTGAAACCCGACTGCCTCAAATTGAGCGGATTAAAGAGATTATTGGCAATGCTGTGGCGGAAGGAGCGGCCTGGAACGGAGCCCATCCAGATGACACGGCCGGATGGATCGAGCGCCCGGCACATCCGATGCCAGAGGCTTTTTTTCTGGCAGGGGATATGAATTGCACAGCAGACAGCGCGGAATATGCGGCTTTGGTGGGGCCATATGCCCCCGGTTTTGGCCGGTTGGTGACCCCAGCAGGTTATGTGGACGCCTGGGTGGCCGCCGGGCAACAAGAGAGGGAGGGGGATACCCGATCAGGGCGCAAAATCGACCACCTGTTCTGCACGGCACCACTCTCAGAGGCCATCCAAAGCGCATGGATTGACACTGCGTCTATTGGCTCAGATCATCAGCCTCTATTTGTTCAAATACAGCCTCGCTGACCGGCGCTTTTCCACCGCCGACACCCGCTATACAAGGGATTACGTGCAGATGAGTGGCACCAAAAGGGACCTCTCAGTCTCGCGATCTGCCCAAAATAAAACACCGCATAAAGCGGTGTTTTTTCGATATTGCCAGCTGAATTATGGCGGAGACGAAGTCCGCCGAAGTATGGTCCGGTAGGGTCTAGTAGCGTCTACCGTTAACTATTTAAATCAGATATTTACGCGGTTTTTCCTCCAGATGGGTCTTGATAAATCCCCCTGCATCCGCCCATATTGTGTGGGTAGATCATGGGTAGAGGATTGGCCCGATGGCAAAGAAGATCACGAAGCTTGAAGTTGACGCATTCGACAAACGCGGTCGGCTGTTGGTGTCCGAAGGGCTTTACCTGCAAGTGTCGAAGTGGGGCACGAAGTCTTGGGAATTTCGGTTCACGTTGGACGGTCGCACCCGTAGCATGGGGCTAGGCTCATACCCAAAAATTTCGCTGGCAGATGCGCGCGCCAAGGTGAAGTTGCTAGCCGCCGACGTGGAAAACGGCATTGACCCCATAGAGGTCAAACAAGCCAAGCGACGGGCGAAGACCAAGGCCGAAAAGCCCATGACGTTTGCCGAAGCTGCGTCGGCCTATATCGACGCGAAAGTTGACGTAGACGAAGGCGGCTTCAAGAACCCGAAGCACCGCCAGCAATGGCGCAACACGATTGAAACCTACGCCAACCCCATTATCGGCGGCGTGCCCGTAGCCGACGTAAATACCGATCTTGTCTTGAAGGTGCTGCAACAGGAAACGAAGGCACGGGGCAAGGCCGGGCCACTGTGGAACACGAAGACCGAAACCGCGTCGCGCCTTCGTGGTCGCATTGAAAAGGTGCTTTCTTGGGCCGCGTTTCGCGGTCTTCGGGCAAAGGGCGACAACCCAGCCCGCTGGAAAGGGCACTTGGAAACCGAACTTATCGCACGCAAAGACCTGCGAAAGCCGAAGCACCATGCGGCGTTGCCCTATGCCGAAGTCGGCGCATTCATGGACGACTTGCGCAAGCGCGAAGGCGTAGCAGCGCGGGCGCTGGAATTCAGCATTTTGACCGCAGCACGTTCCGGCGAAGTGCGCGGCGCGACTTGGGCCGAAATCGACCTTGAAGCGAAGGTTTGGACTATCGACGGTTCCCGAATGAAGGCGGGCAAGGAACACCGCGTAGCCCTATGCGACGAAGCCGTTACACTGCTGAAAGCGTTGCCGCGCGAAGAAGGCAACCCGCTAGTGTTCGTCGGCACCGCGAAGACGGGCGGGCTCTCCGAAAACGCCATGAACAACGTGCTTGGCAGCATGGACCGAAGCGAACTTACGCAACACGGTTTCCGCTCTACCTTCCGCGATTGGGCTGGCGAAACGACCGCACACCCGCGCGAAGTGATTGAACATGCCTTGGCCCACAGTCTCAAGGACAAGGCCGAAGCGGCTTACGCGCGCGGAACGCTTATGGCAAAGCGGTCGCGACTCATGGGCGATTGGGGCAAGTATTGCGCCATAGACCGAAGCAAGATTAAAGACGCGGGCGTTGTTCCAATCCGGGGCGCGATATGACAAAGCGCGATCCATCGCAATTCACTATTCGCTCCGACGTGCCGATGCCTACTAAGGGTGCAGGCGGGCGACCGCGCGACCCCCGCCTTGCCGACATATGCGCCCGCGCCGCAGCCGGTCTAGACTGTGGGCAATTCGACAATACCCGTGATGCAGCCAACGCATTCGTAGCCGAATACAAGGGCAAAGCCTACGACCCAAGCGACCGCATTACACACAACGAAGCGGCGAACGATCTTCGCAGCGCGATTGAACGTCATATCGCCGAAGTGACCGAACGTAGCCGCTAACCCCTTCAAATATCGTATAAGTTATTCCCCGCGCGTACACCCGCCTGTCGCGGCATGGTCCTTTCCATACCGATCCATAGTGATCCTGAAAGGAGCCCGCCATGAACGCCCACACGCCCCCCGAAACGTCAGACCTGAACGCCCTTGTGCGCCTGCCCGGCGTGATCGCCCTAACGGGCATGGGCCGGGCCACCATCTACGACTTTATGCAGCGCGGCTTGTTCCCCCAGCCGATCAAGCTTGGCCCGAAGCTGGCGGCATGGCCCGCCGACGAAATTTCCAAGATCAACGCAGCGCGTATCGCCGGGAAGTCGCACGACGAAATCAAGGTGCTTGTGGCCGCACTCATGGATAGCCGCAAAGACCGCGCGTAGCTATTCGGCGGATCAATACTCCGCCTAAGCGTCGCAATAGATGCAGAATAACAGAGCACTACAGGCAGCGCGCCAAAGTGCGAACGTCTACCCACGCACCTACCCACAGGCTGTACCGAAATGACCGCAAACCTCAGACAGAACATACCCGAAGAATTGCGGTCGTACCCCCAATGGGTGTGCCACGATGCAGCAAAACGTCCAATCAATCCCCAATCAGGCCACCTAGCGGATGTAGGCGACCCTACCACATGGGCCAAGTATGAAGACGCCACCAATTCACCGCATGGTGTGGGCATTGGCTTTGTCTTCACCGAAGCCGACCCGTTCGTTGGTATTGACCTAGATGTAGCCGAAGGCGGCACACCATCCGAAGGCCAGCAACGTATTTACGACGCATTCGACACCTATGCAGAACGTTCGCCGTCCGGTCGCGGCTTACACATCATCGCTAAGGGCAAGGTCGCAGAAGGTGGTGTGCGCAATAGCAACTTGGGCGTAGAAATCTATTCGTCGGGCCGGTTTTTTACGTTCACCGGGGATGCTGTACGCAACCAAGCTATAGCGGACTGCCAAAGCCTTGTTGACACACTGCGCGCACAGATTGCGCCAAACAGGGGCGCTGCGCCAACTGCGCCCGACGTACCCGAACGCGAAGCCGACGCCGCGATTGTCGAACGGGCCAAGGCTGCGACCAACGGGGCTAAGTTCGCCAAGCTGTGGGAAGGACATTGGCAATCAGATTACCCGTCGCAATCGGACGCGGATCAAGCCTTGGTCAATTTCCTTGCTTTTTACACACAGAACCGTGCACAGATTGCCCGCATATTCCGCACATCGGCCTTGGGTCAACGTAAGAAGGCACAGCGCGAAGACTACGTAGACAGGACCGTAACGCGGGCTTTGGACGGGCGCGTTTCGGACTACCGCTATACCGCCGAAGCCATTGCCCATGGCAAGGCAAATGCCGACGCGATTTTGGCAACGCACGCCGAGAAAGCCCGCAAAGCCGCACGCAGGGCCGCGAAATCCCGCGTACGCTCTGCGCGTCAACTACAAGGCGAAGACTTCCCAGCTATCAATTGGGTCGTTGAAAACGTCTTACCAGAAGGTTTGACGATTTTCGCGGGCGTACCCAAAGTCGGAAAAAGCTGGTTGGCGCTGGATATAGCGCGCGCGAAAGCTTCGGGCGACAGGGTGTTGGGGCAACCCTGCGAACGTGGCGACGTGCTGTTGTTAGCACTCGAAGACAACGGACGCCGCCTACAGGACCGCTTGCGGCGCGTAGCAGGCAGCGGCCAATGGCCAGCAAACATGGACTACGCAACAGAATGGTCGCGCTTAGACGAAGGCGGGCTTGCCGAAATAGAAAGCTGGATCGAAGACGCGGACGCCCCCGCGTTGATTGTGATTGATACGCTGGCCATGGTTAAGCCCGTGCCCACAGGGCGCAATCAGTCAGCCTACGACTACGACGTGAAGGCCCTGAAGCCGCTGCACAAACTTGCGAGTGAAAAGCGCGTTGCAATCATCGTCGTGACACACACGCGCAAAGCGGCGGCGGATGATCCGGTAGAAAAGGTTAGTTCGACGCTTGGGCTAACCGGGGTCGCAGATACGATCATGTTGCTTGGGCGCGGCCCGCAGGAACAAGCGGGGATACTCTATGCCCGTGGCCGTGACATAGCTGAGTTCAATACCGCAGTTAAGTTCGTTGACTTTCGTTGGCAAATTGAGGGCGACCCCACGTTGGTCTTCGCTGGCGACACGCAGAAAATCCTTATCGACGCAATCAAAAACGGGGCGACTACGCCGAAGGAAATGGAATTGGCTACGGGCATAAACAGCGAAAACGTACGCCAGACATTGCAACGCATGGTGAAAGCTCAACGCGTCTACCGTCATTCGCGCGGGGTTTACACGTTGCCTGCGTGGAACGACCGCCCGCAGTTTTCGTTGGGGACACCCGTCACAAACGTCACAAGTCACAGCGAGTAGGCCAGCCCCCTTAGTTATATCCCCCGTCACAATAGTAACAGATCACAGAAGGGCGAATGTGATTGTGACGGTTGTGACTAGTCCCCAACAGCCAATCGCCCCTTGGACAGCGTGAAAGGAACAAGACATGCAAACAAAAAACTATAGCGCCGAAGCCTTCATAGAGTTTGTCGGAAGCATTTATGTTCGGGCGCACCAATGGGCATATGACGAAGGACACGGCTTGTTTGGTCGCGTGATCCATCAAGCCGCCATTGCAGACAAGCACCGTTGGAAAACTGCGTGCGAATACGGCTGTATGGCTTTGCTGTGCGACGAACTGATTGACGTATCCGAACGACGCAGGATCAATCGAACGGACAAGGGGTTGTTTGCCGACGCCTGCGCTTCGCTGGCTGATAGATACCTAGAACAATTCCTGCACAGTGTGGGTATGGCTGCGTACCCGATGCACGACTACCCAAAGTACCTGGCGTCCAGTGTTGAGCATGAATTCAAAGATCATGGCCTATTGCCCCGTATGGTGGCGAAGGTGTTGGCGCGAGAACGTAACAACTTGTTTTCGGTGGAAGACTACACGAACCATGACAACTTATTCAGAACGACCGCGCACCCTATGCGCACGTTTGTCGAATGGCTGGACCGGTTAGAACACGGTAAGGCCGTAGACCCTACCGGATACAAGCAGCAATACACTTTGCGTAGGCGCGTCGTAGCCCTGCACCGTGTTGGGCTGGCAATGCTGTCGCCAGAGACTTGGCGCAATGGGGTCGAAGCCTAGCATGGAATTGGCGGACGGTTTTTCCGCCGTGCTGTATTGATATTTATTGGTATTTTGGCGACAGGGTTATCCTACCCATGTTCTACCCCTAATTTCCTTCGCGCTAGGCATCCGCAGTGACCCGGCAAAGCATGTCAAAGCGGCGATTCTTCACGTTCTAAATCAATAACTTATCCATATCAGTCTAATTTCGATTGACCGTGTGAATTCGTTTGACCCGCTGACTTTAGGTCGTCTTAGGTGCCCTTAATCGCACTAAATTCGTCAATTCTGTCAGGTAAGAACATTGGATACTTCAAGCACAACAGACGGTTGGGGGGAAACCCCCGTCAAGGCACCGAAGCGCCGTCGTCGCGTGCGGCTGGACACCATTGCGGACACTCGGGCCGAAGCCGCGCGCATCTACCGCAAGGCTGTCAATGGCGAAGTCAAGATCGAAGACATGAGCCGTCTAATCAATGCGCTTTCCGTCATTGGCCGCATGACAATCGACAGCGACCTAGAGGCGCGGCTGGAAGCATTGGAAGCGGGCTAATGAGCGGGGCGTTCAAATCACGGCTGGCCAAGTTGGAAGCCCTGCGTAAGCGCCCGACACGCGTTCGCAACCACGTCGTCACGGTAGACCCGGAAGGCCGGGTTATCGGCCAAATGACGAAGCGCCGACCTGTAATGATCCTCGTTGACCATGGGACCGACGACGAATGGGAAGCGGCGCTTTTGGCGCAGCAATCAAAGCTAATCGGTGGGGCAAAAGCCGCCGAACAACCAACGCACACAGAGGGTTAAGGTCATGTTTTTGGTTAGGAACGACAAAGCACAGAGTTTTCTCACGGCACTTGGCACAAATACGGGCCGCAAGGTTGCGCTAGGCGACTTCGAAAAGCTGGAACGGGTTAAGCCCAATGTCCAAGGGATGCACCTTCGCGCAAAGGAAACCTACGAAAAGCTGCGTTTGCTGCACTTCGATCAAACGCGAAAGACTGTTGATAAGCATGTTGCCGCCCGCACGCTGGCGACGCAGTTGGTGCAAGCCGCCACGAACACCCGCAACGAAATCGTATCGCAAAGCAACGCGCTTTCGGAAAGTGGCCAGCGTGCCGCCGACGAAACCTTTGCGCCACTTGGCAACCGCGCGACCTATGACGCCAAGACGCTGGATTGGATCAAGGAAACCGCTGCGCAGCCCGACGGCATTGGCAAGATCAAAGCGGAAGCGAACAAGTCTATTGCGGTCGCGTCGGTGCTGTATAATTCGCCGCACTTTCTGACCGGACTTGCCGAACAAGTACATAGCAATATGCGCCTGTCTGCCGTCGAAAAATACGCCCCTAAAGCCTATGCCGAATTGCAAGAAAGCGTTGAATTGGCAGGGCTTGTGCCGAAGTACGATAAGTTCGCGGCTAACGTGCATAGCAGCTTCTACACGCCAGCTATCGCGGAACAAGCCGACACCCGCGTAGATATCGAGGCGTAAGACCATGACCCCGGCGCAGGCAGACATAGCGACTATCGCACAATGGCTCACGGATACGTCGCGGATGCGTCGCACCCCCTTGGGCAAGGACCAAGTGCTTGTCGGCCCATACGCCACGTTACTTGGCGTAGACCCCGGCGGCACCGATTGGCCCGACTTGTCCGGGCTGGCAGAAAACGGGCTTGCCCTATTTGTGCCCACAGGTCAGATGCCCGCCACGATGCCAAAGGCCCGGCTGGACATGAAGCCGTATGGCCATGGACCGCTTGTAGGGCGGGTCGATCACCTGTTTGGGCATAAGCTGGGCGAGGACCTGCCCGACGTGCTGACAATCGCTCTAGACGACCCTGCCGTGAGCCTCACGGACGCGCTTCTAGCGGAAGGGCTGGGCGATCTGGACCTAGACGAAGTGGCGGTGCTTGCCTGCCCCCTGTGGACAATTCCAGCGACCGACCGGGCGGAAGTCACCCGCCTGTGCAAGCACCCATAGGATCGAACGCAGCGGGGTATTGGTACTGCCCTTCAACGTGTTCGTAGGCGGTGGTATCTGCGTTGGTGCGCCGCCGAGGCCGCGTCTCATAGAGGCGCGGCCTTTATCCGCCGTCACCACTGTTGCCGCCATTGCCGTCGCGGCTGGGAAAGATATACCGCAAGACGATATAGTATAGGCCAATGACTTGGATCGTAGCGCCAGAAATGAGTGCAATTAGAACTTCGTCTGAGCGGGACGACCAAATCAGCAGGCCCGCGACAATCAATAGCCAAACACAAAGCAAGCCGTAAGTGGCCCACGAAAACTGCTTTCGCAGCTCAATATCCTGTTCATAGTCTTTGATCTTGGCGTTGTTGAACCGTGACGTATAGTTGTCGGGTTCGGACGACGCACCTTCGGCGTCGTCCAAGACCACAAGGCCGGTTGTTGCGGGCTTTGGAGTTGCGTCAGCGTCAGTGCTGTCGGCTTCCTTCGACTTTTGCACTATATACCTGTTCAATCAACTCATTTGGAATGGTTGGCTTTCCAGACAAGTCACGCTTTTCGGCAACTAGCGTCCACGGTTCACCGGGGGCGTGCGTCGCGTTTGAAAGCTGAATGCCGGAATGCTTCTTGTACGAATTCCACACCGATTCAAGATACGGTTCAAGTTCGCCAGCGTATACCGGCGTTTCAATCTCGAATTTTCCGCCGTGCGTCGCAAAGCGCGTCCCAAGCTTCTTGATGGGACCACGCCCGGCGTTTTTGAACTCTATATAGAGGTCGCGGACGACGGGGCCGTGCGGCCAAGCTTCGATGTCCTCATCAAAGAGGGGGCCGCACTTGTTGCCGAGATACCAAGCGTGCGCATAGTAAACCAGCTTGTAGAGTTTGAGTTGATCGACCGCAGGAACGTTTGGTTCGTTCTTCGCACGGTCCAAAAACCAGTTAGCAACCGCCATCGCAGAGGTCGGCGCACAAACAGTAGCATTCATCGCATCCTCCTTTGCTAGCTGCTTTGCGTTCGTGGTTCAGGTCAAAGACCTTATCCACATTTTATGAACATATGGTAGCGAACCGCCCATTTCGTCAAGGGGAAAGCCCTTCAAATCCCATGGGTAGATCATGGGTAGAGCTGATTGATCGCCAAATTAATCAATCAAATCAATGGGTGATGGCGGAGACGAAGGGATTCGAACCCTCGATACCGTTTCCGGTATACTCCCTTAGCAGGGGAGCGCCTTCGACCACTCGGCCACGTCTCCGCTGACCCGTATATGGGGCAGGCTGGGGGGACACAAGACCCAAATTGACGATTTTTCGAATTCCTTTTGTGCCGCAGCCAAAGGGGGGGCGCCTTATCCGCGATAGCGTTTCACCTTGCTGGCCTGAAGGCTGTAGCCCACTTCGGCGAGGCCGGTGCTGGTGGCCATGCTGTGGAAAACGCCGGTCACTTCGACGGGGTCAAACAGATCCCGCATGTCATACGGCGTTTGCGCCGTCACCAACACCAGCTGATTGGCGGGCGGTGGTGGCACGTGAATGCAGGCACCGACAAAAGGGGCCAGAATAAACTCAGAAACGCCGGAGGCCCCAAAATCCAGCGGGACCACAAAACCGGGCAGGCGCACCATCATGCCATCAAACGCCTTTGTCACGCGCTTGGCTTCGGGTTGGTCAAAGCCGGTCGTGAGCTGACCATGCTGCACCACGCCAATCCCGCGCAGCTGCTTGAGCAATTGGCCTGTGTCGCCTTCCGGAATCAACTCAGCCCACGCCAGAGTGAGCACTTCATCGGCCCAGGCCCGTGTGGCGAGCGGGAGTGTGGCCGCAGCAAGGGCTATCCGCAAAAACTGGCGTCTTGAAGCTGTCACTGGCCCATCTCCTTAAGTTTTGTGCCTCACAAGCGCAGCTGCATGCCGTCACTCAAGGACAGTCGATAGGCGCGCAGCGCAGGCAAAAGGCTCACAATTGTGCCCGCACAGACCACGGCGCAGAGCACCAGATATTCTCGCGCTGTTGGCAGGCTGATCTCAAGATATAGTCCAAATGCCGCATCCACATAGCTGCGCGCAAGAAACAATCCCGTGTAAAGTAGACCCACGCCCAAGAGCACGGCCAAAAGGCTCATCAACATGGCCTCCGTCATCAGCAGGCCCAGAATGGTGCGGGGTTTTGCGCCAATGGCGCGCAGTAGGGCCATCTCTCGACGCCGCTCATTCAGGCCTGAGAAAATCATCGCCACCATGCCCAGCAGCGCGGTCATCACCACCATCACGGAGACCCCAAGTAGGGCTGTCTCTGCCACGCCAATCAGGCTCCAGAGTTCGCTGAGGGCCACGCCGGGCAGGATCGCGAGCAGGGGCTCCTCTGAATAGTCGTTGATCCAGCGCTGCAAACCAAAGATCTGCAGCCGTGACTGGGTGCCAATCAATGCGGCGGTGACGGCCTTGGGGGTGAGGTCCATCTTACGGGCGTCTTCGGCGCTGATGGGTGTCTGGGAGCGCCCACCGCCCTGCCAGTCGATATGGATCGCCTCAATGGCCTGCAGGCTGACAAAGACGGTGCGGTCTACGGGGGTGCCGGTCTTTTGCAAAATGCCTTTGATGCGAAAGGGTTTGTCGTCATGTTCGGTGAAAGAGGCCACGCCATGGGCCACCACGATTTCATCGTTCAGCGCATAGTTTAGCTCTGCGGCCACATCGGCCCCCACCACTGCGTCAAACAGATCTTCAAACGCCGCACCCTGCGCAAAATCGACATCCCGTCCGCCACGATATTTGTAGCGCTCAAAAAACGCTTCCGTCGTGCCCAAGACGCGAAAGCCTCGGTGACTGTCTCCGAGGGACAGGGGCACAATCCAATCCACCTCGGGGCGGGCGGCGATGTCCTGATAGCTTTGCCAGGTCACATTGTTGGTGGCATTGCCCACGCGGAAGACCGAGTAAAGCAAAAGCTGTACCCCGCCAGAGCGCGCGCCCATGATCAGGTCGGTGCCCGAAATTGTATCGGCAAAACTGGCTTTGGCGCCGGTGCGGATTTTTTCCACACCGAGGAAGAGCGCAACAGAAAGGGCAATGGCAAAAATCGTCAGCCCTACGGTCAGCCCCCGGCTCAGCAGGGATTTGAGGGCGAGCCGCAACAGGATCATAGCGGACCTCCCATGGTGCGCGGCGATGTGCGTGTCACCTCTGCGATTTCGGAGAGGTCAAGGCAGCGGTCAAACGCCTGTGCGAGCCGCTCATCGTGGGACACCATGATAAGCGTCGCCCCGGCGGCTTGGGTTTGTGTCATCAGCACGTCAAGGAAAGCTGCCTGAGCCGTGGCATCGAGCGCGGAGGTCGGCTCATCCGCCACGATCAGGCGGGGCCGCCCCAAAAGAGCGCGGGCCGCCGCCACCCTTTGCTGCTGCCCAATGCTGAGTTCGCGTGTGTCGGCCTGCTCTACCAGTTCTGGCGCCAGCCCCAGCGCCGAGGTCAACCGCAGGGCCTCTTCTTTCGGGGTTTCCACGCGCTGCCGTCGCAATTTGGCAAAGGAGAGCGGCAGCAGGATGTTTTCCAAGGGCGAGGCATAGGGCAGCAGATTGAACATCTGAAAAATCACGCCGATGTGGTCGGCGCGAAAGGCATCCCGCGCCGCCGGGCGCAGCGCGCCAAGATCCGTGCCGTCAATCTGCACATGGCCTGCGTCGGCTGTTATAATGCCACAGATCAGGCTCAGTAGCGTGGATTTCCCGCTGCCGCTTTCTCCCAGCAGAAAGAGTTTTTCCCCTTCTGCGACCGAAAGCTCTGGTACAGAGAGGGCAAAGCCTGTGCGCCCCTGCCATTCAAATTGCAGGTCTTTGAGAGAGAGGAAGGGGCGCATAAAAGCGTGTTATCCTTGACGGTTAGTTCAGTTCCACATCAGGGGCATCGCGAGAGGCTTCAACGGCGCGCGCGCCCGCTTCGGTCACCACCTGTACCTCCAATTCTTCCGCATTTGGGAAGACATTGAAATAGGCCAAAGTGATCGCGCTCACTTTTGACGCATCTGCACAGCTCAGGCTGTAGTGCGCATGGAACTCAGAATGCGCGTCCTCGTCAGCGTGGGCGTCATGCTCATGGCCGTCGTGATCTTCTTTCTCATGTGCATGGTCGTCGTGATCATGGTCATCATGACCGTCGGTTTTTGCGTGATCGTCATGGTCGTGGTCATGATCGTCATGTTCTTCATGCTCATCCCCGTCATGCAGCGCCACCTCCACCGAGGCCACCTCACAGCCCGCCGCTGTTGGCAGGGCAAACAGGCTCAGCGGATCTTTCAATTGCGCCATGCCCTTTTGAAGCGTCGCTTTGTCCGCGTCTGTGGTTGCCGCATGTTCAAAGCCCACAATATCAAATCCCGGCACGTCCAACTCCAGCGCGATGGTGTTCCCGTCCACCGCGATGTTGAGCGCTCCATGTCCATGTTCATGGGCGTCCAGCGCGCGTTTTTCCTCTGCTAAGGCGGGCAGGGCGGCTCCGATCAGAGTGGTACACAGCAAAGTTGTTTTCAGTGTCATGGAAGGCTCCCGGGAAATGACATCAAAATTGAGCAACTTGTTATGTTATTGCATTTCATATCGCAAGGGATCAAGGGCCGCCGCCGCACAGATGCGCGGCATCTCGCGTATATGCGGATAAAAGAAAGCGGGCGTGTCACCACACGCCCGCTCATCGCGTCAAGGATTCAGAAAACCCGGTCTAAGCTCCTGTGAAACCCGGTTTATTTGGCGTCAAAACAGGTTTGCTTCTGCACGCCCAGACCCGCGATGCCCAATTCCATTTTGTCTCCAGCCTTCAGGTAGGTCTGTGGGGTTTGCCCCATGCCCACGCCCGGAGGTGTGCCGGTGGAGATCACATCCCCCGGCTGCAGGCTCATGAACTGAGACAGATGTGAGATCACTGTGGCCACGTCAAAATGCATCGTCTTGGTGGATCCGTCCTGATAGCGGTGTCCGTTCACTTCCAGATACATCGCCAGATCCTGTGGATCGGCAACCTCATCCCGTGTCACCAGCCATGGGCCAATGGGGCCAAAGGTGTCACAGCTTTTGCCCTTCACCCACTGGCCGGAGCGGTGCAGCTGAAAGTCACGCTCTGACAGGTCGTTGACAACACAATAACCAGCCACGTGGTCAAGTGCCTCTTCGCGGCTGACGTATTTGGTATGTTTGCCAATCACCACGCCCAGTTCAACTTCCCAGTCGGTTTTGACGGATGTGCGCGGGATCTCCACGTCATCGTTGGGGCCCATGATCGCGGAAGTGGCTTTGAAGAAAATCACCGGCTCTTCGGGCAGGGCCATGCCAGATTCCGCCGCGTGGTCCGCATAGTTCAGGCCGATACAGATGAATTTGCCAACCGCGCCAACACAGGCGCCAATGCGGGGATCGCCCTCAACCACAGGCAGGCTGTTGAGATCCAGGCCGCGCAGGGTGTTCAGACTGGCATCGCTCAACGCATCGCCTGCGATGTCGTCCAACACGCCGGAGAGATCGCGGATCGCTCCATTGTCATCCAGCATGCCGGGTTTCTCTGCCCCAACGGGGCCATAGCGCAAAAGTTTCATGTACGTGTCCTTTCTAGCTCAGATGGTCCAGCCGCCGTCGATGGCGAAAGGCTGGCCCGAAGTGTATTTGCTGGCGTCGCTGGCCAGATAGAGCGCGAGTTCCGCGATTTCATCCGCGGTCCCAATACGGCCCATCGGCTGGCGGGCAATGAAATCGCTCATGGCTTTCTCATAGTCTCCTGTAGCGCGCAGGCGGTCATGCAGGCTGGGGCTGTCGACCGTGCCGGGGCAGATGGCGTTGCAACGGATACCCTGCGCCACGTAATCGGCGGCCACAGATTTGGTCAAGCCGATCACCGCACCTTTGGAGGCGCAATAGGCAAAGCGGTTTGGAACGCCTTTCATAGAAGATGCGACCGAGGACATGTTGATGATGGAGCCGCCGCCATTTTCCAACATGGCTGGGAGTGTCAGCTGAATGAGCCGGTACATGGCCTTGACGTTCAGATCAAAGCTGAAATCCCAGTCCTTTTCTGAGCAGTCCAGAATGGTGCCATTGGCAACAAAGCCCGCACAGTTGAACAACACGTCCAGTGCGGGCAGGTCCGCGGCCGCCGCAGTCACTGCGGCGGCATCGGTGACATCCAGTTTCAGCGGGGTGACATTTTCAAATTTGGAGAGCTCCGCCAATGCAGCCTCATTGATGTCGCTGGCGATCACCTTTGCGCCCTCTGCCACAAAAAGTTCGACGGTGGCGCGGCCAATGCCTTGGCCTGCGGCGGTGATCAATGCGTTTTTTCCGGCCAGACGGCCTGTTGTCTCAGTCATGTTGGAAAGTCCTTATGCGTGCTCAGGGAGCAGGGGTGCAGGGATGTTCTGATAGCAAACTGGGCGCAGGAAGCGACGTATGGAGAGTGTGCCCACAGAGGTTGCGCCAAAGTTCGTAGAGGCGGGGTAGGGGCCGCCATGCACCATGCTGTCTGCCACTTCGACGCCGGTTGGGAAACCATTGGCCAGAAGGCGTCCGGCTTTGCGTTCCAGCAGAGGCAAAAGCCGCTGTGCTTCGGAGCTGTCTGCGTCATCCATATGCAGGGTGCAGGTCAGTTGGCCTTCAACCGCACGCGCCACGTCTTGCATTTGCTGCATATCTCGCACGCGGACCAGAACGCCGAGCGGGCCAAACACTTCTTCCTGCAGGGAGTGATTGGCCAGCCAGTCATCCCCGGACACAGTGAAAAGATAGGGAGTGGCGCTGCGGTCATCGCGGGCCGTCCCGACAACCTGCGTCGTGCCTGCCGCATCCGCAAAGCGGGTCGCGCCAAGGCGATAGGCATCAGCGATGCCGTCTGTTAGCATGGTTTGTGCATCCACTGCGTTCAGGGCCGTTTCTGCTGCTGCCTGCAAGGCATCTGCCGCCGCGCCTTCAATGACCACGGCAATGCCCGGATTGGTGCAGAATTGTCCGGCGCCCATGGTCAGTGACCCGGCCCAACCAGTGCCAATTTCCGCCCCGCGCGCGCTTGTGGCGGCGGGCAGAACAAACATGGGGTTGACCGAACCGAGCTCCCCAAAGAAGGGAATCGGATCCGGGCGTTGGGCGCAGATATCAAAGAGCGCTCGTCCCGCTTTCAGGGACCCCGTGAACCCTACGGCACGGATCAGCGGATGCTGTGCCAATGCTGTGCCTACCTCGATGCCATCACTCTGTATCAGAGAGAAAACGCCGGGATGCACATCCGTGCGAGCAATCGCAGCGGCAATGGCCTGAGCCACGATCTCACCAGTGCCGGGGTGCGCAGGATGGCCTTTGACCACCACCGGGCAGCCGGCGGCAAGCGCTGCTGCCGTATCACCGCCCGCTGTGGAGAAGGCGAGTGGGAAGTTGGAGGCACCAAAGACAGCAACCGGCCCGATTGGGCGTTGGATCATGGTCAGTTCCGGGCGCGGTAGCGGGGCGCGATCGGGCAGGGCCTCATCATGACGGCGATCAAGGTAGTCTCCTGCCTCAATATGATCCGCAAAAAGGCGCAGCTGACCGGTTGTACGGCCGCGCTCACCTTCCAGACGCGCGGCAGGCAGCCCGCTCTCTTCCGTGCCTATCTGTGTGATCAGCGCACCACGCGCGTCGATTTCTTCGGCGATGGCGCGGAGAAAAACTGCGCGCTCCTGCCGTGAAGACCAGCCGAAACTGGCAAAGGCCTCTTCGGCAGCCTGCACGGCGGCATCCACATCCGCAGCTGTGCCAATCGCGAAATTGTGGCTTTCCCCGAAAGCTGGGGAGGAGGCAAAATTGTTGGCGCCGCCGACCCAGTTTCCGGCAATCAGATGTTTTCCTGTCAGCATTTTAAAGGCTTTCTTATAGCAGGCCGCGTTGGGCCAGATTGCGCATCAGTTGAGAGGCGCCAAAACGCCATTCGTCACACTCCGTCGACAGGCGCACCGTATTGGTCAATGCCCCCAGTTGGTCATTTGCGATGGTCACCACATCGCCCAGCTTATGAGTAAAGCCGCCACCGGGGGTGTCCCGGTCCTGCGTCGGCGCAAAGAGCGTGCCCAAAAACAGCATCAGCCCATCTGGATATTGGTGATGGCGTCCGATCGTTTGGCGTACCAGATCTGCAGGATCCCGGCTGATCTGTGACATGGATGAATGCCCGTTGAGGATAAACCCATCAGTCCCTGCCACGGTTAGCGTCAGATCCGCCTTGCGCACATCATTGAGCGAAAATGTTTCATCAAACAGGCGGATCATCGGGCCAATTGCACAGGATGCGTTGTTGTCTTTAGCCTTGCTCAGAAGCAGGGCCGAGCGGCCCTCAACATCGCGCAGATTCACGTCATTGCCGAGCGTCGCGCCCTTGATTTCCCCTTGCGACGTCACCGCCAGCACAACTTCGGGCTCCGGGTTGTTCCAAGTGGAGATCGGATGCAGCCCCACGTCTGCACCGTGGCCCACAGAAGACAGCACCTGCGCCTTGGAGAAGACCTCCGCATCCGGGCCAATGCCTACTTCAAGATATTGACTCCAGAGGCCTTCGGCGATCAGCGCTTGTTTGACTTCCTCCGCCGCTTCCGAGCCTGGCACGATGTTAGACAGGCTGTCGCCAATGCGTGCGCCAATCCGATCGCGGATGGCTTCGGCCTTCGCAGGATCGCCCGCCGCCTGTTCTTCGATCACACGCTCTACCATGGAGCCTGCAAAGGTCACGCCGCAGGCTTTCACCGCCTGCAGATCGCAGGGGGCAAGCCATGCATGCCCCGCATTTAGGGGGCCAAGCGCTGTGCCGGGGGCGGTGCGTGTATAGGTCGCTGCATCGTCTCGTTCCAGAATGTCGCGCACGGTTGGCGCCTCTTTGGAGGTGATATCCATCACCTCTCCGTCGCGCAGGGTCACAACACAGGGGCCAACACCAGGGCGTTCCACGCGCCCAAGCCAAAGCCCGGTTTGATCTAGTGTCAGGTCTGTCATATCACTCTCTGAAGTTGTAGGCGCGGGCCGCATTGCCACCGAGTATGGCAGCGCGGTCGGTGTCGCTCAGGTCGCTTAGCAAAGCGTCGGTTGTTTCAAGCCAGCGTGCATAGCTGCTCGCCAATGTGCACACGGGCCAGTCGCTGCCCCAAATCAGGCGCTCAGGGCCAAAGGTTGTCAGCAGATGATCCACATAGGGGCGCAGATCCTCCGTGCGCCAATCCTCTGCAGCTTCCGTGACCATGCCGGAGAGTTTGCAGAACGCCTGTGTTTCCTGTGCCAGTGCGGTCATGTCTTCGGCCCATCCCGCTATCTCGCCATCGCGAATGTAGGGCTTTGAAGCGTGGTCAATCACCACCCGCATGTCTCCATGGCGCTTCAATAGCTTACGCAAATTGCCTAGATGCGGCGGCAAGGTCAGCGCATCAAAGGTCAGATCCTGTGCCACCAGCGCCTCAAAGGCCGGTGTTAAGGCATCCCCGAGCATCCAGTCTGGATCAGCGATGTCCTGTATCATCGGGCGCAATCCGACGAGGGCGGCATCTGCCGCCAACGTCTCAATCTGATAGGGCGCGTCTGCGGCGTCAAAGTCGACCCAGCCGACCACGCCTTTGATAAAATCGTGCTCGGCCGCAAGGCTGAGCATGAACGTGGTTTCCGCCACCGTTGGGGCAGCCTGCACCAGAACCGTCCCCTCAATCCCTGCCTGCGCGAGCAGCGGCGACAGGTCATCGGGTAGAAAGTCACGATAGATCGGAGCAAGCGTTTCTGTCAGCCAGCCGTAGTCGCCACGCGCCAGTGACCAGAAATGCTGATGCGCATCAATCCTCATCCGATCACGCCTTTTTTCAGAATGATATTGCCATAGAGCCGGCGCTCACCAGTCTGTACGACGGCAAAGGCCGAAGCGGCGCGTGCATAAAACGCAAAGCGCTCCAACGTCTGTACCGGCACCGGGTTGTCAGCGGTTGCATCAATGATCCGCTGAAAATCCGACACGGCTTCTGGCAGGGCATCAGGATCTCCGACCACCTGCATGGTCAGCGCCGGATCAGGCACGAAGCTGTCCAGCGGCATCACGGACAGCACGGCCTCAAGGATTTCGCTTGCGCTGGAGCCATCCGCACGCAGACAGGTCGGGCCGCTGCTGCTTCCAGGGAAGTTTGCATCGGCGATGACGATCTCATCGCCATGACCCATGGCGCGCAGACAGTGCAGCAGATCGGGCGACAGGAGCGGATTGATGTTACGCAGCATCAGAACGCTCCGATGGCAGTGGTGCATCCGGCCTGATCAACCCTTCACTGCGCAGATCATGCCACAGGCCGTCGGGTATGATAGTATCCATCAGGCGGGCATTTGCGCTGACTTCTGCGCCGGACACGGCTCCGGGCACAACGGTTTTGACACAGGGGTGACCCAGCACAAACTGCAAGGCCGCGGCAATCAGGGGCGTGTCATGGGCAGCGCAGACCGCTTCGATTTTGCGTACTCTGTCCATGATGTGCTCTGGCGCTGTGTCGTAGTTGTATTTTGCGCCTTCCACCGCGCCGGTGGCGAGAATGCCGGAGTTGTAGGGCCCGCCCAGAATGATGCCCACATCCCGTTTTTCGCAAAGGGGCAAGAAGCTGTCGAGCGCCTCTTGCTCCAAAAGCGTGTAGCGTCCAGCCAGCAGGAAGCCGTCAAAATCGCCCAGACCGAGCAGTTTTTCACAGACCTGCCACTCATTCACACCGGCGCCAATCGCGGCGATCTCTCCCGCGTCACGCAACTCGGTCAGTGCCCGATATCCACCGCCATCAAATAATTCCCGCACCTTGGCATCAGAGGCCTCCTGGCTGCCCTGACTGAACACACAGACATCATGCACAAGCAGAATATCCACGTTTTCCACACCCAGACGGGCCTTGCTGGCCTCATAGGACCGCATCACGCCATCATACGTGTAGTCAAAAACGATACGCTTCTGTGGGACATCCACAAAAGCTTCCGGTGTCACCTCATGGGGCTCGCAATCTACAAGCAGTCGGCCAATCTTGCTGGACAGCTGAATGGTGTCGCGTCCAAAGCGCGCGATCGCCTCGCCAAAGCGCATCTCTGAGCGGCCAAGCCCATATTGAGGCGCGGTATCGAAAAAGCGCACCCCGACATCATGAGCGGTTTGCAAGGCATCCTGCGCATCTGCGTCGCTGACTTTGCGATACAGATTGCCCAGAGGAGCGCCGCCAAAGCCCATCTGGGTCAGCGGGACTGGTCGGGATGTGCGGTTGTTCAGAAGGCGCGTTTGGGAAATGGACATCGGGTCTCTCTCTATGCCTGAGGCGCGTTAAAAAGGGTGGGTTTGGTGCTGTACAGCTCTTCAATCCGCGGCATCAGTTGGCCAAGGTGGTGACGCATTTGGGCCTGCGCGGCAGCTTCGTCTCCGGCGCAGATTGCTTCGAAGATGGCGCGATGCTCATCCAGTGTCTCTGCGACACGCCCCTGCGTTGGCAGCATCAGTAAGCGTGCGCGCCGCACTTGCAAAGAGACGGTTTGGGCCACAACCGGCAGGCGCTGAAAGCCGGTGAACTCCATCAGAAGGTTGTGAAATTCTTCATCGGCTTCATAAAATCCTGCGATGTCCCCGTCTTCGACCAGAAGCTCCTGCATGCGCATGTTGCGGCTCAACCGCTTGCGTTGCTCTTCTGTCAGGTCGCGTGTCACCTTGGCGATCGTGGCCAGTTCCAGAGCTTCGCGCAGGAACACACCTTCCCGAATTTCAGACATGGAAAAGTAGGACACATGTGTGCCGGATTGCGGCACCACATCCACCAGCCCCTCTGAGGCCAGTCGGGCAATCGCTTCAGTGACAGGCGCACGGGAGACACCCAGCCGCTCACAGATCGGCGCCTTGCGCAGATTGGCACCGGGAGGGAAGTCTAGCGCCAGAATGGCGTCTTTCACAGACAGGTAAACACGCTGCGCGAGGGAGCCTTCAGAGGGGCTCGTGTCTCGCAGTAAGCTGGCATCAATATCAACAATTTTGGTCATACTAAGATGAATATCATGCTAACATGTTAGTTGACAAGTGATGTTTTGCAGCCTAGCAAAATGGGGAAGGCAAGCGAGAACATCATGCAAGCACCACAAAAAAACACAGGAAATCAAAGCGCTAATGGGGATGTGCTGCGACTCAGCCCATCTGACAACGTTGTGATCGCGCTGCGAGAGCTGGCAGCGGGGGAGCGTGTCGCCCATGTGCCAGAGCCCCTTACCAGTGCAGTTACCCGTGGTCATAAAATCGCGTTGCAGCCCATCGCAGCGGGTGAAAACGTCATCCGCTACGGGCAGATCATCGGCGAGGCCAAGGCGGACATTACGACGGGTGATCATGTGCATGTGCACAATCTTGGCATGGGAGCGCACCAGCAGGACTATGCTCATGCCTCGGCCTCTGTGCCGCTGTCAGAATGCCACGAGGCGCGCACCTTCGATGGTTACCACCGCGCCAATGGCAAAGTAGGGACGCGCAACTACATCGGGATTCTCACCACGGTGAACTGTTCTGGCTCAGTTGCACGCTTCATTGCAGAGGCTGCGGAGAAGGGGGGGCTGCTTGAATCCTTCCCGAATGTGGATGGGATCGTGCCTATTGTGCATGGCACCGGCTGTGGCATGTCGGGTGAAAACGAGGGCTACGCAGCGCTGTTTCGCACGCTCTCCGGCTATGCCCAGCATCCGAATTTCGGTGGTATTCTTCTGATTGGCCTTGGCTGCGAGGTGATGCAGGTCGCCAGCCTTGTCGGCGGACAGCCAATCCGGGCAGATGGCGCGCTGCGCTACATGACAATTCAACACGAAGGCGGCACGCGCCGCACCATCGAGCGGGGGGTTGAGGAACTGCGCGGGATCGCAGAACTCGCCAATCAGGCGAAACGCGCGCCTGCGCCTGTGAGTGAAATCATGGTTGGCATGCAATGCGGCGGTTCAGATGGCTATTCTGGCATCACGGCCAATCCGGCGCTGGGCTATGCGTCCGATCTTCTCGTGCGCCATGGTGGCACCACCATCCTGTCTGAAACCTCCGAAATCTATGGTGCAGAACACCTGCTGACACGGCGCGCCGAAACCGAGGCTGTTGGGGAAAAGCTCATCGAGCGTGTGCGCTGGTGGGAGGATTACACTGAGCGCAACGGCGGCGAGATGGACAATAATCCAAGCCCCGGCAACAAGCGCGGCGGCCTGACAACCATTCTTGAAAAATCGCTCGGCGCCGTCGCAAAAGGCGGCACCGCTCCTCTGCGCGATGTCTATCAGTTTGGTGAAATTATCGACAAACACGGCTTTGTCTTCATGGACAGTCCGGGCTTTGATCCCTGTTCTGTCACAGGGCAGGTGGCCTCCGGCGCCAATCTGATTGTCTTCACCACCGGACGGGGATCTGTGTCCGGCTATCAGCCGACCCCGTGCATCAAACTCGCCACCAATTCCGAGATGTATGCGCGCCTGTCTGAGGACATGGATCTGAACTGTGGCGACATCGTTACCGAAGGGGTGAGCATCGAAGCCAAGGGTGAAGAGCTGTTTGAAATGTTGATCCGCGTCGCATCCGGCGCAGAAACAAAAAGCGAAGCCTTGGGCTTTGGCGGGGTTGAATTTGTCCCCTGGCAAATCGGCGCGGTGATGTAACCGGGCGCCAGTTGGGGAGGACAAAACATTGGGAGGAGAAATGACCAAACTGGTCGAAATGGCGGGAATCGATAAGTTCTTCCCGGGGGTGCATGCGCTCAAACGGGTTGAGTTTGATCTGGCATCCGGTGAAGTCCACGCTTTGATGGGCGAAAATGGTGCTGGCAAAAGCACGCTGATGAAGATTCTGTCGGGAATTTATCAGCGCGACGGGGGCACCCTCAAGATCGAAGGCGCGGAGGTGAACCCGAGTTCTCCAAGCGAAGCGCAGGATCTCGGTATCGGTATCATTCATCAGGAACTCAGCCTGATGAATGACCTGACCGTGGCTCAGAATATCTTCATCGGTCGCGAGCCGCGCAAAAGCTTTGGGCGTCTGGATGAGGCCGCGCTCAATGCGCAAACCGCAGAGATTTTTGCGTCCATGAACCTCAATCTGGATCCGAAAACCATCGTCGGCACCCTGACCATCGCCAAGCAGCAGATGGTAGAAATCGCCAAGGCGCTGTCGTTTCGCTCCAAGGTTCTGATCATGGATGAACCCACGGCCGCGCTCAATGACGCGGAGATTGCGGAACTGTTCACCATCATTCGCCGCCTGAAGTCGGAGGGTGTCGGTATCGTCTACATCAGTCACAAGATGGATGAGCTGAAACAGATTGCTGACCGCGTGACGGTGATGCGGGACGGTGAATATGTGGGTGTCGTTCAGGCCGCAGACACGCCGATCAGTCAGATCATCGCTATGATGGTGGGGCGCGAAGTCACCGAAGAGCCTCTGGATGTGCCCGATCTCACCGGTGCAGAAGTGTCGCTTCAGGTGTCCGGGCTGAGCCGGGGGCGTGACATTCAGGATGTCAGCTTCGCAGTGCAGCGCGGTGAGATTTTGGGGTTTGCTGGCCTCATGGGGGCAGGGCGCACCGAAGTGGCGCGCGCGCTCTTTGGCGCGGATGCCAAGGATGCAGGGGTGGTGAAGGTGCATGGCCAGACTGTCAGCATCAAGTCTCCAAGCGATGCCGTACGCGCAGGCATCGGCTACCTGTCTGAGGATCGGAAACACTTTGGCCTCGCAACAGGCATGAACGTGCGGGACAATGTGGCGCTCGCCTCGCTGGATCTGTTCTCTTCTGCGGCTGGGGTGCTCAATGAAGCGGGCATGGCGCAGACCGCAGAGAAATACATCGCACAGCTGGGCATTCGCACCCCGTCTGACACGCAGGAGGTACGCCTGTTGTCCGGGGGCAATCAGCAGAAGGTCGTGATCGCCAAATGGCTGCTGCGTGACTGTGACATTCTGATTTTTGACGAACCCACGCGCGGCATCGATGTGGGGGCCAAATCTGAAATCTACAAACTGCTCGAAGACCTCGCAGCAGACGGCAAGACGATCATCGTGATCTCCTCTGAATTGCCGGAAATCATGCGCCTCAGCCACCGTATCGCGGTGATGTGCGAAGGCCGGCTGACCGGCATTCTGCCGGGCGGCAAAGACACCACTCAAGAAGACATCATGCAACTGGCCACTCAAAGGGAAGCGGTCATGCAGGTAGCGGAGACAGTACAATGAGCACGGCCACCGACGTAAACGAGAAATCGCCCCTTTCAGGGCTTGGGGAATCCGGGGCCTATCAAAAACTCTTGGCCTTCGCGAGCTTGATCGTTCTGTTGATCGGTTTCTCGATTGCCTCGCCAAACTTCATGCAAACATCCAATATGATCGCCATCCTGCAGGCCACCTCGGTCAATGGCGTTCTGGCAGTGGCAGCCACGCTGGTGATCATCACTGGCGGAATTGATCTCTCCGTTGGCACGCTTATGACCTTCTGCGCGGTGATCGCTGGTGTTGTGCTCACCTATTTGGGCATGCCGCTTCTGCTCGGGGTCGCAGCGGCGATTGCCGCGGGTGCACTCTGCGGCCTGTTGTCTGGCACATTTGTGGCCAAGATGAAAATTCCGCCCTTTATCGCCACCTTGGGGATGATGCTGATCCTGAAAGGCCTTTCGCTGGTGATTTCCGGCACGCGGCCGATCTACTTCAATGACACGCCGGGGTTTGACCAGATCTCGCGCGGCTCCCTGATTGGCAAAGTGATCCCATCTCTGCCGATCCCAAATGGGGTGCTTATCCTGTTCATCGTTGCGATTGCCGCAGCATACATCCTGAGCCGTACCGTGCTGGGCCGTTACACCTTTGCTTTGGGGTCTAACGAGGAGGCCGTGCGCCTGTCCGGTGTGAACACCGATCGCTGGAAAATGCGCATCTATGCACTGGCCGGTGGCATTTGCGGCATCGGCGGCATTCTAATCGCCTCGCGTTTGAACTCCGCGCAGCCTGCTCTGGGGCTGGGCTATGAGCTTGAGGCCATCGCCGCCGTTGTGATTGGGGGTACGTCGCTTTCCGGTGGTCGTGGCACCATTCTGGGTACGTTAATCGGCGCTCTGATCATGGCTGTGCTCACCAACGGGCTGCGTGTGCTTTCGGTGGCGCAGGAATGGCAGACCGTTGTCACCGGCGCGATCATCATTCTTGCGGTCTATGCCGACATGGTGCGCCGCAACAAATCCGGGTGAAACCCGGCGGTGTCGGGGCCATGCCCCGTCATCCCACAATTCCTACGAATTGCATGACTTATACATGGAGGAGAAAATCATGCTGACACGTCGTTTTATTCTAGGGGCCCTTGGTGCCGCTGCGATGAGCGTACCGGGATCCCTGGCTGCGGCCGAGGAGATGTACATCCCGCTGGTTTCCAAAGGGTTCCAACACCAGTTCTGGCAAGCGGTTAAGCTCGGTGCAGAGCAGGCTGCAGACGAGTTTGGTGTGCGCATCACCTTCGAAGGTCCAGACAATGAGACCATGGTGGATCGTCAGATCGACATGCTCGCAGCGGCACTGGCCAACAAGCCAGCTGCAATTGGCTTTGCGGCGCTGGACAGCCAGGCGGCGATCCCTCTGCTGCGTCAGGCCAACGATGCAGGCATCCCAATCGTCGCCTTTGACAGCGGCGTAGACAGCGACATCCCGCTGGCCACCGCCACCACCGACAACGCTGCAGCGGCGGGCATGGCCGCTGACAAAATGGCGGAACTGATCGGTGGCAAAGGCAAAGTGGCCGTTGTGGCCCACGACCAGACCAGCCGCACGGGCATCGACCGTCGCGATGGCTTCGTAAACCGCATCGAAGCCAACTATCCCGACATCGAAGTGGTGACCGTACAATATGGTCAGGGGGATCACCTGAAATCCACTGAGGTGACCAAGGCGATCCTGACAGCAAACCCTGATCTGAATGGCATCTTTGGCACCAACGAAGGCTCCGCCATCGGTGTGGTGAACGGCGTTCAGGAGCTGGGCACCGAGGGCATCGTGATCATCGGCTATGACAGCGGCAAGGCGCAGACCGACGCCGTACGCAGTGGCCTGATGGCGGGTGCGATCACACAGAACCCAGTGGGCATTGGCTATGAAACCGTTAAGGCGGCGGTCATGGCGACCAAAGGTGAGACCGTGCCTGCGCTGATCGACACTGGCTTTTACTACTATGATGCCTCCAACATCGATGAGCCAAAAATCCAGGCCGTTCTCTACGATTGATTTTGAGTACGGATATCTGACGTCAAAGGCCCGCTCTCCAGCGGGCCTTTTTCTTTCTCCTGCGATAAGCCGCCCTCACACTCCGAAGTGCTGCCTATTTTTTGAACAGTGCTTCTGCCAGTTTCTCCAAAAATAGCAGGGCGGCTCAGACGGCCGCATGCCCCTTCTTTTTAAGGATGAGAGAGCACTTTTCTATGGAGGGCTTATTTTTAAGGCTTTCTCCTGTTCCAGTGCTCAAAATATCCATAGGCTGAGGTTATAAAGTTGTAGGTTAAATCAACTTCTCTTGTCTATGAAACATGACAAACTGATCAAAGACGAAAGTGATCACCAAGAATCCTGCGTCCTGATCTGAAACCAACAGAGGAAGAAAAATGAAAAAAGCTGCGTCATTTTACGCAAGCCTGGCCTTGAGCGCCCTGGTTGCCACGGGGGCTGTCGCCGAAACCGAGCTGACAGTATATACGGCAGTCGAAGCGGAAGATCTGGCCAGATACGCTGAGACATTCAACGAAAGCTATCCGGACATCAAAATCAACTGGGTGCGTGATTCCACCGGCATCATCACAGCCAAGCTGCTGGCCGAGCGTGACAATCCACAGGCCGATCTTGTCTGGGGGCTGGCGGCCACGTCACTTCTGTTGCTGAAGTCCGAAGGCATGCTGGAGCCCTACGCACCAGAAGGTGTGGAGAAGCTTGATTCCAAATTTGTCGACAGTGGTGAGACCCCGTCTTGGGTGGGCATGGATGCCTGGGTGGCTTCTGTTTGCTACAACACCGTTGAGGCCGAAAAGAATGGTCTGACCCCGCCGACCTCCTGGCAGGATCTCACCGACCCGATGTATGAAGGTCACGTGATCATGCCAAACCCGAACTCTTCGGGTACGGGGTTCCTTGACGTTTCAAGCTGGCTGCAGCTCTTTGGTGAAGAGGGCGGTTGGGAATATATGGATGCGCTGCACAACAACATTGCGCGCTACACCCATTCCGGCTCCAAGCCTTGTAAACTGGCCGCCGCAGGCGAAATCCCGATTGGTATTTCCTTTGCCTTCCGTGGCGCCAAGTCAAAAGCCGCAGGCGCGCCGCTGGAAATCATCGTGCCAAGCGAAGGCGTAGGCTGGGATATGGAAGCCTCTGCGATTGTGGCTGGCACCGCCAATCTCGAAGCCGCTCAGAAGGTTCTGGACTTCTCTGTCACCAAAGAAGCCAACGAAATGTACAACTCCGGCTATGCCGTTGTCGCCTATCCTGGTGTGGCCAAGCCGGTTGAACATTTCCCAGAGGGCCTGCTGGATGCGATGATTGACAACGACTTTGAGTATGCTGCGAACAACCGTGCGGCCATCCTCAAAGAGTGGCAATCTCGCTACGATGGCAAATCTGACCCCAAATAACCCAATCGCTGCGGGGGCTCAGGCCCCCGCACAGATCCGTCAATTACCCGCTGTCCCGACATGGTCTGGCCTGTGCCGGAACTGTTGGTGTGCGCGATCAGCGAAGATCTAAGGACTGAACCCGTGACTGCAGAACAAACATCAGGTGACTTCTACCTGAGCATAAAAGACTTATGGAAAGCGTTCGGAACCTTTCTGGCTCTCAGGGACATTTCACTGGACATCAAAGAAGGCGAATTCATTTGTTTTCTCGGGCCATCCGGCTGCGGAAAAACAACGCTGCTGCGGGCCATTGCTGGCCTTGATCTGCAAACCCGCGGGTCGATCACGCAGGACGGCAAAGACGTCTCCAACCTGCCACCTTCAGAGCGCGATTTTGGTATCGTCTTTCAGTCCTACGCGCTGTTCCCCAACCTGACGATTGAGAAAAACATCGCCTTCGGTCTGGAAAATGCAGGCCGCAGCAAAGGGGAAATCGCCACCCGCGTCAAAGATCTGCTGAAGCTGGTTGGCCTGCCCGATCAGGGCAAAAAATACCCCGCGCAGCTCTCAGGTGGTCAGCAACAGCGTATTGCGCTGGCCCGCGCCATCGCCACCAAACCGGGGCTTTTGCTTCTGGATGAGCCGCTCTCGGCGCTGGATGCCAAAGTGCGCGTGCATCTGCGCCACGAAATCAAAGAGCTGCAGCGCAAGCTGGGGGTCACAACTGTCATGGTGACCCACGATCAGGAAGAAGCGCTTGCCATGGCTGACCGCATTGTCGTGATGAACCATGGGGTGATCGAACAGGTCGGCTCCCCCACTGAGGTCTACCGCGAGCCCAGCAATCTGTTTGTCGCCGACTTCATTGGCGAAATGAACCAGATCGACAGCGCTGTGGCCAATGGCGGCCGTCTGGCCATTGGTGAAGATAGCTTTGCCTGCCATGCCCATGATTTTTCCGATGGTGCCGCCGTTGTGGCCGCCATCCGCCCCGAAGACATCATTCCCCATGAGGCGGGATATCAGTCTGAGGGCGCCGATCAGAACTGTATCGAAGTGCTCTTGCATGAGATGGAGTTCCTCGGATCCTTCTGGCGCTGCCGTCTGCAGAATGATCGCTTTGGCGGCGCAGAGCTGATTGCCGATTTCTCTATCAACGCCGTGCGACGTCTGGGTCTTGCCGAGGGCAAACCGATGATCATCGAGCTGCCCGCAGACCGGCTGATGGCGTTTGATCGTTCGGGAGAGAGCTGATGACAATGGCGTCTTCACATACTTCCGAACTGCCCCCGGGCAAGGACATCAAGGGAAAGCTGAGCCGCGATGATTTGATGATGCGCGGCGGCATGATCATCATTGCGCTCTATCTGGTGATCACCCTGGCGTTCCCGCTGTTTTCCATGCTGTCCAAATCCTTTTCGACCTATCGCTTTGAACTCTCTCAATATGAGTTTCAGGTCAGCGATGAGGCCGGCGTGTTTGATGGCACCGTGCTCACCGGCGCGGCGCTCAATGCCCAGACAGAGGCCTATGCCGACAGCGATCTGAGCACCGGTGCCGATGGCCGCCTTGGCGTGACAGCTTTCTTCCCCGAGTTCAGCTTCCGCAGCCCGGTGATGTATCAGATCCGCAATGTCGTAGAAGATGGCCGCTTTCTGGTCGGCTCCACGCTTTATGATGACACCACGTGGCAAACGCTGGATTCCAACACCTTTCGACGGGTGCAGCTGAGACCGACAAAATCCACCGGCGTGGACAACTTTGTCAGCTACTTCTCTACGCCAGCGCTGTTTAATTCTATCAAGAACTCTCTCTGGATTGCAGTGCTCTCCACGGTGGTCACAGTCTCTCTGGCCTTCTGGTTTGCCTATGCGTTGAACCGCAGCTGCATGCGCTTCAAAGGCTTCTTCCGTCTGATCGCCATGGCACCCATCCTTGTGCCGTCGCTCTTGCCCGGCATCGCGCTGGTCTATCTCTTCGGCAATCAGGGCATGATCAAAGAGCTGCTGTTTGGGGCCAGTATCTATGGGCCAATCGGCATTGTCATTGGCTCGGTCTTCTTTACCTTCCCACATGCCTTCATCATCATCTCGGCGGCATTGGCCATCTCTGATGCCCGCCTCTATGAGGCCGCGACCAGCCTGCGTGCCACCCCATGGCGCACTTTCTGGACGGTCACTGTCCCTGGCGTGCGCTATGGTCTGATCTCTGCCGCCTTTGTGGTGTTCAATCTGGTGATCACCGACTTCGGCTTGCCCAAGGTGATTGGCGGACAATTCAATGTGCTTGCGGTGGACATCTACAAACAGGTGATCGGTCAGCAGAACTTTGAAATGGGGGCGGTGGTCTCTGTGGTGCTTGTGGTGCCTGCCATTCTGGCCTTTGCCATCGACCGTATGGTGCAGTCCAAACAGGTGGCGCTGCTGTCCGCGCGCTCCGTGCCCTATCAGCCCACGCCCAATGCGGTGGCAGACCGGGGCTTCCTGATCTACTGTTCTCTTGTGGCGCTGTTCATCGTGGGCATGCTGGCGGTCTGTCAATTTGCTGCGCTGGTGAAGTTCTGGCCCTATGATCTCAGTCTGAGCCTGAACAACTATCAGTTCGATAAAATGGACGGCGGCGGCTGGGCCTCTTATTTCAACTCTATCAAGCTGGCGTTGCTGACCGCGATCTGTGGGACATCGGTGGTGTTCTTCGGGGCCTATCTGGTGGAGAAATCCAACGGCTTTGGCGCAGGGCGCGCGGTGTTTCAGATGTTTGCCATGCTGCCCATGGCCATTCCGGGCATGGTGCTGGGCCTCGCCTACATCTTCTTCTTCAACAACCCGGACAATCCGCTCAATGCGATTTACGGCACCATGACCATTCTGGTGATCTGCACGGTGACACACTTCTACACCGTGTCTCATCTGACGGCGATGACCTCGCTCAAACAGATGGACCGGGAGTTTGAAGCCGTATCGGCCTCACTCAAGCAGCCAACGTTGAAGCTCTTTGCCCGTGTCACCGTTCCGGTCAGCCTGCCCACCGTCTTGGACATTTCCATCTATCTGTTTGTGAATGCCATGACGACGGTATCTGCCGTGGTGTTCCTCTATTCGCCCAAAACAACATTGGCCTCCATTGCCGTGTTGAACATGGATGATGCAGGCGACATCGCACCGGCTGCGGCGATGGGGATGATGATCTTTTACACCAATGCGGCGGCACGGATCATTCACCTGATCGCGTCGCGTGGCATCCTGCGCCGCACACAGGCCTGGCGCACGCGCTAAGCCTGCGACCATCGCCAAAGAGACAAAGCCCCCGCCGCTTATGTGGTGGGGGCTTTTTTCTGAGCCTGTACGGAACGTGCGATTTCCATGAACAGGCGGATCACCCGCACATCGCGACGCTGTGTGAGATGCACCAGCGTTTCGCTCATGCTCACATCCAGATCAGCCAGTTCCATCTGCTGCACGCGCGGATCCTGTACATATTCCGCCTTGGACACAAAGCCGATCCCGGCCCCAGAGGCCACAATCTCCCGCACCGCTTCACGACCCTCCGCGACAATCGCAGGGGTCAACGTGCGGCCTTGTCCGGCTGCGGCATCCACCAGCTTCTGACGCGTCTGCGAACCCTGTTCGCGAAACACCAGCGGATAGTTTGACAACTCTTCAAGCGTGATCGAGGGTTTGTCTTCGGCAATGACCTCCCGCGCGACAAAAGCCACAATATCCGTAGCCCCCAGATCCAGCGTTGTCACATCCTTGCCCGCTTCCTGACTGCCGATCACCCCGATTTCCGCATTATACGCCCGCAGGGCTTCGATGATGTTTTCCGTGTTCCCCACCTGCATAGACACTGTCACCTTCGGATAGCGCTTCAGAAAACGGCGCAGAATATCCGTCACGTGGTGCGCCGAATCCACCAGAATGCGGATCTCCCCCTCGGTTGAGGCTGAGGCCTCTGAGAGGTTCTCTTCGATCTGCTGCTCAATCTCAAAAAACTGCTTGGTCAGGCGGAACAGCTGCTCTCCGGCGAGGGTCAGGCGCACCCGTTTACGCTCACGGTGAAACAGCAGAACGTCATGATCCTGTTCGAGCTTGCGCACCTGCTCAGAGATCGCAGGCTGCGACAAAAACAAGGCCTCCGCCGCCCTGGAGAAGCCGCCCATGAGGGCCACATGATGAAAGGCTTTCAGCTGGCTGTGACGCATTTTTGTCCCTGACTTTGCTTATAGGTTGAGCCTATATAACGATTGATATTTGCAATTTCACATATAGATGCCATTGCTGCAATGCTGTTCTCAACAATCAATTTCGGAGAGCTGAAATGGTCGCTCAGAAGACGCAAATTGCCCCGCCCAAATTGGGGGAACCCTTCCTGTTAACACCTGGCCCACTGACCACGTCTTACGCGGTCAAAGAGGCGATGTTGCGTGATTGGGGCAGCTGGGATGATGATTTCCGCGCCATGACCAAATCCATGCGTAGCCAGCTACTTGAGATGCTGGGCGAGGGGGCGGATGACTTTGATTGCGTGCCCATGCAGGGCAGCGGCTCTTTCGCAGTGGAGGCTATGCTGGCCTCCTTCATCCCAAAAGATGGCAAAACACTGGTTCTGGCCAATGGCGCCTATGGCAAACGGTCTGCCCAGACGCTGGAGTATCTGAACCGCGAACACATCGTGTTGGACAAAGGGGACTATCTCCCGCCACGCGGTGACGAAGTGGCCAAAATCCTCGCAGAGGACCCTGCCATCACCCATGTTGTGGCCATCCACTGCGAAACCAGCTCCGGCATTCTGAACCCGATTGAAGAAATCTCTGAAGCCACCTATGGCGCGGGCCGCAAACTTCTGATCGACAGCATGTCCGCCTTTGGGGCCATCGAACTGAAGGTGGCGGATATCCGCTACGAGGCGATGGTGTCTTCGGCCAACAAATGTATCGAAGGCGTGCCTGGCTTTGGCTTTGTCATTGCCCGCAAGAGTGAGCTTGAGGCCGCCAAGGGCAACAGCCACTCCCTGTCGCTGGATGTGCATGCCCAATGGGCGCACATGAACAAGACCGGTCAGTGGCGCTTCACCCCGCCAACCCATGTGGTTGCGGCCTTCCTTGAAGCGCTGAAGGGGCATAAGGTCGAAGGCGGCGTCGCAGGCCGCGGCGCACGCTATGCCCGGAACCGCGATGTGATGGTCGAAGGCATGCGCGAGCTTGGCTTTGAAACCCTGCTCAAAGACCGCTGGTTGTCGCCGATCATCGTGACCTTCTTCTGCCCTGCGGATGAGAACTTCGTCTTTGATCAGTTCTATGCGCTGATGAAAGAAAAGGGCTTTATCATCTATCCCGGCAAGCTGACCGTTGTGGACAGTTTCCGCGTCGGCTGCATCGGGCAGATGGACGAACACATCATGCGGCAGGTCGTTACCGCCGCCAAAGAAACGCTGGCGGAAATGGGGGTGGCGAGTGCCGCGCCTCCGGCTCTGGCCCTTCAAGAACGCGCCAAGCTGGCCGCTTAAAGTTTAAAAAGGAATCCCAAATGACCATCCACGCGCCCGTAGAAGCGAACACCCGCGTTTATCCCACCCCAAAGGTTCCGGCGATTGCCATCTGTCTGGACGGTTGCGAGCCAGAGTATCTGGAAGTCGCCATCGCCAAAGGCCTGATGCCAAACCTCAAGAAGATGCGCGAAACCGGCACAGACCGCCTTGCGCATTCGGTGATCCCGTCCTTCACCAACCCCAACAACCTCTCCATCGCCACCGGCCAGCCTCCAAAAGTGCACGGCATCTGCGGCAACTATCTGATTGACCCTGATACCGGCGAAGAAGTGATGATGAACGATGTGCGCTTCCTGCGCGCGCCTACCATCTTCTCTCAGTTCTACGAAGCGGGCGCCCGCGTCGCCATGGTTACCGCCAAAGACAAGCTGCGCGCGCTGCTGGGCGCTGGCCTGAAGTTTGACGAAGACCGTGCGGTGGCCTTTTCCTCCGAACGCTCCGGCGAAACCACCAAAGCAGAGCATGGCATCGACAACGCCTCTGAGTGGCTTGGTATGGAAGTGCCAGAAGTCTATTCCGCTGAGCTGAGCGAATTTGTCTTCGCCGCCGGTGTGAAGCTGCTCAAGGAATTCAAACCGGACGTGATGTATCTCTCCACCACGGACTACATTCAGCACAAATTCGCTCCAGAACAGCAGGGCGCGCTGGATTTCTATGAAATGTTTGACCGCTATCTGGGCGAACTGGACGCGCTGGGCGCGGCCATCGTGGTCACCGCTGACCACGGCATGAAGCCCAAGCACCACGCAGATGGCACGCCCAATGTGATCTATACTCAGGATCTGATGGATGAGTGGCTGGGCAAAGACGCCGCGCGCGTGATCCTGCCGATCACCGACCCCTATGTGGTGCACCACGGTGCGCTGGGCTCTTTCGCAACCATCTATCTGCCAGAAGGCGCAGACCGCGCAGAGATGATCGCCAAGCTGAGCGCACAGGACGGCATCATTCTGGCGGTGGACAAAGAAGAGGCCATGGAGCGCTTTGAGCTGCCCGGTGACCGGATTGGCGATCTTGTGGTGATCTCTGGTGAAAACGTCACCATCGGCACCTCTGAGCACCGCCATGATCTGGCCGCTCTGAAAGAGCCGCTGCGCAGCCATGGCGGCCTGACCGAGCAGGAAGTGCCCTTTATCGTGAACCGCGTGATCGAGCTGCCAGAGGCACCCGTGCTGCGTAACTTTGATGCCTTCTTCTACGCCACAACAGCGGCAGCGCTGTAACGCCATGAAAGATCAAACCATGTCCACAACGGAAATCCGCAACGAAGGGATGCGCATTGATGGGAAGGTTGTCTTCACCGAAGACACCATCCCGGTGCTTTATCCTTACACCAATGAGGTGGTTGGCACGGTGCCTGCAGGCACGGCAGAACATGCGCGTCAGGCCTTTGAGATTGCGGCGAACTACACGCCAAAACTCACCCGCTATGAGCGCAGCCAGATCCTGCATCGGGCGTCAGAGCTGATTGGGGAGCGCCGCGACTATCTCGCAAAATGGCTGACACTGGAGCTTGGCATCTGCCACCAGCACGCCATCTATGAGACCAAACGCGCGCAGGACGTCTATCAATTTGCTGCCGCTGAGGCGCTCAAGGATGATGGCGAGATTTTCTCCTGTGACCTGACCCACAATGGCAAGGCGCGTAAGATCTTCACCACCCGTGAACCCGTGCGCACGATTTCCGCCATCACGCCTTTCAACCACCCGCTCAATATGGTGAGCCACAAAATCGCCCCGGCGATTGCGACCAACAACTGCATGGTCTGCAAGCCCACCGAGCTGACACCACTCACGGCTTTGGCGTTGGCGGATATCCTCTATGAGGCGGGCTTGCCGCCGCAGATGTTCCAGGTGGTGACCGGGCTGCCAGCCGATATTGGTGATGAAATGATCACCAATGACAACATCGACATCATCACCTTCACCGGTGGTGTGCCTGTGGGCAAGATGATTGCCACCAAGGCGGGGTACAAACGCACCGCGCTGGAGCTGGGCGGCAATGACCCCCTGATCATCTGTAATGATCTCAGCGATGCGGATCTGGAAAAGGCGGCCACCATCGCCGTGGCCGGGGCCACCGGCAACTCCGGTCAGCGCTGCACCGCGGTGAAACGTATTCTGGTTCAGGAAAGCGTGGCAGATCGCTTTGTGCCATTGGTGCTTGAGAAGGCCAAAGCTATCAAATTCGGCGATCCGCAGGATCCTGAAACTGAGCTGGGCTGTGTGATTCACGATAAGGCCGCTGAGCTGTTTGAGCAGCGGGTCTATCTGGCCGAACGGGATGGGGCGGAGATCCTTTACCATCCGGGCCGTCAGGGCGCGTTGCTGCCGCCGATCGTGGTCGACAAAGTCCCCCATGACAGTGAATTGGTGATGGAAGAGACCTTTGGCCCCATCGTGCCTATCGTGCGCGTGCCCGACAATGACGATGAGGTCATGGCGATTTCAAACTCCACCGAGTTTGGCCTGTCCTCTGGCGTCTGCACCAACGATCTGAACCGGGCGATTGCCTATATCAACGGTCTGAACGTGGGCACCTGCAACATCTGGGAGCAACCCGGCTACCGGATTGAAATGTCGCCCTTCGGCGGGATCAAAGACAGCGGCAATGGCGTGAAGGAAGGGGTCATCGAAGCGATGAAGTTCTTCACCAACGTCAAGACTTATTCGCTGCCTTGGCCCGGCTGACGGCAAAGACATCTCTTTCTTCCCGTAACTATGAGGCCCTTCAGGGCCTCATTTTTTATGAGCGAAGATCTGAGTATATCGTGTCGGGTCGGGATGCCGATATCGCCAGATCCTCACTTGTAAAACGCCAGCACCACGATACCCACCGCCACAATGCTTGCCGCCAAAAGCCGGTTGGATTTGGGGCCTTCTCCAAACCACATCACCCCGATCAACGCGGCAAAAATCACCGAACTTTCACGCAGCGCTGAGACAATCCCCAAAGGCGCGAGAGTCTTTGCATAAAGTACCAGCGCATAGGCCAGCCCCGAGATCACCCCTCCGGCCAATCCCGTCAGTACATGACGCGGCGCAAGGCGATGCACCCGCTCCCAGCGGGTGGTGAGCACAAAGACCGCCACAAAAATCTCGGCCACAAACAGCACGGCAATATAGCCAAGGTTGTTCTGAGACAGCCGGATGCCGAACCCATCAATCAACGAATAGCTCGCAATCATGGCGCCTGTGGCCAGCGCTGCGGCAATGGCGCTCAGGTTTTTTCCTTGCCCGGCTCCACCCAGCGACAGGTAGGCAATACCTGCTGAAATCAGCAAAATGCCCATCCAGGCTTCAAAGGGCAGATATTCCCCGGCAAAGACCACCGCGCCCGTGGTCACCAGCACCGGCGTGATGCCGCGCGAGATCGGATAGACCACGGAGAGATCTCCGGTGCGATAGGCGATGTGCAAAAACCAGTAATACCCCCAATGCACCACCGTGGAGCCGATGATAAACGGATAGGAGGCGGGGGCGGGCAGGCCGGTGAAGGGCAGCACAAACAGCGCTGGAACCACATGTCCAAGCGCAATAAAGCCAAGCACAAGCGTGCGATCTGGCGCGCCTTTGACTATGGCATTCCACAAAGCGTGCAAAAACGCCGCCGACAGAATGATTAGAAGCAGAGACGGCGTCATGTGACAGACACGACGGCAAGAAAAAGAGGCATTGAGAGTATTTCCGGAAGCTGGAGGCTGACGCCTGAGTGTGGCCGCGAGAGCCTGTGTAACACATTTGTGACGCTGGCGTGCCGCGTGGGTCAAATCGGAAAAAGCTGTGGTATCATCAAAATAACCAATGATCCCTTCCAGTGGTGCGTCTTGGCAGGCACGCCTCGCCCCCAATTCAAAAAGACGTATGCTTTCGCTTCTGATCGGTCCCAAGATCCTGAAATTAGGCGGGCATTTTCGCTATGCGCAGCGTTCTGTACCAAGTTGACAAGGCCTCAGATTTGCCTGATACACCGATCAGAAGTGCGGGCCGTTAGCTCAGCTGGATTAGAGCAGGGAACTTCTAATTCTCAGGTCGGGGGTTCGAGTCCTCCACGGCTCGCCACCCTTCATAAACTGTTGCAGCGCTGGGCGCAGCGGATGGGGTTTGAATTTGTGGGGATATTATGTTGAAAAACGTGTCGCTTAATGGGAAAAATATTTACAAGTACATTCAGTTAAAGGTTGTTTTTTTTAAGTGGAAACAAAGACCCTTGAGAGAATGTTGGATTGCCCTCTCTCTACAGGTTTTTGTGATTATGTTCGGTTGTGCCATTGGGGGGATGGCTTTTCCGAAGTACGCGTACTCTCAAGCGGGGGTTGATCCGCTTGTGCATCCAGCTAATAGGTATACAGCAGAGAATATTTCTGTTGATCGATTGTCTTATTGGGAAGGTGCCGTAGTTGCGCAGTTTTTAGGTTTTTCTGACGGTGGTAGCCAGATGGCAGCCCTATCAAACGTATTGAGTCTTAGCAATGCCTCAAGACTGGATGCGTCTATTGTCGGATTCCCTGACAATATATTCGGCGGTAGCGAAGTATCCTATGAGGCGCGAATCGTTATCTTCATATATGACGCAGAATACGAGTACAGCTTGACCACCAGTGGGGCTAGCCTGAAAGGGTTTGGGGGCATTGATTTTTCGGAAGCCAATGCTGTGATCAAAGAAGTAGCAAAGGCAGGGCTTTTTAAGCAAGTGAATGGATGCTTTGCTAGCTGGTCGGCTTCCGAACGCAATGAAATAAGAGGGTTCATTCTCGCGATATCGGACGATTTACCAGGAGATGAGGCAATAAAATGCATTGAACGGATTACTCCGGCAGCGTTTGGTATTTCTTCTTTTGTTTCGAGATATGACTTTAGTCAGTTTGATTTAAGACAGGATGTCTTGAAAGATGCGATTGCTTCTAGGCCTATAATTTTTGATGATTATAGTGAGAGGTTCTTGCAATTATCGGTAGCGGCTGCGTGCAGAATGGATCTGGGGGATTATAGCTTTCTGTGCCCGCTTCGAGTTATTAACTCTATTTTTGAAAATCATGCGAAACTAACTACTTTGAGATTTCATGCAAAATGACAAATTCTAGGATCAGGATCCATTAATTGTATTTTTCGGCGTGTTGCACATTTCGAGAATCGAGCGGTGACCATGTCGGATCTATTCTGGCTGACGGATGCGCAGATGGCGCGTCTTCAGCCCTTCATTCCCAAGTCCCACGGCAAACCACGGGTTGATGACCGGCGTATGTTGAGCGGAATTATCGTCATTAATCGTAATGGTTTGAGGTGGTGGGGCGCTCCTTCGACCTATGGACCACACAAGACGCTCTACAATCGCTGGAAACGTCTCCTCTCACACATTCCGAGAATATGTTGCCGGGCAACGGGAGCGACAAAGGCATTTTCGCGCAGATGATGTCCGGTCTGGCTGGTGCACACTCCGAAGAAACGACGGTGATGATCCACGCCAACTATCTGAAGACCCGCCGCACCGCCACCAGTCTGAGGCTCAAAAGGGGGGGCGTGGGCGCCTGATTGGTCGCACCAGAGGCGGCATGAGCTCCAAACTGCATGCAATCTGCTATAGCCATGGACTTCCGCTCAGCCCGTTTGTCACCGCGGGTCAAGTGAGCGACTATATTGGCGCACGCGCATTGTTGCGCAGTCTGCCGGATGTCAACTGGCTGATCGGGGATCGTAGTCATGATGCCGATTGGTTCCGAGAAGCATTAAAAGACAAAGGGATACGCGCCTGCATTCCAGGTCGTAAACAGTGCAAGAAGTCCCTCAAATACGACAAGCGCCGCTACAGGATCGAGATCATGTTCGGAAGGTGGAGAGATTGGCGGCGTGTCGCAACACGCTATGCTAGATGTCCCCAGGTCTTCCTGTCAGCCATCGCACTTGCCACACTCGTTATCTACTGGCTGTGAGTCCTGACCCGAAAGCGTTCGTAATGAGTGCAATGCTCTTATTAGGAGAGTATAAAGGGGATATTCACCTTAGGAGTATTATAACCTCCAATAGAATATGCGAGGAGTTCGCGCTTGAAATTCGTAATTTACAACAGTTTAAGCCTGCATCCTGCGTTCGAAGCCGTTGATATGGAGATTCTGCGCGAAGCCTTTAAGTTCAATGCGACGCATGGCATCACGGGGTTTCTGTATCGCTGTCATCAGCATTACTACCAGTATTTTGAGGGCGCCGCAGACATCATTGACGATCTGTTGCCTCGCATCGCCAAAGACAAGCGCCATACGGACTTTCAGGTGCTGCAAGTGGATGAAATTTCATCTCGGCGTTTCACCGGGTGGTCGATGGGATACTCCCGTGCCGCAAGTGAACTGCAGAATGCGTTGCTCAGCCCTTCAAGCAGTGCAGAGGCTGTCCGGGAGCGGCTGACCCTTGAGGCGCAAAAGCAGCGCGCCACACATATCCCTCCGCAAAAGAAGATGTGAGCGCGCGGCGTCTGTGGAAGCAGCGCCCCGCTGGGCGCGCGCAGTCCGGCGCGTCAGTCGATCTTGCGCTTGCGAAACCGCAGCGCCTGCATTTTCATAAGTTGCCTGTACATAAAATTGCCCCAGGGCGGCGCCACAAAAGCGGTGGCATTGATCTTGCCCTTGCGTAGCACGCCCTTCGCCTTGGAGAAGGTGCGGAAGCCTTCTTCGCCATGATAATGCCCCATGCCCGAGGGGCCGATGCCGCCAAAGGGCATGTCGTCCACGCCCACATGCATCACGGTGTCATTGATACAGACACCGCCAGAATGGGTGCGCGCCAGAATGTCATCGCCGCGCGCCTTGTCCCAGTCAAAGTAATACAGCGCGAGTGGACGGGGGCGTTCATGCACATAGGCCAGCGCGGCGTCCATTGTATCATAGGGCAGGATCGGCAGGATCGGCCCAAAGATCTCTTCCTGCATCACCAGCATCTCATCGGTCGCGCCCAGCACGATGGTCAGCGGCATCTTGCGTGTGCCGGTGAAATCCTCGTCTTTGGGATTGATGCGGATCACCTTGGCCCCTTTGGCCTCCGCATCACTCAGATAGCTTTCCAGCCGCGCCTTCTGCTGATCGGTGATGATCGCGGTGTAATCGTCATTGTCACGCAAGGATGGATAAGACCTCGACATGGCCTTGGTGAACGCGGCGGCAAAGGCATCGACCTTGTCGCGCGGGCAGAGCACATAGTCAGGGGACACACAGATCTGTCCGGCATTGAAGCCTTTGCCAAATCCGATCCGGCTTGCGGCCTCATCCAATGGGTAGTCCGGGTGAATGATCGCCGGGGATTTTCCGCCCAGTTCCAGCGTCACAGGCGTCAGGTTGTCCGCCGCTGCGCGCATCACGATCTTGCCGACCTGCGTTGAGCCGGTGAACACCAGATGATCAAACGGCAATTTGGTGAAGGCGGTGGCCACCTCGACCCCGCCTGTGACCACAGTGATCTCATCTTCTGCAAAAATCTCTGCCAGCATCTCCTGCATCAACGCGCCTGAGGCTGGGGCATATTCGGAGGTTTTGATCATGGCGCGATTGCCTGCAGCGATGGCCCCCACCAGCGGCGACAGCCCCAGAAAGAACGGGAAGTTCCACGGCACCACAATGCCCACCACACCAACCGGCTGATAATGCACCTCGACACGCGCTGGCATGGCCACCAGCGGCGTGTGGCGGCGCTGTGGCTTCATGAACTTTTTCAAACGCTTGCGGTAATAGGCAATGCCTTCCAGCACCGGGCCAATTTCCGCCATTTCTGTCTCTGCCGCCGCGCGATTGGAGAAATCCGCGCGACAGGCTGCAATCATGCGGTCGCGGTTGTCTAAAATGGCATTGTGCAATTTGTCCAACCGGCGAATGCGGCTGGCATGATCTGGCATCGGATCGGCCAGCGCCGCCTTTTTCTGCGCCAGCAACAGCGCATCCAGATCACTCTCTGCAGTCGGGGCGGGGGAAAGCTGTGTGACCGTCATCATGGGTCTCCTCGGGGTCTTTGGGGTCTGGTCTTCGGCTGAAGAGGCAGGGGCCTCTGCCAAAGCATATGCGCCGGTCTCTTGCGAAGATTGACAGGATTCGTCGCTGGGTCGGGCCTCGGGTTTTACCATAGGCCCCGCCTCGCGCTTTGGATACCGCAATGCTGCATTGCGCAGCGTCACCCGTTGTCCGGAGCTGCCACCACACCGGCCACATCGCCGCTGTCTTCTGCGTGCCACATCACCCCTGCATCAATTGGGTGGATCGGGCGCGGTGTCTTGGCAAAGGCGATCCGTGACAGCTCTGGAGAGGTCAGGCCCGGCCCGTCAATTTCCACCACCTGCGCGGGGGGGAAGTATTCGTCAAATCCGGCGCGGAAATGGCCGCGCGACTTCACCACCACAGTATTGAAATCGCCAATATCAAGGCCAAAGCGTTCCACAAAGGCAGGCTCGCAAAGCTGACGGCGAATGCTCGCCACGATGATCAACACCCCCTTGCAGCGCAGCAAAGCACAAAGACCCAGATCCTGTTGCCCCCCGGCATACAGGCCACGCCGACAGGCCACAGGCCCCTGCGTCACCTGCAGGACTTCTACCTCTGCGGTCAGTTTGCCGGACTCGGCATAGGTTTCATCCCGGTTGAACGCTGCGCGAAAGACCGCGCCCTCTCCCTGTGCCGCAGCCTCATGTGCCAGAGCTGGGTCAAACAGCATGCCAAACAGGGCGTTTGTCACATCTGCTGCCAACATCGCCTGCAAGATGGCCAGCGTATTGCCACGTCCGCCGCCACCGGGGTTGTCGGCCACATCCCCATAAATGCGTGGGGTTGCGTGATCTCCCATCAGCGTGATCGCGTCCTCAAGTGCGGTCAGTCGAATCTGAAACGCCTGCCGCGCATTCCAGAAACGCTGGCCAATCTCGCGCGCGGTTGCCAGTGCCTGAACAGCGTCATCGGCCGTCACCGTCACATTGACCCCGGCCTTGGCCGAATCGCCCACCGAGAACCCGGCACACAGTGAAACATTCCAGATCGCGCCTGTGGCCCGTGCCACGGCATCTTGCATCATCTCCCCATAGGGGCCGCGCGTGGTGTCCAGCGTGGTGGAGGGGGGGATAAACGGCAGCCGCACAAGCGCGCGCCCGGTGCGCGCCCCTGTCAGCAGGCGTTGCATCGCGCCGGCCGCTTCCACGCCGCGATCATATTGGTCCACATGCGGGTTGGTGCGATAGGCGGCAATGAAATCCGCCCCCGCAATCATCGCCGGGCTGACATGGGCATGCAGGTCCAATGTTGTCACCAAAGGTGTATCCGGCCCAATGATGTCGCGGATCAGGGTGATCATTGTGCCATCCGGATCTTCGTCATCTGTGGCGATACAGGCCCCATGCGCGTCGAGATAGACCCCATCCACATCCGCAGGCAGCCGATCGCGCACCACCTGCAACAACTCTTTCAGAAAGCCGCCGTCCATCATGCCGCCCGCTCCGGCAAAGGCGGCAAAAACCGGCACCGGTTCAAAGGCACCAAGACTGTCCATAAAGCCCCTTGTTCCGGCAGAGACGACCGGCGGCACCTTGGCCACATCTGCGGCAAACGCCTCTCCGATCACCAGCCGCTGCGCGGCAAAATCGGCCCGGTCCGTGATGGGGGCGGCGCGGTTGCTTTCCAGATGGAAATGGATCAGGGCAATACGAGGAAGCGTCATTGGGCAGGGCTTTTCTGTTGGGGTGGTGCCGGGCAGGGCAGGAGCCTATCGCGCCTTTAAGGTGGCAAGCAGGTCCGTCCTTGAGCGCGAGCGGTGTTTGTTCAGGGCCGCGGCGGTTTCCTGAGGCTTGCGATCCAGCGCCAGCCGCATGATTGTGGCATGCTCTTCATCCACCAGCTTGATGTAGTCGGGGTCAAAAATCTTTTTGGGCAGCAGGATCCGCCGATAGCGCTCTGAGTGCAGGCTCAGAATGCGGATGAAAAACTGATGCCATTCCGATGTATGCGCCCCGATCAGCGCCATATGAAACGCCCGGTGATAGAATTCTCTTTCATAGAGCACGGAGTCTTCTCTCTGGCGTTCTCGCTCCAGCCGGTGAAACGCCAGCACAAGCTGCTCTTCCCAGTCGGAATCCCCATGTTCCACCGCCTGCACAACGGCCTGCGCTTCCAGTTGATCACGCAAATCCAGGACTTCGATCAGATCCTCTGAGGACAGTCCGCGCACGGAAAACCCCGTCATACCCTTGGTCTGGACAAAGCGTTCCCCCGCCAAACGGTTGAGCACTTCACGGCAAGATCCGGTGCTGCCGCCATAGTCCGTGGTCAGCTCGCGCACTTTCAACTTCTGCCCCGGTGCCAGTTTGCCGGAGCGAATGTCTTCCAGAATCAAATCGTAAATTCGGTTGGTCACTGGCTCTTTCGTGGCCGGACCAGAGGCGGGGTTCAGGAAATCGGTACGCATCTCGAAAGCCTAGCATGCGTTTGGTCACTGGAAAATAGTCGAAATGAATTTTATTGACCGATAATTTTCTAAGAGATACATATTCATATATCATCGAAATTATAAAAATGTTCGAACATATGGAAAATCGCTACACAGTCGCCCCTATGCCCACCCCCATCGACATGGGGATTTTGTCCACACTTTCAGGCGTTTCCGTCGCCACAGTGGGGCATCTGACCTGGAGCGGTTTTCTTGATCACAGCCGGATCACGCCGCGCCAGATCGGCAAGAGAATCATGGGCACAGCGGTGACGCTGCATCTGCCAACCCCGGATTCGACCTTGCTGCACCACGCTGCGGGCCGTGTGCGCCCCGGAGATGTGGTCGTAATTGACCGCGCGGGCGATCAGCGTCTGGCCTGTCTGGGCGGCAATGTGGCCTTTGCACTGGTACAGTCTGGCGCGGCGGGTGCCATCGTGGATGGGCCGATCTGTGATCCCGATGAAATTCGGGAGCATGACTTCCCGGTCTGGTCTCATGGGGTCTCCCCGATCACCACCCGGCGCACCGGCCCGGCCGGATGCCTGAACCTGCCGGTATCCTGTGGGGGCGTCACGGTGCACCCCGGCGATTTGATCATGGCCGATGAAAGCGGCGTGATCTGCATTCCTCGCGCAGAAGCCGCCACATTGGCACAGGCTGCCGCCGCCAAAGAGGCCACGAGCACCCGTCGCCGTGCTGAAATGCAGCAGGGCGCCACTTTGGGGGCGCTCTCAGGGGCGGATGATCTCGTCGCTAAATATGCCATCAGCCCGGAGGCACAGTCATGAGCCAGCTTGCCGCCACACATATCGCCGATGCCCGCGATGCGATCACGGCCGAAACCCCTTTTCTGATCCCGGTCGGTTCCACCGAACCGCATGGGCGCTTTACTCCGATGGGCGACTACCGCCTTGTGGATGAACTCGCCAAACGTCTGGCCGCCGCCACCAACAGCATCGCCGTGCCGACTCTGCCTTTTGGCCATGCCACCTATTTTCAGAACGCACCGGGCGGCATTGCGCTCTCAGCGGAAACCTTCGGTGCGGTCTTCTCAGAGATCGTCGGCGGGTTGGTGCGGGATGGGGTCAAAAACATTCTGGTTCTCAATGGCCACGGCGGCAATTCCGCCATCATCGCCAATCAGCTGCGCCTGATGCGGGCGCAACATGGCATCATCATTCCCTCGGTCAATGTCTGGGGCAAATTTGACGACGCAGTCTGGGAGCGCGCCCAGCCAAAGTTTGGCATCCGGGCCAAAGGCCATGGCACAGAGCCCATGGGCTCGCTCAATCGCTATCTCTTCCCTGACGACTGCCCGCCGCAAAAAGACGTGTTTCGCGCCGGCAAAGGCCGCATGAAAGGTCTGCCTCTGATCTCCATGCATCAGGGGAAGTTTGAGGATCTGGAAGTCAATCTGCCCATATTTTCCGAAGACATCAGCGAAGATGCTAAGATCAACGGCGAGGATGTGCCCTTCAGCGCTGAGGCCGGAAAGATCTTCTTTGACGACATTCTGCACAAGCTCACCCGCTTTGTGGACGCCCAATTCAACCGCAAATCTGCACATCTCAACCAAGGGAGGAACACATGTTCAGAACACTCAAAAGCGTAGCCACCGGCACCGCGCTCGCACTCGCCGCCATGACCGGCGCCGCCACCGCCGCGGATGACTTTCCAAACGGCCCGGTGACCATCGTGGTCGGGGCCAAACCCGGCGGCGGTCTGGATACCCTGTCCCGCATCTTTGCTCCGGCCCTGACTGAGGCGCTCGACAATCAGCCTATCGTGGTGGCCAACCGCCCCGGCGCCGGACAGCTGATAGGCCTGAAGTTCACCAAACCTGCCAAGGCGGACGGCCAGACCATCGTGATGATCTCTGGCTCTGCCATGATCGCCACCATGGTCAAGGAAACCGGCGTGGATGTGCTGGAAGATTTCAAACCGGTGGCCCATGTCGCCGTGGCCAATCTGGCCGTTGTGGCCCCCAAAGCGCGCAACCTGAATTCTGTGGCAGATCTCAAACAGGCGATCCTTGATGCCGATGCCGCAGGCAATCAGCTGCGCTGGGCCCACACCGGCAAAGGTTCCATCACCGATGTTGCCATGACAAGCTGGCTGCTTGCCAACGGTCTGCAGGACAAGGTGCAGGATGTGCCTTTTGCGGGGGGCGCGCCCGCCCGCGCGGCCATCATTGGCGATCAGGTGGCATTTGGTGTGGTCGGCACCCACCACTATCTGGCCAACCTCGACACCATGAGCGCCATTGGCGTGATGGCCGAAGAACGTGACGGTCTGGCACCGGACATGAAGTCCTTCGCGGAGCAGAACACAGAGTTTGTCGCAATGCCTGCGCCTTACATTGTACTCGCGCCCAAGGACACGCCCGATGAGGTGGTCAAGGAGCTGACCGCAGCCTTCAAATTCGCCATCGACGATCCTGCCACGCAGGAGAAAGTCAAAAACGCCAACCTCAACGTGATCTTCATGGATGGCGAAGCCACCCACGAGCACATGAAAACCCTGATGGATGGCTGGCGTCCAACCACCGACTCCGTCGCAGGCTCGCTCTAAGCAGGTAACTTGATCAAGACGGAAGGCAGCCCCTCTGCCTTTCGTCATCAGAATATGGGAGGGAAACATGCCAAAGTGGCTAGACGGCGAGATCCTGTTCGGTCTCTTTATGATCCTTGTGTTTCTGGCAGGCGCCTATGACATCCTGTCTGTGGGCGGACTGGCCAGCATCTTTCAGGACAGCGGCATAGCCTTTGCGCTGGTCATCATCGCATTGTCGGTCCTTCTGCTGGGCGTTGTGATCCTGTCCCCTGCGGCACGCAACGACGCGGTGGAACCCTCTCAGGCCACGCGCGTGCGGCCCTTCATGACGCGACGCGGCGTGGTGATTGGGCTGGTGGGTTGTGCCTATCCCATCCTGTTCTGGGCGGCGGAATATCTCATCGCCACTGCCATTGTCGGATTTGTCGCCATTGGGCTCTTCACAGAGCAATTTGGCCGCAAACAGGTGACGCTTGCGCTCTGCTTTACCGTGTTTTCCTACCTGCTGTTCTTTTTCTTTCTTGGCATCACCGAAGGCGACGGTGCGCTGATCTCGACGGGATTGAACGACAAGGTCCCCACCTGGCGCCGCGATTTTTTCGCAGCCTTCTGAACCCAGCCGAACCCGGTCATAAGGAAATAGAATATGTCTTCATTCTTGGAAGGTATGTCGGCCTTTATCTCCAGCCCAAGCGCTGTGTTGGTCGCCATCATCGGCTCGGTCGCAGGGATCCTTGTGGGCGCCGTCCCCGGTCTCAGCGGCACCACAGCCGTTGCTTTGCTGCTGCCGTTTTCATTCTATCTGGATCCGCTGATTGCGTTGATCCTGATGTATACAATCTCCAAGTCCTCCGATTTCGGGGGCTCGATCCCCGGCATCCTGTTCAACACTCCCGGGACCCCTTCCGCCGCCGCGACCATGATCGAAGGTCATCCGCTGGCGCGAAAGGGCTACCCCGTGAAGGCTCTGCGCGCCGCCACTGCAGCCTCTGCAACCGGGGATTTTTTCTCCGAATGCCTGCTGATTTTTGGTGCGGCCTATCTGGCGGTCTATGCCGTCAAAATCGGCCCGCCTGAGCTGGTCACCATCTATATCATGGCCTTTGTGGTGATCTCCTCGATCATTGGTGAGTCGATGATCAAAGGCATCATCAGCACGCTGTTTGGCATCACGCTGGCATTGGTGGGCTTTGATCCGATCTCCGGCAATCTTCGCATGACATTTGACCAACTGCCCCTGATGGATGGTCTGCCGCTTGTGCCGGCTCTGATCGGGATCTTTGTGGTGGGGGAAGTCTTTCACCGCTTTGATGTGAAAGACTTCGGTGCCTCCACGCAGAAAGACAGTTCAGGCGCAGGCTCCGCCGCACCGGATGTCAGCAGACCCGATGACACGTTCGGCCTGAGGGATTATCTGCGCGTGCTGCCCACCATTGTGCGCTCCATGTTCATTGGCGCCTCCGTCGGCATGTTCCCCGGCATTGGAGCCTCTGTTGCCTCTTTCCTGTCCTTTGGCGAAGCCCGCCGTCAGGCCAAGCCGGATGATGACTGGGGCCATGGCGAGGTCAAAGGGGTGGCCGCATCCGAAGCCGCCAACAACGCCACATCCGGGGCCAATCTGATCCCCTTGCTTACTCTGGGCATTCCGGGCTCAACACAGGCAGCGCTTCTGGCTGGGGCGATGCTGATCCATGGCATCACCGTCGGCCCGCAGGTGTTCACCGAAGATGGCGTGCTGATCTACTCTCTGTTTAGCGCAGGCCTGTTCTGTATCCTCGCCTATTTTGTCGTTGGTTTCTGGTTTAGCCCGATGATTGGCCGCATCATTCTCGCCGTGCCCGCACGCATCACCTATTCGTTGATCCTGATGATCTCGGTCTCTTCGGCCTATGTGCTGCATTCCTCGCTGTTTGATGTCTGGATCATGGTGCTGTTCGGCGTGCTCGGCTATCTCTTCCGGCGCTACAATTACAACATCCCGGCTTTCATGATCGCCCTGCTTCTGGGCGGTGGCATGGAGCGTGCAGCGCGTCAAACCATGCTGTTGGACAATGATGGCCTCTGGATCATCTTCCAGCGCCCGATTTCCCTCACCATCCTGATCCTTACGGTGATCATGGTGATCATGCGGATCCGCAAGGCGCGCATCAACAAAGCACTGGCGGCGCTGCAGGACGACTGACCCACCGCCACGTTGCCCATCTCTTGTGGCCGCTTTCTGTGTGGATAAAACAGAAAGCGGACCACCTCTGAAACCCTGAGGTTCCCCATGGCCATCCCTTCTGAAATCGCTGCTGGCGCGGCGGAAATGACCCAATGGCGCCGCCATCTGCACGCCCATCCTGAGCTGGGCTACAAGGAATTTGCCACCGCAGATTTTGTCGCTCATCACCTCAGGGAGTGGGGCATTCCTTTTGAACGCCTTACGGAAACGGGCATTGTGGCCACCCTGCGTGCCGGGGATGGCAATCGCGCCATCGGTCTGCGCGCCGATATGGATGCGCTGCCCATGAGCGAAGAGACCGGTGCCGACTGGGCCTCAACAACCCCCGGCGTCATGCATGCCTGCGGTCATGATGGGCACACAGCCACCCTGCTGGGGGCCTTGAAATATCTGGCTCAAACTGGTCGATTTTCCGGCACAGTGCATGCCATTTTTCAACCGGCCGAGGAAGGGCTTGCAGGGGCGCGTCGCTTGATTGAGGCCGGGCTGTTTGAAAAATTTCCCTGCGATATGGTCTTTGGTCAACACAATGATCCGCTCCTGCCTGAAGGCGTGATGAGCGTGGTCAAAGGGCCCGTCATGGCCGCCTCTGATCGCTTCTCCATCACTGTGACCGGCAAGGGCGGTCACGCCGCGCGCCCCCATCACAGCATTGATCCACTTCTGGCTGGGGCGCAGGTCGCGCTCTCGCTGCAGACCATTCTGGCGCGGCGCATCGACCCGCTGGAAAGCGGTGTTGTCTCTGTCACGCAATTTCATGCAGGCACCACTGGCAATGTGATCCCGGAGGTGGCCGAACTTGCCGGAACCGCCCGCAGCCTCAAGCCGCATGTGCAGGATGATCTGGAGCGACTGATCACCGAAGTCGCCCAAACCGCCGCAGCCACTGTGGGCGCGCAGGCTGTGATCTCCTATCGCCGCGGCTACCCCCCGGTGATCAACGCAGACGCTCCGACGGATCTGGGGGCAGCAGCGGCGCTTGCGGTTGTCGGTGAGAACCACCTCATGAGACAACGTCCCCCCGCGATGGGCGGGGAGGATTTTGCCTTTATGGCACAGGCCTGTCCGGGCTGTTTTGCCCGCATTGGCACCGCACGGGCCGGTGAAGACACCGCACCGCTGCACAACCCGCGCTATGATTTCAATGATGCGGTCCTGCCCATCGGTGCGGCATGGTTTGCTCAGGTGGTCGAAACCTCCCTGCCTCAGGCTTGATCCACATCCGTGCAGTGCCGAACGCGCGCCAGTCTCACACCTGCCTAGGGGCAGAGTGTCACTTCGGTGGCCTTGTCCCGGCAGACCTGCGTCAGCGCCTCTGGCAGGGCGTCGCTGAAAAGCCGGTCCACCTCGGTAAAATCCAGAATACGGGTGGGGGCGTTGCGCTGAAACTTGCTGTGATCTGCCAGCAGCCAGGTTTCCCGCGCCGCCGCATGGGCGGTCTGTGACACCACAATCTCATCAATGGCAAAATCATAAGCTGTGCCGCTTTCTGCCACCGCCGAACAGCCCAGCACCGCGATGTCAAAAGCAAATTCCTGCACCATCCGCATGGCAATCGGCCCGACCAGCCCGCCATCTTCGGGCCGTGGGCGACCGCCAGTCAACAGCACATCACAGCGCTCGTTGCCCGAGAGGATCTGCGCCACATTCAGATTGTTGGTGACCACCAAAAGCCCGTCATGCCCCAAAAGCGCGCTGGCCAGCGCCTCTGTGCTGGTGCCGATATTGATGAACAGGGCAGACCCATTGGGGATCTGCGCCGCACAGGCCTGCGCCATGGCCGCCTTGGCCTCCGCATTCACCCGACTGCGCTCTTCATAGGCAATGTTGCGCACACCTGAAGGCAGCACCGCGCCGCCATGCACCCGTTCCAGCCGCCCGGCATTGGCCAGTTGGGTCAGATCCCGGCGAATGGTCTGCACCGTCACATCAAAATGCGCGGCCAGCCCTTCAACGGTCACTTTGCCGCTGCTGCGGGCGATGTCTAGGATTTCACGTTCGCGGAAACTGTTGCGCATGTTCGTTATTCTTCGTTTTGGTCTGCCAAGCCGTGGCAGGGTTTTTATGAAGTTACAATGAAAACCTGTGCGGTCACGTGGAAATTTCTTGACCTGCGAACATTTTTTTGTTCGTAAGGGCGCGAAAATGTTCGAAGGTGTTCCAATGGAAGCGCAAACAGAAAAAACCGTTGATCTCTTTGTCATCGGCGGCGGCATCAACGGCTGCGGCATCGCCCGCGATGCGGTGGGGCGGGGGCTCTCCGTCGAACTGGCGGAAATGAAGGATCTGGCCTGGGCCACCTCTTCGGCCTCCACCAAGCTGTTTCACGGCGGTCTGCGCTATTTGGAGTATTTTGAAGTGCGTCTGGTGCGCGAGGCATTGATAGAGCGCGAAACCCTGCTGCGCGCCATGCCCCACATCAGCTGGCCGATGCGTTTCGTGTTGCCCATGCACAAAGACATGCGCTTTGACAGTGAAACCCCCACCTCCCGTGTGTTCTCATTTGTGATGCCATGGATGAAAGGCCGCCGTCCCAGCTGGCTGATCCGCATGGGGCTGTTCATGTATGACAATCTTGGGGGGCGCAAAATCCTGCCCGGCACCCGTACGGTGGATCTCACCACCGATGCCGCAGGTGAGCCGCTGAAATCCAAATTCACCAAGGCCTTTGAATATTCCGACTGCTGGGTCGAAGACAGCCGCCTTGTGGTGCTCAACGCCCGTGATGCCGAAGCGCGCGGCGCCACCATCCGCACCCGCACCAAAGTCATCTCTGCCGAACGCAGCGAGGGTCTGTGGCAGATCGAAATGGAAGATGTGGACAGTGGCGAACGCCGTGTGACCCGCGCCCGTGCTCTGGTGAATGCCGGTGGGCCTTGGGTGGCCGATGTCATTCGTGGGGTGATGAAGCAGAATTCCTCTGCAGGGGTGCGCCTTGTGCGCGGCTCCCACATTGTCACCAAGCGCCTGTTTGATCATGACCGCTGTTATTTCTTTCAGGGCGAAGATGGTCGCATCATCTTTGCCATTCCCTATCAGGATGATTTCACCCTGATCGGCACCACCGACAAAGAACACACAGACGCCGACACCGCGCCAAGCTGCACCGACGAAGAGGCGCAGTATCTCTGCGATTTTGCCTCCAACTATTTTGACAAACCCATTGGGCTTCAAGACATCGTCTGGCGCTATTCTGGTGTACGTCCGCTCTATGACGATGGGGCATCCTCGGCACAGGCGGCAACGCGGGACTATGTGCTCAATCTTGATGACACAGGCGCGCCGGTGCTCAACGTCTTTGGCGGCAAAATCACCACCTATCGTAAGTTGGCGGAGGCCGCGCTGGCCAAGATTGTGCCCTTCTTCCCCGAAGCCACCGCACCATGGACCGCAGGGGTGGCCATGCCGGGCGGCGATTTTGAGGTGCAGGAGGTGCCCAGCAAAATCGCAGAGCTTCTGCGCAGCTACCCCTTCCTGACAAAGCGCTGGGCGACCCGCCTGATCCGCGCTTATGGTACCGAGGCCACAGAGGTCCTTGGCACGGCCAAAACAGAGGCGGATCTGGGCATTGATTTTGGCGCCACCCTCACAGAATCTGAGGTGCGCTGGCTGATGGAGAAGGAATATGCCCGCACCGCCGAAGATGTGATCTGGCGGCGGTCCAAACTCGGCCTGCGCCTCTCAGAGCAGGAAATCGCCGCTTTGGACGCCTATATGCAGGATACGCGGCAAAAAGCCTCTGCCTGACAGGCAACACGGAATTGATCTTTGGCCCGCAGCGGCCTATACAGCGCCCGCACGATGCCGTCGTGCGGGCGTTTTTTGTCCCGCCGCTGGCAGAGGAGAACCATTCGGATGTGATCGGATCCGCTGATCCGATACCGCAAGTCACAGACACCCCTGACGCAAAAAAGGATGTGAGAAAAATGGCTGAAAACAAGACGCCTGACATATTGTATACCATTGTAGACGAAGCACCGGAGCTGGCCTCCGCGTCCTTCCTGCCAATCATCCGCAAATTTGTGTCTGCCGCGGGCATCACCGTGGGCACCCCGGACATTTCGCTGGCGGGCCGCATCATCGCGACCTTCCCGGAAAACCTCACCGACGATCAGCGCCAATCTGATGATCTGGCCGCTCTGGGCGAACTGGTGAAAACCCCTGACGCCAATGTGATCAAGCTGCCAAACATCTCTGCCTCTGTGCCACAGCTGGTGGCCGCGATCGAAGAGCTGCAGGGGCAGGGCTACAACATCCCGTCCTATCCAGAGGCACCACAGTCTGACGAAGAAAAGGCGATCCGCGCACGTTACGACGGCATCAAAGGCTCCGCTGTGAACCCTGTGCTGCGCGAAGGCAACTCCGACCGCCGCTCCGCCCGCGCGGTCAAAAACTTTGCTCAGAACAACCCACACTCCATGGGCGCTTGGGTCTCTGACAGCAAAACCAAAGTCTCCTCCATGCCGGGCAACGATTTCTACGCAAACGAAGTCTCCGCCACCATTTCTGCGGATCAGGCCGGTGATGCGAAAATCGAATTTGTTGGCAAAGACGGCGCCGTGACCGTTCTGAAAGACGGCTGGCCGCTGGAAGAAGGCACCGTTGCTGACGCCACCTTCATGTCCGCCAAAGCGCTGGGTGCCTTCCTGGCCGAGGCGATTGAAGACACCAAAGCAGACGGCACCATGTTCTCCCTGCACATGAAAGCCACCATGATGAAGGTCTCCGACCCGATCATCTTCGGCCACGCAGTCAAAGCATGGCTTGGTCCGGTTTGGGAGGCGCATGGCGACGCCATCGCAGCGGCGGGCGGCTCGCCAAACTCCGGTCTGGGTGCGGTTCTGGCCGCCATCGACACGCTGGACAACGCCGAGGCGATCAAAACCGAAATCGCCGCGCTGGACCGTCCGTCCATGTATATGGTGGACAGCGACAAAGGCATCACCAACCTGCACGTGCCTTCTGACGTGATCATCGACGCCTCCATGCCAGCGGTGATCCGCGCAGGCGGCAAAGGCTGGGATGAGGCCGGCAACAAGGGTGACACCAATTGTGTGATCCCGGATCGCTGCTACGCCACCGTCTATGACGAAACCATCAACTTCTTCAAAGCCAACGGCGCGCTCGATGTGACCACCGCAGGCTCTGTGGCAAACGTGGGCCTGATGGCACAAAAGGCGGAAGAATACGGCTCCCACCCAACCACTTTTGAGGCGCCAGCAGACGGCACCATCCGCGTTGTTCTGGCCAACGGTGAAACCCTGCACAGCCACGACGTTGAGGCGGGTGACATCTGGCGCTCCTGCACCGTGAAGAAAGCGCCGATTGAGAACTGGATCGAGCTGGCGATGGACCGCCAGCGCCTGACCGGCTCTGAGGCGATCTTCTGGCTGGACGCAAACCGCGCCCATGATGCCGAGCTGATTAAATACGTCACCCCGGCACTGGAAGCGGCGGGCAAGGCCGACCTGTTCCAGATCATGGCCCCACGTGAGGCGACCGCACAGTCGCTGAAAACCATCACGTCCGGTGCCGACAGCATCGCCATCACCGGCAACGTGCTGCGCGACTACCTGACCGATCTGTTCCCGATCCTTGAGCTGGGCACCTCTGCCAAAATGCTCTCCATCGTGAAGCTGATGCAGGGCGGCGGTCTGTTTGAAACCGGCGCGGGCGGCTCTGCCCCCAAGCACGTTCAACAGCTGGTCGAAGAAAACCACCTGCGCTGGGACTCCATGGGCGAATTCTGTGCCCTTGGTGAAAGCCTGAACTTCCTCGCGGATGCCAAAGGCAACGCCAAAGCCGGTGTTCTGGGGGTCGCAGCCGAAGCCGCAACCCAGGGCATTCTGGATGACAACCGCTCCCCATCCCGCAAAGTGGGTCAGCCTGACAACCGCGACAGCCACTACTGGTTCGCGCGCTACTGGGCCGAAGCACTGGCGGCACAGTCTGACGACGCCGATCTGGCAGCCGAGTTCGCCGCTGTTGCCAAAGCGCTGGCAGAAGGCGAAGCGGCCATCCTGTCCGAGCTCGCAGCGGCCCAAGGCCCAGCCGCAGACATCGGCGGCTACTTCCGCCCCTCTGTTGAGCTGAAAGCCAAAGTGATGCGCCCTTCGGCCACACTGAACGCAATCATCGACTAAACCCCCGCCCCGGACCTGATCCGGGGCCTCGCGAAAACAAGACAAAGCCGCCCAGAGACTGGGCGGCTTTTTTGCGAATAGCTGTCTAATGACTGGTATTGGGGTTTTGTCACATTAGGGGGGATCTTGATCTTCCTCTAGTTGATCATACATCATTCTCATGCAGTTTAGTCGAGTATTGAAAAACCTGTCCGCTTGGGCAGATTCAGGCGTTATATCTAAAGACATCGTAGCAAAGGGTCGTATTTTTGACCTTGGTAAATTTATCGCGTTGGATCACGATGATCGACGGATCGTTGATGTCGTGGATGGGTTGAAGAGCCATGTCGGACAGCCCTTTGAGGAACAGCCTTGGGTGTATTGTGTGTCATCCGGTATGCAGCGCCAGTCCGGCATGCTCCGTTGGCGGAAATTTGTTGGGCTCGTGGAACCCCGCTCAAACGGCGAAGTTTTCGTCAGAGAGTGCATGGCAATGCCAAATGGGTTTCTCCCTCTTTTTGACTTTTGGTTTTCACATACAGATACCGGCACCCGATGCATGTGTTTACGGTCGCATCTGCACGAGGGTTTTGGCCACTTGGGGGAATTTCCGGACAATAGTGCGGAGGCCGTTGCCCGCTATCCCTTGGCGATCGCGCTCTTAAATACGCGTGGGTGCGCGATTGATCAGCGACCGCCGCCAAGATTGATCAACAAAACTTCAAAGCGAAAAGGAAAACCTAAAACGCCGGGGCATTATACTGTCGATTCAAAAGAATATCTAACTGCTCTTGGTGCGTCTGCATCGCAGACTATCGGTGATGGCAGCCATGCAAGTCCAAAACCGCATTTGCGCAGAGCACATGAAAGGCGGCTGGCAGATGGTCGACGGCTCTGGATCCCATCGGCGCTCGTGAACGTACGCAAGGAAGGAGACATTGCCTTTGTGGAACGTCGCAAAGCCTATGTTGGCAGCGATCTTCTGTAGGTCTGCAAAACACGGCAGCGCGTAGGCCTGATTAGGCTGCCCCTCCCGCTTTGGCGCTTCTTCCACAACAACTGTCCGACTTTCTAAAGAAGCCGCCCTGCGCGGTGCCTATCTGTCTCTCAGCCAACTTGCTGTGAGGTGCGATGAAAGCCATTCGATCCTTTTTAAAACACAACGCCTGGTGCCGCGATCTTTGTGTGGTGATCATGCTCATGACACTTGCCGTCACTCTGGCGTTGCTGGTGCTCTATACCGTGCCATTTGAGCTGCCTGCGCCATAAGGCCGTGCAATCGGCAGCAGGACAAAGAGCACAGTCTTTTCCTGCTTGGCAGCAGCCCGCCTGCAGCCTATGCAATGGGCTCGAAACTCTACTCAAGGGCCCTGTTATGACTGTGCTTACGATTGATCCCCAGCGTCTCAACACTGTGCGTAAGGCACGCAAAATCGGTCGGCCGAAGCTTGCCAAGCTTGTGGGGCTGACAGAGCGGCAACTGACCAAGTTGGAAACCGCTTCCACAAGCGTGACGCTGCCAGAAGCCACCTTGATCCGCATCGCTACTGTGCTGCAGATCCCAGCGCCTGCACTCACCGGGGAGCTGCCACTGGGTGAGGGTAACTTGGAGCCAGTGCAGCCCATTGCGCACAGCTCCTCCTGTAGCTGCTGCGGCTGAGCAATATAGCGCGGCGTCCGCTGGCGCGCCTCTGGCCAGCGTCAGAAGAGCCGCGTGCGGTCAGCTCAGTGGGACCTGCAGCCCGGCCTTGACGCGGTCGATCACCACATTGCTGTGAAAGCGCCGGATGTTGGGGTTGTCATTGAACACCCGGCGGCTGAACTCCTCATAGGCGGACATGTCCGGCGCGGTCACCACCAGAATGAAATCTGCCTGTCCGGTCACATAGTAGCATTGTTGCACATCATCGAGCTTGAGCATGGAGCGGCGAAATTCATCAAGCAGGTCCGTGCGCTCGCGCTCCATTTCCACTTCCACAACAAAAGTCATCGGGCGCCCCACGGCCTTTGCACTGACCACAGAGATATCCGCCTCCACGATGCCCTCTGTCCGGTAGCGGGTCAGGCGACGCTGCACGGCAGAGCGGGAAATGCCCGCGATCTCTCCAAGCTCATCGGCGGTCAGGCGGTTATTCTTTTGCACCGCTGTCAACAGGCGCCGATCGATGTCATCCAAAGAAGTGGGCACTGTGATCTCCTAACCCTAAAATGAAGGCATAATGTGCGTGTTGTAGCCTCATTCGGGCGAATTGCCCGATGTTCTGCGCTACCCTGTGTGGCGCAACCCGTTTCTGTCAACCCTCAGCCCCTCAACCCACAGCCTCATGGCCTTTCGCGCCCGCTCCGCCCACTCTGGCCCTAAACGGCCACCAAGGGATCTCAACCATGCCTCTCACCTTTCAGCATCATCACCAGGTTGTTTTTGGCGATTGTGACCCGGCGGGTCTTGTCGACTACCCCAATATCTACCGGTGGATGGACGGCAGGTTTCAGCGCTTTCTACACCGCTATGGCGGTCATGGCGCAGTCTGTGATGCCTTGAACGCCGTAGGTCTGGGAATGACGGAGACACAGGCCAGATACCGCCGCCCGTTGCGAGATAGCGACGCGCTCACCATCCGCATGGAGATCACTGACTGGGCCGCCAAATCTTACCGTCTGTCCCATCGCGGATATGTCGGGGAGGATCTGGCCTTTGAGGGGATCGAAGGGCCTGCGCTCTTTGAAATGCGTGAGGGACGTATACGGGCCGGGCAGGTTGCCCCTTTGAAAACTCTGTTAGAAAGCCCCCCTGAGACATGAGCCACACCTTAGCCAACCCGTTTCGCAGCCAAGGACTCCCGACCCGTCAATCCGACACGCTTCCCAGCCGGGACGCCGAGACCGTGGCCAAACTGCTCACACTCTGCCCGGCCCACGCCGAAACCCCGCTGCGCGACATGGCCGATCTCGCAGCCAAGCTTGGGGTTGCCACTTTCCACATCAAAGATGAGCGCGCCCGTATGGGGCTCGGCTCCTTCAAAGCGCTGGGTGCCGCCTACGCCATCGCCCATGATGCGGCCCGCGCGCAGCCGCAAGACTGGGCGCGCGCGCTGACGGGCCGCACCTATGTCACCGCGTCGGCCGGCAACCATGGCCTGTCCGTCGCAGCTGGCGCGCGGCTGTTTGGTGCCAAGGCGGTGATCTATCTCTCCCACACCGTGCCTGCCGCCTTTGGTGCGCGTCTTGAGGCACAGGGGGCTGAGGTCGCTTGGGCAGGTGAGGATTATGAAGCCAGCATGGCCGCCGCCGCAGCAGCAGCAGAGGACAAAGGCTGGTCGCTGCTCTCTGACAGCACATGGCCGGGCAATGAGGAGTCTGGCTTTCGTGTCATGGAGGGCTATCTGCAAATGGCGTCAGAGGCCGCCGCGCAAATGCCTGCGCCGCCCACGCATATCTTTCTGCAGGCCGGTGTTGGCGGTCTCGCCGCCGCCGTCGCGGCCTTTGCACGCGCCACTTGGGGCGATGCGCCGCAGATCATTGTGGTCGAACCCGAAGCGGCCCCTGCGCTGATCGAGTCCATCCGCGCAGGCCAGCTTGTCGACACCAGCGGCTCGGTTTCAGAGATGGGCCGTCTGGATTGCAAAACCGCCTCCATGGTGGCGCTCAATGGGCTGGCGATGGATGCCGACACCTTCGTGACCATTTCAGAGCAAGAGGCCCGTGACACTGTCGAAACCCTCAAAGCCCACGATATCGCCAGCACCCCTTCTGGCGTGGCAGGTGTCGCCGCCGCGCTGCTCAAACGTCCAAATCTTGGTCCAGCCGATCGCATTCTGACGATCGTCAGCGAAGGGCCGGAAGATGTCTGAGACGATGCCGACCCGTGGCTTCCCGCCGTCAGAGTTCCACTCCCGCATCTCCCGCCTGCAAAACGCCATGGCCCGCGCTGGCCATTCCGCGCTGCTGCTCACCTCTGCGGCGGACATCTTCTACACTACCGGCTTCCTCACCCGTTTCTGGGAAAGCCCCGCCCGCCCGTGGTTTGTCCTCATCCCAGCCACCGGTGCCCCGATCGCCGTGATCCCCGCCATCGGCGCCGACCTCATGCGCAAAACATGGGTCACCGACATCCGCACATGGGACGCGCCCTTCCCGGGAGATGATGGCGTCAGCCTGCTCAGCGAAACCCTCGCCGAAATCGTCCCCGCCACAGGCGCCATCGGGCTGCCCATGGGCCTTGAAACCCAGCTGCGCATGCCGCTGGCGGATTACATCCAACTCACCCAAGCCCTCGCGCCACGTCGCTATATCGACGCCACCGACACAGTCCAACGCACCCGTGAAATCAAATCAGAGGCTGAGATCAGCAAAATCCGCGCCACCTGCGCTGTGGCCGATCGCGCTTTCGCCCGCATCTCTGACTACGCCGCCGAAGGCCACACCCACGCACAGGTCTTTCGCGATTTTCAGCGCGTTCTGCTGGAGGAAGGTGCCGATTGGGTCAGCTACACCGCTGGCGGCGCGGGGCAGGGCGGCTACGGCGATGTCATATCCCCCGCTGGCGATCAGCAGCTCACCGCTGGCGACATCCTCATGCTGGACACCGGTGCAGTGCTGGATGGCTACTTCTGCGATTTTGACCGCAACTTCGCCATCACCCGCGCCGATGATGCTGCCAAGCGCGCCTACGACCAACTCTACCAAGCCACGGATCATGTGCTCACCACGCTGCGCCCCGGCCACCGCGCCTGCGATGTGCACGCCATGTTTGCCCAAAGCCTCACCGCCCAGGGTGCCACCCCCGGCGGCGGGCGGCTTGGCCACGGACTTGGTGTCACGCTCACCGAATGGCCGAGCTTCACGCCGCATGACACCACAGAGCTGCGCGACGGCATGGTGCTCACGCTGGAGCCGGGCGTGGAAATCGCCCCGGGCCGCTTTCAGGTGCACGAAGAAAATATCGTCCTGCGCGCGCATGGCTGTGAGCTGCTGTCCACCCGCGCCCCTGCGGCGCTCCCGATCCTGAGGTAACCCCATGGACATCGCCCCCTTCACGCTCGGCCCTCCTGCCTCCGGTCACCACACATTGGGCCTCATCGTGCTCAAATTTGACGAAACGCTGGAGCAGGATTTCCGCCGTCTCTTCCCCTCCCGCGATCTCGCGCTTTACACCAGCCGCGTGCCCTCCGGGGCCGAAGTCACCACCGACACCTTGCAGGAAATGTCCCAAACGCTGCCTGCCAGCGCGGCGCTCTTCCCACCTGCCGCCCGCTTTGATGTGGTCGGCTACGGCTGCACCTCCGGCACCACCATGATCGGAGCCGCGCAAGTGGCCGCACTTGTGCAGCAAGGCGTGAAAACACCCGCAGTGACCGATCCGCTCACCGCCGCCATCGCCGCCTGCCGCGCGCTCAACATCACGCGTCTTGGCATGGTCACACCCTATGTGGCTGAGGTCTCTCTCCCGGTGCAACGCGCCTTTGAGGCCGCCGGTATCGCGGTGCCCGAACTGGTTTCCTTTGGCGAAGCGGGGGAGGAGAACGTCGCTCGTATCACCGCCACCTCCGTCAAAGCCGCCGCAACCCAAGTGGGTCTGCAAGATGTGGAGGCGGTGTTTCTCAGCTGTACCAACCTGCAAACGCTGGATCTGATTGCCGATCTGGAGGCCACGCTTAACAAGCCGGTATTCAGCTCCAACACCGCGCTGGCCTGGCACATGGCCCAGCTTTCCGGCGCGCCGCTGGCGTCGGAGGCGGCGGGCCGCCTCTTTGGCAAACCATAGGTCAAAAACGCCAGATATGTCGCGCTCCGACCTGCCGCGCATGTCATCCCGCGTCAGGCTGCAACAGAGGATAGGGGGAGAGAGCCTGTGAAAATTGGATTTATCGGATTGGGCAACGTGGGCGGCAAACTCAGCGGCAGCCTGCTCAGAAACGGCAACGCGCTTTATGTCCATGATCTCAGCGTTGATCTTGTGGCGGACAAACTGGCGGACGGGGCCAAGGCGGTTTCTGGCGCGGCGGAGATGATGCGGCTTTGTGATGTGGTGATCACCTGCCTGCCGTCCCCCGCCGCCTCAGATGCTGTGATGCAGGAGATGCTGACAGAGGTCCGTCCCGGCAAAATCTGGATGGAAATGTCCACCACTGATGCCGCCGAGGTCAAACGCCTCGGCGCGCTGGTCATCGCCGCAGGGGGGGCGGCGGTGGATTGTCCGGTCTCGGGCGGCTGTCACCGGGCAGATACGGGCAATATCGCCATCTTCGCGGGCTGTGACCGCGCCACCTTTGAACGCGTCCTGCTGCTGCTCACCACCATGGGGCGGCGTGTGTTGCACACCGGCGATCTCGGCTCGGCTTCCGTGCTCAAAGTGGTCACAAACTATCTTGCCACCGCGCATCTGGTGGCCAGTGCCGAGGCGCTCACCACTTGCGCCGCTGCAGGCATGGATCTCAACACCGCTTATGAGGCCATCCGCATCAGCTCTGGCAATTCCTTCAGTCATGAAACCGAAAGTCAGGTCATCCTTAATGGCTCGCGCGACATCTCTTTCACCATGGATCTGGTCAAAAAGGACATCGGCCTGTTTCAGGATGTGGCCGACCGCGCCGGTGTGCCGCTTGAACTCAATCCGCTGATGATTGCGATGTTTGACGACGCCATTGCCCGCTATGGGGAAAGAGAACTCAGCCCCAACATCATCAAACGGCTGGAGGAGGCCACGGGACTTTGCGTGCAGGCTCCGGGCTTCCCGTCAGAGATGGTGGATGATGAGCCCGAGGAGCCGGGCTATGAAGTGATCCCCAAAGGGGCGCAACGCGCGGTCGGTTAAGATGTTGATCGCGCAAAATCCACCGCCGCGTTGCTGTTGGAATACCGACGCAATACAGACGTGACTTTCGCCGACCTCCAAAGTGTTAACACCCCTGCAGGCGTTCAGATCACGCTTTGGGGTGGGTGCGGTTGTAGACTTCCATCAAACGGGCCGTATCCACCTGCGTGTAGGCCTGTGTCGTGGACAGAGAGGCATGGCCCAAAAGCTCCTGAATAGCTCGCAAGTCCCCGCCAGCACTCAACAAATGCGTTGCAAAGCTGTGGCGCAGTGCATGTGGTGTCGCGCTTGCGGGCAACCCCAGCTGTTGCCGTGTCTGCTGCATGGTTTTCTGCACCACGCGCGCACTCAATGGGCCACCTCTTACGCCACGAAATACGGCGCCATCTTCTGTAACCATATGAGGTGAAAGGGAAATATAGTGTTCCATCGCCGCGCGCGCCGCATCCAACACGGGCACAAGCCGTTCCTTACCGCCTTTACCAACAATCCGCAGGGTTTCAGGAAGGGGGACGTCTTTGCCTTTTAAATCAAGGGCTTCTGAAATCCGCAACCCGCAACCATACAGCAGGGTGATCACGGCGACATCGCGCGCCCCGACCCAGTCTTCCTGTGATTGAAGTTCAACAGTTTCAAGCACTTGCAGCGCGGCATCTTCCGCCAACGGACGTGGCAGCTTGGCCTGAAATTTCGGCGCCCGCATGGCCAGAACCGCCGTTGGTTCAAAGCCTTCGCGCTCTGCCAGCCAGCGGTAAAAACTCTTTACCGCCGATAGCTTACGCGCCAAAGACCGAGGCGCAATACCGCTGCTTCTGGCCTGCGCCATCCAGCTGCGCATATCCGGAACGCCAATGTCTTTCAGCGGGGCCAGCCCTTGCGGCTCTCCCCTGTGCATTGTCATAAACGTAATGAAATCAGACACATCGCGCCGATACGCCGCCACGGTGTTGTCTGAAACATTTTCTAACGCCACCTTATGCGCCAGAAAGCGCTCCAGAGCCTCCTGCGCGGCCGGGCTGATCACGCCAGCCAGCGGCGCATGGCGCGCTCAAAGACACCGGCAAAAAAGGCCAGAAGATCAGTGCCTTGTTGCGGTGTGAACTGATGTGGGTCTTCCGCTCCCATGACCAGAAGACCGGGCAGTTTGCCCGCACCGAAATCCAACTTGAGACAGGCTTCAGAGCGGATCCAGTCCGCATCCTCTCCATAGATCAGCGCGCGGCCCCCTTGCACTTGGCGCAACGTGACCTGACGCTGTGGTATATTGCGTCCACCGGTCAGATAGTCTTCGATAAAGCCCGGTGCGCCTGTGGACAAAACATCGCCCAAACGCGCCAAGGCGTGGTCGCCATCGGTCTCTTGTTCCGTTTCAAGCACCAGCCGGATGGCATCCACGCGTAAAATATCGGCAACTTCGCCGCCCAGATCATGGAGGAAGCGCTCAAACTCAACCGGATCCAGCATCCGCAGAATCGCCCGATGCACCTGATTTGTGCCAGCCAGATTGTCATATGCGGCGGCAATGACACTGCGGTGGGTGTCTTCCAGACGATCAAGCCGCGCTTCGAGGCGTTCCATCGCTATGCCGCGCAGATCGACAATATTGCCGCCCATGGTTTTTTCATTTGCTGCAATCAGCGCGCGCATCAGATCGCGGTCTTCGAGAATCACATCGGGCGCAGAGATGATCTTTTCACGCAGATCATCTTCGATTTTTGGGTTACTGCTCATATCCGTGCCATTTTTGGTCGTTGCAGCAACCTTATCAGAGCGGTTTCGCAATTGCCGCAACTTTTTGTGTCAGGCCCGCCAACTGGCAAACCTGTGCTAATTTATGCCAGTGCAGGTCCGCGTGCTCAGAAGTTTTTGGCGGCTTCGCGCAGGGCAAACTTCTGAATTTTCCCGGTTGAGGTTTTGGGTAGCTCGCCAAAAACCACCTTCTTGGGTGTCTTGAACCCGGCCAGTTCTTTGCGGGCAAAAGCGATGATCTCGGCTTCGTCTGCGCTCTGTCCGTCCAGAAGCTCGATAAAGGCGCAGGGCACTTCGCCCCATTTTTCATCGGGCTTGGCCACAACTGCGGCGAGGCTCACAGCGGGGTGATGCATCAGCACGCCTTCCACTTCGACGGAGCTGATATTTTCGCCACCGGAAATGATGATGTCCTTGGCGCGATCCGTGATCTGCACATAGCTGTCGGGGTGCTGTACCGCGATGTCCCCAGAGTGGAAATATCCACCAGCAAAGGCCTCTTTGGTCGCTTCCGGGTTTTTCAGATAGCCTTTCATCACCGCATTGCCACGGATCATGATCTCACCATCCGCAGTACCATCCATCGGAATTTGCGCCATTTTTTCATCCATGACGGTGATGTCATCCATAAAGGGCATCGGCACGCCCTGACGTGCTTTGATGGCCGCCCGTTCCGTGCCTTCAAGGTCGTTCCAACGCGTTGTGTCCCAAAGGCATTCCGTCGCTGGCCCATAGACTTCGGTCAGCCCGTAGACCTGGGTGACATGAAAGCCCATCGGTTCAATCTTTGCCAAAGTGGCCGGGGCAGGGGGAGCGCCCGCGGTGAAGACCTCCACCACATGGTCAAAGCTGCGCCGCTCTGCCTCGGGGGCATTGACCAAAGTGTTCAACACAATCGGTGCGCCGCCAAAATGGGTGACGCCCTCATCGGCGATGGCATCAAAGATGTTCTTCGCGGTGATGTCGCGACAACAGACAATGGTGCCGCCCACCATGGGCATCATCCAAGTGTGGCACCATCCGTTGCAGTGAAACAGCGGCACAATTGTCAGATACACGGGGTGCAGTGTCATCCGCCAGCTCAGCACCTGTCCCATCGCGTTCAGATAGGCTCCCCGGTGGTGATAGACCACGCCTTTTGGTTTGCCCGTGGTGCCCGAGGTATAGTTCAGCGCAATGCTCTCCCATTCATCTTCGGGCATGATCCATTCGAAATCTGGCGCGCCTTGCTCGATCAGATCCTCATATGTGGGATGCCGACCACTTGCGGGATGTCCAAACTCTGGCGCCGCGACCTCAATGATCTGAGGCGTTGTTCCGGACATTTCCGCCACGGCCGCTTCGGCCAAAGACACAAAGGCGCTGTCCACCAAAACAACTTTGGCTTCTCCATGCGCAAAGATGTAGGCCACAGTGGCCACGTCCAAACGGATGTTGATCGCGTTCAGAACACCACCACAGGCTGGCACGCCAAAATGCGCTTCGGCGGCTTCCGGCACATTGGGCAACAGCGTGGCCACCACATCTCCGGGTGCAACGCCGCGCTGCTTGAGGGCAGATGCCAGTCGACTGCACCGCTCATAGTAGGCCCGGTAAGATAGACGTGTTGCGCCATGCACCAGTGCAAGCCGCTCAGGAAAAACTTGTGCAGCGCGTTTGAGACTGGACAAAGGGGTCAGCGGCACATAGTTCGCCGCGCATTTTTCCAATCCTGTTTCGTCAGCCATCCAACCCATGGGCGATTCCTCCCGATCAAAAATTTTGCGGGCACATTGCTATCTGTCGTGGGAAATGAAAAGTCGGTAATAATACGCACGGATTGATGGGTTTTCGGGAAATTTATGTACGCGAGCGGCGGTTTCTCTGTTTGTGGGGTGTGCAGTTACCAAGGTTGTACTGACGTTTAGGTTGCAAAAGTTAGAAGCGATTTTGTTGAAACTTTCGATCGAATGCCTGTTATCCATTTGGAATTGTTTACCAATTCTAGATGCTGACACAAAATAATCCCAATTGCGGCCAACTGCGCGCACATTGAAAACGTGCAGTGGCAAGCACTCGGATGGAAAACCCTCTAGAATTTGGTGGATGGAATGGTGGGCACACTGAGAGAAAGGGCGCGTCTTGCTTTGGCGGCGCGCAAACAAACAACGGGACAGAAACCCGTATTATCTACAGCTGGCTGTGGTCTTGTTACCGGAAGCCGCGTGGCGACTCCCGGGGGATGGGCAAGTGTGGAGAAGCTTTGCATTGGGGACGAAGTTCTCACATTTGACGCAGGATTTCAGCGCATCACAGCGCTGGTTCCTGAGGTTGTTTTTACCTCTGAACAATTGACGCCACGCCCTCTGTGGCCTCTGCATGTGCCAAAGGGCACTTTGGAAAACAGACAGGATCTGATTGTACCTCCGCATCAGGGTATTCTTGTGGAAAGCCCTGACGTGCGGGATGCTTGGGGGGATCCCTATGCCTTGCTCCCTGCCGCTGCGTTGGAGATTGTCGAAGGTGTTGAGCGTATTGAGCCACAGGGCAGCCTGTCTGCGGTGCTCCCGGTCTTTGCGGAGGATCAGATGGTGTTTGTGAACGGGGGCACACTTGCGTTTTCCCAATGCTATTGGGGGCTGCGCGCAGGGGTGCGGCCGCGCTTTGGTAGAGCGCCTAACTATAAAATGCTACCTGTGAACGCGGCGCAGGCGTTGCTGGAAACTGGCCGTGTCAAAACGTTGGGAGTGCCAGTTCCAGAGCTCAGGCAGGCTGCCTGACGCCACATTAAGCAAAGCTTACGGGTAAACACAAAACGCCCGGACCTGAAAAAGGTCCGGGCGTTTTCATTTTTTTGAAGAGTGACTTAGGCGGCAGCTTTTGCAGCTGGGCCAAAGCGGCCGTAGAAGGTTTGACCTTTGTCAGCCATTTCACGCAGCAGCGGTGGGCAGGCAAAACGGTCGCCGAATTTTGCGGCCAGTTCGTCGCAACGCTCCGCAGCCCAAGCGGCACCAACAATGTCGAGCCAGCTGAAGGGGCCACCGGACCATGGCATGAAGCCCCAACCCAAGATCGCGCCAACGTCGCCTTCGCGGATGTCTTCCAGAACACCGGCTTCCAATGCGCGCACAGCTTCCAGAACCTGCGCAAAGATCAGGCGGTGCTGAACTTCGACAACATCAGGCTGTTCTTCCAGCAGAGGGAACTTCTCGTTGAAGCCTTCCCAATAGCCAAGGCGCTTGCCTTTTTCATCGTAGTCAAAGAAGCCACCTTTGGATTTGCGGCCCAGTCGGCCTTCTTCAACCATCCAGAAGGTCACGTCATCTGCCACCGATTTAGGATAGGCATCGCCCATGGCTTCCATGGTCGCCTTGGCAATTTTCGCGCCAAGATCAAAGGAAGTTTCATCCACCAGCTGAACCGGACCCACTGGGAAGCCCAGCAGCTGCGCAGCGTGATCCAGAAGCGGACGGCCAACGCCTTCGCCAGCCATCATCACGCCTTCGTTGATGTAAGGAATGATGCAGCGGTTGGCGTAGAAGAAGCGCTCATCGTTCACAACGATTGGGGTCTTCTTGATCTGACGCACATAGTCCAGCGCCTTGGCGACCGCACGATCGCCGGTTTCATCGCCCTTGATGATTTCCACCAGAGCCATCTTCTCTACTGGGGAGAAGAAGTGAATGCCGATGAACTGCTCCTTGCGCACAGAGGCTTCGGCCAGACCAGTGATCGGCAGGGTCGAGGTGTTGGAGGCAAAGATCGCGTCCTCGGGAATGATGGCTTCGACCTTCTTGGTCATTTCCGCCTTCACGCCCACATCTTCGAATACGGCTTCGATGATCAGGTCGACGTCAGAGAGGGTGTTGAGATCTGTGGTCGCATTGATGCGGCCCAACATGGCCTCTTTCTTCTCGGCCGTCACTTTGCCGCGCTTCATGCCCTTGTCGAGATAGGTCTCTGTGTAGGCTTTACCGCGATCCGCCGCTTCCTGAGAAGTGTCAATCAGCACAACATCCATGCCCGCCTGTGCGGATACCAGCGCGATGCCCGCGCCCATCATGCCTGCGCCCAGAACGCCAACTTTCTTGACGGATTGATCTGGAACGTCGGGGCGGTTTGCGCCTTTTTCCAGTGCTTCCTTGTTGATGAACAGGGACTGGATCATGGCAGAAGACGACGGGTTCATCAGAACGTTCACAAACCAGCGCGCTTCGATCTTCAGAGCTGTGTCAAATGGCACCTGCGCCCCTTCATAGATCGCAGAAAGCATGGCTTTGGCCGCTGGGTACACGCCCCAGGTGTTGCCGTTGACCATGGCAGAGGCGCCCACGAAGGTCATGAAGCCTGCAGGGTGATACGGATCGCCGCCCGGCATTTTGTAGCCTTTGGCATCCCATGGTTTCACAATGTCCGCATCTGTGGCGTTCAGCACCCACTCGGTCGCGGCGGCGACAGGATCGTCCACCACTTCATGAATGATGCCAGCCGCTTTGGCTTTCTTAGGATCGACCATCTTGCCCTGCAGCAGGAAGGGGGAGGCCGCCATCGCGCCCATCATGCGCACAAAACGCGTGGTGCCGCCCATGCCCGGGAAAATGCCAACCATGATTTCAGGCAGGCCAATTTTGGCTTTTGGATTGTCGGCGCAGAAGATCCGGTGCGTTGCCAGCGGCAGTTCCAGACCAATACCCAGTGCAGTGCCCGGCAGAGCGGAAGCAATAGGCTTGCCGCCCTTGTTGGTTTTCGGGTCCATGCCCGCGCGTTCGATTTTGCGCAGGAACTGGTGGCCCTGCATGGTGAAATCAAACAGCGCCTGCGCAGGCTCATCACCTGCTTCCTCACGGATGGACCCCAGAACGTTGAGATCCATGCCCCCTGCGAAGGTGCCTTTTTTGCCGGAAGTGATCACAGCGCCTTTGATGTCGTCATTGGACAGCACTTCGTCGATCAGCGCGTTCAGCTCACCAAAAGACTCGCTGCGCAGGACGTTCATGGATTTGTCAGCCACGTCCCAGGTGATGATGGCGACACCGTTGTCGCCGACGTTCATTGTGAAATCAGTCATGTCTCTTATCCTGTTGTCGGCGGATTACACGCGTTCGATGATGGTGGCAGCACCCATGCCGGATGCGATGCAGAGCGTGGCCAGACCTGTTTCTTTGTCCTGACGCTCAAGCTCGTCGAGCAGCGTGCCAATGATGATCGCACCGGTCGCGCCCAGCGGGTGACCCATGGCAATGGAGCCGCCGTTGACGTTGATCAGTTCAGGATCCACCTCAAAGGCCTGCTGGAAGCGCATTACAACAGAAGCGAAGGCTTCGTTCACTTCAAACAGATCAATGTCGCTGATCGCCATGCCTGCGTCTTTTAGGATCTTCTGGGTCGCAGGGACAGGACCGGTCAGCATGATGGTGGGGTCCAGACCAATTTTGCAGGTCTGCTTGATCACCGCGCGCGGTTTGATGCCGTATTTTTCGCCAAATTCCTTGTTGCCGATCAGAACACCAGCAGAGCCGTCCACGATGCCAGAGGAGTTCCCGGCGTGGTGGATGTGGTTGATCTTCTCCAGATGCGGGTACTTCATCAGCGCCAGTTTATCAAAACCGGGCATCACTTCGCCCTGTTCTTTAAACGCAGGCTTCAGGCCGCCCAGCGACTGCATGTCGGTGCCCGGACGCATGTATTCATCTTTGTCCAGAATGGTCAGACCGTTGATGTCTTTGACTGCCACGATGGATTTGTCAAAACGGCCTTCTTCCCACGCCATTGCTGCCCGGCGCTGGGATTCCATGGCCAGTTGGTCCGCTTGATCACGGGTGAACCCATATTCCGTCGCGATGATGTCAGCAGAGATGCCCTGTGGAACAAAATACATGTCCATGGCAACGGATGGGTCAACGGCGATGGCCGCGCCATCCGACCCCATTGGCACGCGGCCCATCATCTCAACACCACCAGCGATATAGGCGTCGCCCGCGCCGCCTTTGACTTGGTTGGCGGCAAGGTTCACAGCTTCCATGCCGGAGGCGCAGAAACGGTTGATGGCCAGGCCGGGGATGCGCTCATCCAGATCGGAGGCGAGCACGGCTGTACGTGCGAGGCAGCCGCCTTGCTCTTTGACTTGGGTCACATTGCCCCAGATCACATCTTCCACGGCGTGGCCTTCGAGGCCGTTGCGTTCTTTCAGGCTGTTCAGAACAGTCTTGGACAAGGCAACAGAAGTCACCTCGTGCAGGCTGCCGTCCTTGCGGCCTTTGCCGCGCGGGGTGCGCACGGCGTCATAGATATAGGCTTCGGTCATTGTGGTCTCCTATTATCAGGCGATTTTAGGCACGGTCCGCGGGGGAGCCGGGCATCAGGTCATAGGGGTGTTTCCACCCCGGTGTTTCGGAAATATTGGTCAGCCAGCGATCAATATTGGGCCACTGGCTGCGGTCAAAACCAAAGGGTTCAGGGTAGTAAAGATACGAACAGCAGGTCAGATCGGCATTGCTCAGGCTTTCCCCCACAATCCAATCGCGGCCTTCAAGGTGTTTGTTCAAAATATCATAGGCCGCTTTCAAACGACCTTGATTAAAGGCGATCACTTCTTTGGGCTGCTTATCCGCAGGCAGGAAGTGGATCAGGAAACGGGTCACGCCAGCAACAGAGCTGAACTTGTGATTGTCCCAGAATTGCCAACGCAGGATTTCGCGACGCTCCGCGTCATCCTTGCCAGAAAACTTGCCAGTTTTTTCAGAGATGTAATCCTGAATCACAGAGGCCTGAGACAGCTTGAGATCCCCATCCACCAAAACCGGAGCTTCCCCCATTTCATTCACCGTCTCACGATAGGCGTCAGATCGGGTTTCTCCGGCAAAGAAATCAACTTTCACAGGGTCCCAGTCGAGGCCGGAAAGCTCCAGCGCCAGAGCGGCCTTGTAGGAATGTCCGCTTTCCCCAAAGCAGTAGAGTTTGATTGTCATGCCGTCCTCCCCTTGGCAATGTGATGCGCGGCCATTGTCAGCGTTTTCGGGCGTCCAAGGTCGCGTTGAACTGGCGCAGACGCTGCGCCAGCTGATCTTGATCCGTTACAACGTCAAAGTTTTCAAACAGAAACGAAAGCGCTTCACCTTCATCCAGACCAGCCTCTGCCGCAAAGCTTCGGAGCTTCCGGTAGCCGTCCTCAGTCATCGCAACTGGGAACCGACGGGTCAGTCTGAAACGCTTGGGCATCTGTCCTCCACTATGACGCCAGAAACGGGAAGGGGGCGGGGACTACCCCCGCCCAGCTTTATCAGAATTGGTCTGCAGTCAGCGCCATGACGGTGTCGCCACCAGTCTGGATGCGTGCCAGATGCAGGCCAGTCGCAGGCAGACGACGTGCCATGTAGTAGCGACCAGTCGCCAGTTTGGTTTCGTAGAATTCTGCATCGCCCTCACCGGAGGCCAGCGCAGCATTCGCCGCTTTGGCCATCTGTGCCCACATCAGGCCGAGGCAGACGTGACCAAAGAGATGCATGAAGTCGTTGGAGCCAGACAGCGCGTCATTTGGGTTCTTCATGCCAGCCTGCATGAAATACATGCCGGCGGCCTGCAGATCCTTGGAGGCTGCTTTCAGCGGTTCCACGAAGTCTTTCAGCGCTTCATCTTCACCGTTTTCTTTGCAGAAGGTCTTCACAAGATCAAAGAAGGCCATCACGTGCTTGCCACCATCAACAGCCAGCTTACGACCGACCAGATCCAGCGCCTGAACGCCGTTGGCACCTTCATAGATCATCGCAATACGGGCATCACGGGTGAACTGGCTCATGCCCCATTCTTCGATGTAGCCGTGACCACCGTAGACCTGCTGTGCCTTGACGGTCATGTCATAGCCTTCATCGGTCAGGAAGCCTTTGATGACAGGGGTCAGCAGGGAGATCAGGCCATCGGCATCCTTGTCTTCGCTGCGATGCGCTTTGTCGATCATGGTTGCGCCCCAGAGGATGAACGCACGTGCGCCTTCCACGAAGGATTTCTGATCCATCAAAGAGCGGCGGATATCAGGATGCACGATCAGTGGATCGGCTGGGCCATCCGGGTTTTTCGCACCGGTCACATCACGGCCCTGCAGGCGGTCCTTGGCATATGCCAGAGCGTTCTGATAGGCGGCTTCCGCCTGAGCCAGACCCTGCATGCCCACACCCAGACGCGCTTCGTTCATCATGGTGAACATGGCGCGCATGCCTTTGTTCAGATCGCCAATCAGATAGCCTTCGGCTTCGTCGTAGTTCAGCACACATGTGGAGTTGCCGTGGATGCCCATCTTCTTTTCGATGTTGCCAACAGAAACGCCATTGCGCGCGCCGATGTTGCCTTCGTCATCCACGAGGAATTTCGGCACGATAAAGAGGGACACGCCTTTGATGCCTTCTGGGCCACCGGGTACTTTTGCCAGAACCAGATGCACGATGTTGTCGGCCATGTCATGGTCGCCGGCGGAGATAAAGATCTTCTGGCCGGAGATTTTGTAGGTGCCATTGTCCTGCGGCTCAGCCTTCGTGCGCATCAGGCCCAGATCGGTGCCGCAATGTGGCTCTGTCAGGTTCATGGTGCCGGTCCATTCACAGGAGACCATCTTGGGCAGCCATTTGTTTTTCTGCTCGTCTGTACCGTGCGCAAGGATTGCGGCGGCGGCCCCGTGGGTCAGGCCTTGATACATGGTGAAAGCTTGGTTGGAGGCAGAGAACATCTCACCAACGGCGGTGCCCAGCAGGTACGGCATGTTCTGACCGCCATACTCTTCGGGCATATCCAGCCCGGTCCAGCCGCCTTCTTTGACCTGCTCAAAGGCAGCCTTGAAGCCAGTCGGAGTGTAAACGATGCCATTTTCCAAACGGCAGCCTTCCTGATCACCCACCACGTTCAGCGGTGCCAGCACATCTGCTGTCAGTTTGCCGGCTTCCTCCAGAACGGCATTGGTGAATTCAGCTTCCAGCTCGTCGTAGCCCGGAATGTCAGAGCTCGAAACTTTCAGCATGTCGTGAAGGACAAACTGCATGTCTTTGACGGGTGCGGTATATGTTGGCATTGGCCTCTTCCCTTTGGATGATCCGTTACGGAATGTCTTTGCAGCGCTTACTGCGCGGCGTCTTTTTGATCTTGGAGATCAGCAATGAATTGCTCGCCCCATTTCAACTGTTCACGGAGGTCGTGGATCGCCTCGTTGAGCTCATCGCGCTGTTCTTCCATGTCCTTGAGACGGTGCTGCGCCACTTGATAGGTGCGCTGCATCTGGGTCGCCTGTTGGTCGCCCATGTCATAAAGGTCGAGAAGTTGGCGGATCTCTTCAAGCGAGAACCCAAACCGTTTGCCGCGCAAAATCAGCTTGAGGCGGGCGCGGTCACGTTTGGTGAACAAACGTTTTTGGCCTTCGCGAATTGGGAACAAAAGTTCCTTGGATTCATAGAACCGAAGAGTCCGAGGTGTGACGTCATAAGCGTCACACATCTCGCGGATGGTCATCGTGTCTTCGCTCATCATTGCGTCCTTTCGTGTCGGAAGGTGGTTACAAAATGGGCTTCGGGAATTGATTTACTATAGTGCTTGACGTTAACGTAAGTAGGACGTCACGTCACAATTCTATGTGACGTAGGATCATTTTTTTAAGTAGGGTCAGGCGGACTTTCCCGGAAAAAACCGCGCTGCAGGCGAGCGCAGGCCAAAGAAAAAGCCCCCGAAATGTGGGAGCTTTCTGCATAAGTTTAAGCTGTAGACCTCGACGTCACGGCGACTCTCTCGATGGCAGCTTTCGTCTTGAAAAGAAGGTTAGCTGGTCGCTTTCGTTAAGAAGCCCGCAGTTTCGTCGCGCAGTTCTTTGAGTTCACGCATCGCTTCCTCAAGTTGTTGCCGCTGTTCTTCGAGCTCTTCCATTTGGCGGTCGGCCATATCCACAAAGGCCTGCATCTGTGCTGAAGTGCCTTCGTGTTCATAGATGAGGAGCCATTGACGAATGTCTTCGAGTTTGATGCCAAACCGGCGACCGCGCATAATCAGCGTCATGCGTGCGACTTCGCGGGGGCCGAAGTACCGGCTGCGTCCTTCGCGTTCGGGCTGAAGCAGTTCAATATACTCATAATAACGCAGGGTTCGCGGGGTCACGTCGAATCGTGCGCACATTTCCTTAAAACTCAGGCGAGTATCAGACATTTGCAGGGCCTCCTTGAAAGCGAAACTTAGTTTGCATCTGCAGCAAGAGCAACCGCCCCCTTGAATACCGCGACAATTGACGCTCATAAATGACGGATTGCGGGCGGAGAGAGCGAATGGACACCCAGAAAGCAAAAATGGCGGAACACTTCATAAATGCGATTCCGCATTGCAAAGCGCTGGACATGAAGTTGACCAATATCGGGGATGGTAAGGCAGAGATGGTTCTGCCCTACAATGATAATATTGTTGGGGATCCGGAAACGGGCGTTCTGCATGGCGGAGCTGTGTTTGCTTTGATGGACACCTGCTGCGGAGCGGCTGCTATGTGCCACCCGTCGTCTCCCTCCAGTACGGCGACAATCGATCTTCGTATTGACTACATGCGCGCCGCCACGCCGGGGCAAAGTATCCGCACCAAGGCTGAATGCTATCATATCACGCGTTCCGTTGCTTTTGTTCGTGCCACCGCAGTGGATGAAGATGACGCGCTGCCAGTGGCGACGGCCACGGGCACTTTCACTGTGCAAAGGAGCTGATCCATGGCCCGGTCCCGTCCCGAACCTGTACAGGTCGTGAAGCAACGCCGCGATGCGGCGATGAGCGCGCTTGTGCACGGTGTTCCCTATATCAATTTCCTCGGCATCGAGTTTGAGCGCCGCGGCGATGAACTCACCGCCATCCTGCCATTTGATGACAAGCTGATCGGCAATCCTATGTTGCCCGCCATCCATGGGGGCGTCACCGCGGGTTTCTTGGAAACCACTGCCGTGATCGGTTTGGCGTGGTCTGGCTTGTGGGATGATATCGAAAGCGGGCGCATCACAATGGAAAGCCTGACCGCAGGGCATCTGCCACGTCTGCCTAAGACCATTGATTTTACGGTCGACTATCTGCGGTCTGGACTGCCGCGTGACGCCTATGCCCGCGCGCGGGTCAACCGCTCTGGCCGCCGCTATGCCTCTGTGCATGTGGAGGCCTGGCAAGATCAGCGCGACGTGCTCTATGCACAGGCCACCGGCCATTTCTTGATGCCAACACGGGATGAATGATCTTAAGGCGGCCACCGGTGAGCTAGGGGATATCTCCCATCGGCGAATTTTGCATGTCGCGCTTCCGATTGTGATCTCAAATGCCACTGTGCCGATTCTGGGCGCGGTGGATACGGGGGTTGTTGGGCAGATAGGGGAGGCTGCGCCGATTGGCGCCGTCGGTATTGGCGCGGTGGTGCTGGCGGGACTCTACTGGATTTTTGGGTTCCTGCGGATGGGCACCACTGGCCTGACGGCCAAAGCGCTTGGAGCAGGTCGTCACGGTGAAGTTGCCGCTATGCTGACACGTGCCGTGGTGATCGGCCTCTTTGCGGGTGTCCTGCTGATCCTCACGCAGGTGGGGCTATTCAAAGCTGCATTCTGGCTGTCTCCCGCCTCGCCCGAAGTTGAGGCACTGGCCGCGCAATATCTGCAGATCCGTATCTGGTCTGCGCCCGCCGCAATTGCGCTTTATGGGGTGACCGGATGGTTGATTGCACAGGAGCGCACCAAGGCCGTGCTGGTGGTGCAGCTGTGGATGAACGGCCTCAATATCCTGCTGGATCTCTGGTTTGTCCTGGGTCTCAACCTGGGCGTTGAAGGGGTGGCTTTTGCCACGCTTATTGCAGAAGTCTCCGGCTGTGCCTTGGCGCTTTGGATGTGCCGAGAGGTCTTCGCAAACCCTGAGTGGAAGTCGGTTGCCCGCATTTTGGATCGCGCGTCCCTGCGGGAAATGGCGCGCGTGAACGGAGATATTCTGCTGCGATCTCTGATGCTGCAGTCGATCTTTATGTCCTTTCTGCTGTTTGGTGCTGACTTCGGAGATGACACTCTGGCCGCCAATCAGATTTTGATGCAGTTTCTCTATATTACCGCTCATACTCTGGATGGATTTGCCTTCGCTGTTGAAACCTTTTCCGGCAAGGCTGTTGGTGCGCGCAATCGCTCCGCTTTGCGTCGCGCGGCCAAAATGACAGGGATCTGGGCCGCAGTTGGCGGCGTTCTGCTGGGGGTGGTGTATTGGGGATTGGGTGGGCTCATCATTGACGCCATGACCACGTCGCTCAACCTTCGGGACTTGGCGCGCGATTTTCTGCCATGGGTGATCTTGTCACCTGTGTTGGGCATTGCGCCATTTATGTTGGACGGCATCTTCATCGGCGCCACTCAGACCCGCGATTTGCGCAACATGATGGCCGTTTCTGCTATCATTTATTTCCTATGCGTGCTGGTGATGGTGCCGCTTTGGGGCAATCACGGCCTCTGGGCCGCATTGATGGTCAGCTTCGTGGCGCGGGGGCTCTCCCTCGCTCTGCGCTATCCCGCCCTTGAGGCCAAAATCTCTTAAGAGCGATCCTTACGTTTGTTCAAAATAGGGTCGCCAAAGGCAGGTCGCGCGGCCTGCCTTGTGCTGTTTGCTTGCGTGTTGGGAATTTTTCTTGATCCGAAAAGCGAGTCAGACTAGTTATATGAACAAGTGTTCAAATAATTCAGAGGAGGGTCCCAATGTTCATGCACACGATGAAGTTCGACTTGGGTGAGGACGTCAACGCGCTGCGTGAGATGGTGCATCGCTTCGCTCAGGAGCGCATCAAGCCCATGGCTGCGGAGATCGATCTGAACAACGCATTTCCAAACGAACTCTGGAAAGAATTTGGCGATTTGGGGCTGCTTGGTGTGACCGTGTCTGAGGAATATGGCGGTGCAGGCATGTCCTATCTGGCGCATGTGATTGCGGTCGAAGAAATCGCACGGGCCTCAGCCTCTGTGTCCCTGTCTTACGGCGCACACTCCAACCTTTGCGTCAATCAGATCAAGCTCAATGGCAACGAAGAGCAAAAGGCCAAGTTCCTTCCGCGCCTGATTTCGGGCGAACATGTCGGCGCTTTGGCCATGTCCGAACCCTCGGCCGGCTCTGATGTGGTGTCGATGAAACTGCGCGCTGAGAAGCGCAATGATCGCTATGTGCTCAACGGCAACAAGTATTGGATCACCAATGGCCCGGATGCGGATACGCTGGTGGTTTATGCCAAGACCGATCCAGATGCAGGCCCGCGCGGCATCACCGCTTTCCTAATCGAGAAAGAGATGAAAGGCTTCTCCACCAGCCCGCATTTTGACAAACTGGGCATGCGTGGCTCCAACACGGCTGAGCTGATCTTTGAAGATGTCGAAGTGCCGTTTGAAAATGTCCTTGGCGAAGAGGGCAAGGGCGTCGCTGTGCTCATGTCGGGGCTGGACTATGAGCGGGTTGTGCTGGCAGGCATTGGCACCGGTATCATGGCGGCCTGTCTGGATGAGATCATGCCCTATATGGTGGAGCGCAAACAGTTTGGTCAGTCGATTGGCAACTTCCAACTGATGCAGGGCAAAATCGCGGATATGTACACCGCGATGAACTCCGCGCGCGCCTATGTCTATGAATGCGCGAAAGCCTGTGATGAGGGCCGTATCACGCGTCAGGATGCGGCGGCCTGCTGCCTCTATGCCTCCGAAGTGGCGATGACGCAGGCCCATCAGGCGGTGCAGGCCATGGGGGGCGCGGGCTATTTGTCTGACAATCCGGTGGGCCGCATCTTCCGGGATGCCAAGCTGATGGAAATCGGCGCAGGCACCAGCGAAATCCGCCGCATGCTGATTGGTCGTGAACTGATGACCGCACAGGCCTGACAGTAGGGTTGTTTAAAAACAAAACGACCGGCCTTGCGGAAGGCCGGTCACATGTAAGGGCAGGGTGCCCTGACCCATCAGGATCAGAATTTATGCACGTAGGACATGCCAACCAGAATTGGGTCAATCTCAGCGGTGCCCGCTGCGTTACCGCCAATGGTGACGTCTGTGTCGATGTCAAACCAGCGCACGTTCAGACGCACCGCGCCTTTTTCAGAGATCTGATAGTCCACACCAGCCTGCACGGCCACACCCCAGCTGTCGTCAAGTTCGATGGATGCGGCGTTACCGATCAGCTTTTCATCGGAGAAAGCGGTGTAGTTCAGACCGATACCGGCGTAGGGCGACCATTTGGACCCAGTGTCAAAGTGATAGTTGATCGAGAGGGTGGGCGGCAGGTGTTTGGTGGTGGCCGCTGCGTTGCCGTCCAAAGAAATCTCATGTTTGAACTGCGTCGCCGCCAGCAATTCGATACCCACATTGTCCCAGATGAAGTACTCTGCGGTGAAGATCGGACGCACGTCGCTGTCGATGGTTGCCGCGGCGCCATTCACGGTGCCGTTGTCGGATTTCGGGTTCAGGTAGCCAAGACCGATCCCCAAAGTCCAATCCCCCGCAGACTGCGCATAGGCTGCGCCGCCCGCCACTGTCGCGATCGCTGTGCTAAGAGCCAAAACAGTACTGATACGTTTCATGGTGAGACCCATTCTTTCATTGTTATTCCATGTCGTGAGTCCCGCGTAGGGGATTTGCCGAGTCGCAACTCTGATATGAGTCAAAAACGAAAAACAAACCCGTTTGAGCTGCGTCAAATACCGCGCTGCGCCGACCTTCGGGCTGCTGGAACTTTGCGCGCAGTCCAGCACAGACGCCATACCTCAGCGCCACAATTCAAGATGGGGGCCCTATGAAGCTGCAATCCAAAATCATCACAGGATCCGAAGAGTTTGCCGCCAACCGCGCGGCACATCTGGAGATGCTCGCCACTGTGCGTGAGGTGGCTGAAGCTGCCCGTATGGGGGGCGGCGAAAAATCCCGCGCCCGTCATGAAAGCCGGGGCAAAATGCTGCCGCGCCGCCGCGTGGCCGGGTTGTTGGATCCGGGGTCGCCGTTTCTTGAGGTGGGGGCGACCGCAGCGCATGGCATGTATGAGGGCGCAGCCCCCTGTGCTGGCGTGGTGGCAGGCATCGGGCGCGTGCATGGTCAGGAGGTCATGGTTGTCTGCAATGATGCGACCGTAAAAGGCGGCACCTACTATCCCATGACCGTGAAAAAACACCTGCGCGCGCAGGAAATTGCAGAGCAGAACAATCTTCCCTGCGTCTATCTTGTGGACAGTGGCGGTGCCAACCTGCCCCAGCAGGATGAAGTCTTCCCGGATCGCGATCACTTTGGCCGCATCTTCTTCAATCAGGCCAACATGAGCGCCAAGGGCATCCCCCAGATCGCCGTGGTCATGGGCTCCTGCACCGCAGGCGGCGCCTATGTGCCCGCGATGTCGGATGTGACGATCATCGTGAAAGAGCAGGGCACCATTTTTCTGGCAGGGCCGCCACTGGTGAAAGCGGCCACAGGGGAAGTGGTGAGCGCCGAAGATTTGGGCGGCGGGGATGTGCACACGCGCCTATCCGGTGTGGCGGATTATCTCGCAGATGATGATGCCCATGCGCTGGCTCTGGCGCGCGATGCGCTCAAACATCTCAACCGCAGCAAACCGCAAACCGTCGCGTGGCAGTCGCCAGAAGAGCCAGCCTATGACCCCGAAGACATTCTCGGTGTGGTGCCGGGCGGATTGCGCACGCCTTATGACATCCGTGAGGTAATTGCCCGCGTCGTCGATGGCTCGCGGTTTGACGAATTTAAAAAGCGCTTTGGCGAAACGCTGGTCTGCGGTTTTGCCCATGTCAAAGGCTGCCCGGTCGGGATCATCGCCAACAATGGGGTGCTCTATTCTGAAAGCGCGGCCAAAGGGGCGCATTTTGTGGAGCTCTGTTCCCAGCGTGGCATTCCCCTGGTGTTCTTGCAAAACATCACCGGCTTTATGGTCGGGCAGAAATATGAAGCCGAAGGTATCGCCCGCCATGGCGCCAAAATGGTGACCGCCGTGGCCACCACCAAAGTGCCAAAAATCACCATGCTGGTGGGCGGCTCCTTTGGGGCGGGCAACTACGGCATGGCGGGTCGGGCCTATTCACCTCGTTTCTTGTGGTCATGGCCCAACTCCCGGATTTCGGTGATGGGAGGCGAGCAGGCCGCAGGCGTGCTGGCCACTGTCAAACGCGATGCTATTGAGCGTCAGGGAGGGGAATGGTCGGCGGAAGACGAAGCGGCCTTCAAACAGCCCACACTCGACATGTTCGAAGAGCAAAGCCACCCGCTCTACGCCTCTGCACGCCTGTGGGACGATGGCATTGTGGACCCGCGCAAAACCCGCGACGTGCTGCATCTGAGCCTGTCGGCGTCTTTGAATGCCCCAATTGAAGAGACCAAATTTGGCGTCTTCCGCATGTGATCTTCTCTTGACCCTAAAATATCCCCGGGGGTCCGGGGGCAGGCAGCCCCCGGTCCGACGTCTCAACACAAAGGATGCGCCCGATGTTTGATAAAATTCTGATTGCCAATCGCGGCGAAATCGCCTGCCGCGTGATGGAGACCGCCCGTGCCATGGGCGTGAAAACCGTCGCCGTCTACTCTGATGCGGATGCCACCGCCAAACATGTGGCGCTGGCCGATCAGGCCGTGCACATCGGCGGCGCAGCACCGGCAGAGAGCTATCTCAAAGGGGATGTGATCATCCAGGCGGCGCTGGATACCGGCGCGCAGGGCATCCACCCGGGCTATGGTTTCCTGTCGGAAAACCCTGAGTTTGTGGAGGCTGTTGAGGCCGCAGGGCTTACATTCATTGGTCCCTCTGCCAGCGCGATCCGTGCGATGGGCCTCAAAGACGCGGCCAAAGCCTTGATGGAAGAGGCCAATGTGCCGGTGGTGCCGGGCTATCACGGCACCAATCAGGACGGTGCGTTTCTGGCAGAGCAGGCTGCAGAAATCGGTTATCCGGTTCTGATCAAGGCGGTTGCGGGCGGCGGCGGCAAAGGCATGCGGCTTGTGGAGAATCCTACTGATTTCGCGGATGCGTTGGTCAGTGCGCAGGGGGAGGCCACCACAGCCTTCGGCAATCCCGATGTGCTGATCGAGAAATTTGTCACCAGCCCCCGCCATATTGAGGTGCAGGTGTTTGGCGATGGCACAGAGGCGGTGCATCTGTTTGAACGGGACTGCTCTTTGCAGCGTCGGCACCAGAAGGTGATCGAGGAGGCCCCGGCGCCGGGCATGACAGAGGCGATGCGCGCCGCCATGGGGGAAGCGGCAGTGCGCGCGGCCGAGGCGATTGGCTACAAAGGGGCAGGCACCATTGAGTTTATTGTGGATGGCAGCGATGGTCTGCGGCCTGATGGGTTCTGGTTCATGGAAATGAACACCCGCCTTCAGGTGGAGCATCCCGTGACCGAGATGATCACCGGTGTGGATCTTGTCGAGTGGCAATTGCGGGTCGCCGCAGGGGAGCCGCTGCCCAAAACGCAAGAGGCGCTCAGCATCACAGGGCATGCCTTTGAAGCCCGGATCTATGCCGAAGATGTGCCCAAGGGCTTTTTGCCTGCAACCGGCACGCTGTCCCACCTTGCCTTCCCACAGGATGCGCGCATCGACAGTGGTGTGCGCGCCGCCGACACCATCAGCCCATGGTACGATCCGATGATTGCCAAGCTTGTGGTGCATGGGCCAACCCGGGCGGTGGCGCTTAAAAAGCTCGAACATGCGCTGCGCAACACGGATGTGGGCGGCACGGTCACCAATGTCAGCTTTCTGGCGCTTTTGGCGGCGCAGGAAGATTTTGCCGCCGGGCGTGTGGACACCGGCTTGATCGAACGCCACATGGACGCACTGGCAACCCAGCCCACGGCCTGTTCCAAAGCCCGTGCGGTAGCGGCGCTGACAGCTTTGGGAATGCGGCCACTGGATGGATCTGCGCCGGCCGAGACGCTGGTTCTGTGGTCTCCTCTGACCCATAGCCTGTCCCTGATCCACAATGATGTGCCCTTTTCGGTGGATGTCACGGTGACCGGCACCGCGGAGTATCTGGTTGCCCTTGAGGATGCGACACATCGCGTCACGTTCCGGGGCGGGAGCTGGTGGGTGGAGGGCACCAAGGTCACCGCCCGCACGGCACGCCACGGCGCAGAGTTGACGGTGTTCTGGGGCAATGGATACCGCTTTGTGGTGGTGGATCCGCTTGAGCGAGAAGAGGATGCCGGGGCCGGTGGCAACACGATTGTTGCGCCGATGCCGGGGCTTGTGAAGGCGGTCTTTGCCGTTGCGGGGCAAGAGGTGACCCAGGGGGATCGTCTTGCCATTTTGGAAGCCATGAAGATGGAACACGCCATGCTGGCTCCCCGCGATGGTGTCGTGGCGGATGTTGTGGTTGCTGAAGGGGCGCAAGTGGAAGATGGCACGGCGCTGATCCTGCTGGAAGAAGAGGAAGACGCATGAGTATCACGCTGCATCACGTCCCCTTTTCACGCTCCTTTCGGGTGCTCTGGCTGTTAGAAGAGCTGGGGCTTTCTGCACAGATTGTCATGCACAGCATCCGCGCAGGCACCATGCGCCAGCCGGACATGCGCGCACTCAGTCCCGCAGGGCGGGTGCCTGCGCTGGAAATTGACGGGATGTGCCTCTTTGAAAGCGGCGCAATCGTTGAATATCTTGCCGAAACCCATCCAGAGGCTGGCTTGGCCGCTTTGCCCGGCACGCCCGACCGCGCGCGGTATTTGCAAATGGTGCATTTTGCCGAAACACAGGCGTCTCTGCTGGAACAGTTGAACATGTCGCATGTGTTTCTGCGTGACCCGGCGCAGGCCTCCCCGACCGTCATCAAGCTCACCACCATGCGGTTGCACGCCACGCTGGGCGCGCTGGAAAGCCTGCTCGGCGATCAGGAGTTCCTTTTGGCGCAAGGATTTTCGGCAGCGGACATCATGATGGGGTTCAATCTCTTTGCTGCACCTTACTATGTGGATCTCGCAGAGTTTCCAAAACTATGTGCCTATCGCGACCGCATTGCCGCGCGCCCAGCCTATGGGGCGGCCCGTGCCAAAGATGGCGAACAGGAGTTCTACACGCAGAACTTTTACCCCGTGCCGGAAGGAGCCTGACCCATGGCATACCGCGTTGAGATTTTTGAAATGGGCCCGCGTGATGGGTTGCAGAATGAAAAACGTCAGATCCCCACGGCGGAGAAAATCGCACTGGTCGACTGTCTCAGCCGCGCCGGGTTTCGCCGTATTGAGGTCGCCAGCTTTGTCAGCCCGAAATGGGTGCCGCAGATGGCGGACAGTGCCGACGTCCTTGCGGGCATCTGTCGACATGACGGGGTGCACTATGCGGCGCTGACGCCCAATATGCGTGGTTTTGAGGGAGCCGTTGCCGCCAAGGCGGATGAAATTGCGATCTTCGGCTCCGCCTCTGAAGGGTTTTCCAAGGCCAATATCAACGCAACAATCGCAGAGAGTTTTGAGCGTTTTGCTCCCATTGTCGCGGCGGCCAAAGAGATTGGCCTCCCGGTGCGCGGCTACGTCAGCTGTGTCACCGATTGTCCCTACGATGGTCCCACACCCCCACAGGCGGTGGCAAAGGTGGCAAAGCATCTGCATGAAGTGGGCTGCTATGAAATCAGCCTTGGGGACACCATCGGGCAGGGCACGCCTGAAACCATTTCGGCGATGCTTCAGGCGGTATTGGATTACGTTCCGGCGGACAGGCTGGCCGGACATTATCACGACACGTCTGGGCGGGCGCTGGCCAATATCGAAGCCTCCCTTGATCACGGGCTGCGGGTGTTTGATGCGGCTGTCGGCGGGCTAGGGGGATGCCCCTATGCGCCGGGAGCTGCGGGCAATGTTGCCACAGAAGCGGTGCATGGGCGGCTGACGACCTTGGGCTATAATACCGGGCTTGATGGCGATGTCCTCGCACAGGCCGCAGATCTGGCACGCAACATGCGCAGTTTGCCCGCACTTTAAAGATAAGGAACACCACCAGTGACTTATGAGACACTTTTGATTGACGTGGATGACCGGGGTGTTGCCACCCTCACCCTGAACCGTCCCGAAAAGCACAATGCCATGTCCGGCCAGATGATCGTGGAGTTGAAAGCAGCAGCACAGGCGCTGGGCGCGGATGAGGCCGTGCGTGTGGTTGTACTGACTGGCGCGGGCAAGAGCTTTTGTGCAGGCGGGGATCTGGGCTGGATGCAGGCGCAGATGGCCGCCGATGCAAAAACGCGCTTTATAGAGGCGCGCAAACTGGCGGAGGCCTTGCAGGCTCTGAACACCTTGCCAAAGCCGTTGATCGGCCGGCTGCAGGGCAATGCGTTTGGCGGCGGTGTTGGGCTGGCCAGCGTCTGTGACGTGGCCATTGGCGTGGACAGTTTGACCATGGGATTGACCGAAACCAGACTGGGTCTCATCCCGGCCACCATCGGTCCCTATGTTCTGTCGCGTATGGGAGAGGCCATGGCGCGGCGCGTGTTTATGTCTGCGCGCCTGTTTGGTGCCGCCGAAGCGGTGACTTTGGGGCTTTTGGCCAAAGCCGTCTCTTCCGAGACGCTGGACGCGGCCGTTGAGGCGGAAGTGCAGCCTTATCTGTCCTGCGCGCCACAGGCCGTGGCGCGCGCCAAAGCCCTTGCGCGCACGCTGGGCCCGCGCATCGATGATGCGGTGATTGATCACACCATTGGGGAATTGGTGGCCTGTTGGGAAGGGCAGGAGGCCCAAGATGGCATTCAGGCGTTTTTCAATAAGGAAAAGCCGTCCTGGGCGCGATAGGCCGCATTTTTGCAAGAAACTGCGCGGATCCTGCTGCGCTCAACTGAGCTGCAATGCGATGCTAGGTCTTCCGGCCGCGATCACCCTACACTGGGTGGTTGCGGTTTCTCTATGGGGTAACCTATTGCGAGTAATCTGCTTTCATCCTGTGGTGGTGGTCATGCGACAATGCGCAGAGCGGAAATTGAGCGTTGCAGCGTTTCTGTCGGGAGAGGCATTGCAGAAATGCACCGGGAGAGTCGCTAATATGACTATTTTAGTCGGAAAAGCGTAGGACGTGGAATCAAAGACATAATGTCCAGTATTCAAGGGGGAGGGGACAAAAAAACTGGTTGGCCGATTGACGCACGTCTTTGTGAAATTGGCTTAATGTGCTGAAAATAAACAATATTAACCAATTTTACACCCATCTAAAATATCGCGGGAATTATTGACCCCGGCAAGGGGCGGGAGTAAACCCGCAGAGAGCCTTTACAGCCATTTGACTGCGCCGCAGATGCGGGCATGAAAGGAGCTACCTTTGGAAGAGATACTCAGGGAATATTTCCCCATTCTCGTCTTCATGGCCGTCGCCATAGGTCTTGGACTGGTCTTCATCCTCGCAGCCGTGGTTCTGGCCGTTCGCCATCCTGATCCGGAAAAAGTGTCTGCCTACGAATGTGGTTTCAACGCATTTGATGACGCGCGTATGAAATTTGACGTCCGGTTCTACCTCGTTTCCATCCTTTTCATCATCTTCGATCTCGAAATTGCCTTCCTTTTCCCCTGGGCGGTGGCCTTCAAAGATGTCTCGATGATCGGCTTCTGGTCCATGATGGTGTTCCTCGCTGTCCTGACCATTGGCTTTGCCTATGAATGGAAGAAAGGGGCCTTGGAATGGGAGTGATGACGGGCGCAAATACCGCTGGCGTGGACAAGGAAGTTGTCACGCAGGCGCTGAATACTGAATTGCAGGACAAAGGGTTCCTGCTGACCAATGCCGAAGATCTGATCAACTGGGGCCGCACCGGCTCTCTGCACTGGATGACCTTTGGTCTGGCCTGCTGCGCGGTTGAGATGATGCACACTTCCATGCCGCGCTATGATGCAGAGCGTTTTGGCATCGCACCGCGCGCCTCCCCACGTCAGTCTGATGTGATGATCGTGGCAGGCACGCTCACCAACAAAATGGCACCTGCATTGCGCAAGGTCTATGACCAGATGCCAGAGCCACGCTATGTGATCTCGATGGGCTCTTGTGCCAATGGCGGCGGCTATTACCACTACAGCTACTCTGTTGTGCGCGGTTGTGACCGTATTGTGCCTGTCGACATCTACGTGCCCGGTTGCCCTCCGACCGCCGAAGCCCTGCTTTATGGTCTGTTGCAGCTGCAACGCAAAATTCGCCGCACGGGGACAATTGAAAGATGAGCGAAGACCTCAAAGAACTTGGCGCTTACATTGAACTCAAGCGTCCGGATTGTGTCATTGGCTGGGATGTTGCGTTTGACGAGCTGACAATTGATGTGGCCCCGGCCAACATCGCCCCGTTTGTGTCCTTCCTGAAAACCGATGCAACCTGCCGGTTTTCCACGCTGGTGGATGTGACGGCCGTAGACTACCCAGAGCGTGCGAAACGGTTTGATGTGGTCTATCACTTCCTCAGCATGTTCCAGAACCAGCGCGTGCGCCTGCGCGTGTCTGTACGCGAAGATGAAATGGTGCCCTCGATTGTGCCGGTGCACCCCTCTGCCAACTGGTTTGAGCGCGAAGTCTTTGACATGTTTGGCATCATCTTCTCCGATCACCCGGATCTGCGCCGCCTGCTGACCGATTATGGCTTCCGTGGCCACCCGCTGCGCAAGGATTTCCCAACCACCGGCTACACCGAAGTGCGCTATGACGAAGTGCAGAAGCGCGTGGTCTATGAGCCTGTGCAGCTCACACAGGACTATCGCCAGTTTGATTTCATGTCGCCATGGGAGGGTGCGAACTACATCCTGCCCGGTGACGAGAAAGGGGACGCGAAGTAATGCCTTTGGAATGTCTTGTCGAAGATGACCTGATGGGCTGCGCTGTCTCTTTCGGGATACTGGCCACACCGTTCTTTGTTATTCTTGGAGCCCTGGTTTGGCTTGGTGTGGCTGTGCGCAGAAAAGCGCGTTTGAATAATAAGGAGAACGGCTAATGGACGGCTCCAAATTTGACGACGGCAGCGTGGATGCGCTGAGCGGTGAACAGAAGATCCGCAACTTCAACATCAACTTCGGCCCGCAGCACCCGGCGGCCCACGGCGTGCTGCGTCTGGTGCTGGAACTGGATGGCGAGATTGTCGAGCGGTGCGACCCGCACGTCGGCCTGCTGCACCGCGGCACCGAAAAGCTGATGGAAAGCCGCACCTACCTGCAAAACCTGCCCTATCTCGACCGCCTCGATTATGTGGCGCCGATGAACCAGGAACATGCATGGTGTCTGGCGATTGAAAAACTGACCGGCACAGAGGTGCCGCGCCGCGCCCAGCTCATTCGCGTGCTGTTCTGCGAAATTGGCCGTGTGCTGAACCATCTGATGAACATCACCACACAGGCGATGGACGTCGGCGCGCTGACCCCGCCGCTCTGGGGTTTTGAAGAGCGTGAAAAGCTCATGGTATTCTATGAGCGCGCCTGTGGTGCGCGTCTGCACGCCAACTATTTCCGCCCCGGTGGTGTCCATCAGGATCTGCCGGACAAGCTGGTGGATGATATCGAAGAATGGGCCATCGAGTTCCCAGAGGTCATTCAGGACATTGATGACCTGCTGACCGAAAACCGGATTTTCAAACAGCGCAATGTGGACATTGGTGTGGTCACCGAAAAAGACGTGCTTGATTATGGCATGTCCGGTGTGATGGCGCGCTCTGTGGGCATGGCATGGGATCTGCGCCGCGCGCAGCCTTATGAGTGCTACAACGAGTTTGAATTCCAAATTCCGGTTGGCAAAAACGGCGACTGCTATGACCGCTACCTGATGCGCATGGAAGAGATGCGCCAGTCGGTCAGCATCATGCGTCAGTCCATTGTGAAACTGCGCGAAGCCACCGGCGATGTGCTGTCGCGCGGCAAGCTGACCCCGCCCAAACGCGGTGACATGAAAACCTCGATGGAAAGCCTGATCCACCACTTCAAGCTTTACACCGAAGGCTTCCACGTGCCTGCCGGTGAAGTCTACGCCGCTGTCGAGGCGCCCAAAGGCGAATTTGGCGTCTATATGGTGGCGGATGGCACCAACAAACCCTACCGCGCCAAGCTGCGCGCGCCGGGCTATCTGCACCTGCAGGCGATGGACCACATCGCCACCGGCCACCAGCTTGCTGACGTTGCCGCCATCATTGGCACCATGGACATCGTGTTTGGGGAGATCGACCGCTAATGCTCCGTCGTCTGTATCACGAACAGCCCGAAAGCTTTGCTTTCACCGCCGCCAACCAGACTTGGGCGGAAGGCCAGATCACCAAATATCCCGAAGGCCGTCAGGCCTCTGCCGTGATCCCGCTTTTGTGGCGCGCGCAGGAACAGGAAGGCTGGCTGTCCAAGCCCGCGATTGAGGCCGTCGCCGACATGCTTGGCATGGCCTATATGCGCGTGCTTGAGGTGGCGTCCTTCTACTTCATGTTCCAGCTGCAGCCAGTGGGTTCCGTTGCTCATATTCAGATCTGCGGCACCACCTCCTGCATGATCTGCGGCGCAGAAGATCTGATCGCGGTCTGCAAAGAGAAGATCGCGGCCAAGCCGCATGAGCTTTCGGCAGATGGCAAATTCTCTTGGGAAGAGGTCGAATGTCTTGGGGCCTGCACCAACGCCCCCATGGCACAGATCGGCAAAGACTATTTTGAGGATCTGACCGCCGAAGGCTTTGCCAAGATGCTGGATGAGATGGCCGCAGGCAAGGTGCCCACGCCGGGTCCACAGAATGGCCGTTACGCTTCCGAGCCGCTTGCCGGCCTGACCAGCCTGACCGACCACGACAGCGGCAAGACGCAATACAATGCCTCCGTGCAGCTGGCGACCGACATTGGCGACAGCATCAAGCGCATTGACGGCACCGAAGTGCCAATCCTGACCCCATGGGTGGGCAAGGACGGTGTGGTTGCTGGCCGTGCCGCCGAAGGCCAGCCGCCCAAACCTGCGCCCGCACCCAAACCGGCTGTGAAACAGGCGGAAGAGGCCAAAAAAGCAGAGGCGCCAAAGGCGGCAAAATCTGCGCCAAAGGTCTCTGAAGGCTCTGATGATCTGAAAAAGCTGAAAGGTGTTGGCCCTGCATTGGAGAAGAAACTCCACGATGCTGGCGTGACATCTTTTGCACAGATCGCAGCATGGGGGGCGGACGACATTGCAGAAATGGATGACAAGCTCTCCTTCAAAGGCCGCATTGAACGGGACGGTTGGGTCGATCAGGCCAAGCTCCTTGCCGCTGGTGAAGAGACCGAATTCTCAAAGAAAGTCGCCAAGGGCGACGTGTACGAGGATTGATCCATGGCGGCTGATTTTCAGAACTCTCCCACTGCCAAACAGGGGCGCTTTGCCGCCGTTGTGATCGCAGGCACGGGGTTGTTCTGGATTGCAGCCATTGTGATCGGGGAATGGCTTGCGCTGCCAGAGCGCACGCGGGCCCTGCTCGATCTGATCGCTTTGGCGGGGTTTGTCTTCGCCTTGGTGTTGATATTCAGAATCTGGCGCGCGCGTCAGGAAGACAAAGGGTAACGGGATGCTCCAAGATCAAGACCGTATCTTTACCAACCTCTACGGCATGCATGACCGTACTTTGGCAGGTGCAAAGGCGCGTGGTCATTGGGATGGCACCGCAAAGCTGATCCAAGAGGGGCGTGACAAGATCATCGACACCATGAAGGCCTCTGGCCTGCGTGGGCGCGGTGGTGCGGGCTTCCCGACCGGCCTGAAGTGGTCCTTCATGCCCAAGGAAAGCGATGGTCGTCCGGCCTATCTGGTGATCAACGCCGATGAATCTGAGCCCGGCACCTGTAAAGACCGCGAAATCATGCGCCACGATCCGCACACGCTGATCGAAGGGGCGCTGATTGCCTCTTTCGCCATGAACGCACACACCTGCTACATCTACATTCGCGGCGAGTACATCCGCGAGCGCGAAGCGCTTCAGGCGGCCATTGATGAAGCTTATGATGCGGGTCTTCTGGGCAAAAACGCAGCCGGATCTGGCTGGGATTTTGACCTGTTCCTGCACCACGGGGCAGGGGCCTATATCTGTGGTGAAGAAACCGCTCTGCTGGAAAGCCTTGAGGGCAAAAAAGGCATGCCCCGCATGAAGCCACCCTTCCCGGCGGGCGCAGGTCTTTATGGCTGCCCGACCACGGTGAACAATGTGGAATCCATCGCAGTCGTGCCGACCATCCTGCGTCGCGGCGGCGAGTGGTTTGCAAGCTTTGGTCGCCCCAACAATGCAGGCACCAAACTCTTCGGTATTTCCGGCCATGTGAACAATCCCTGTGTGGTCGAAGAGGAGATGTCGATCTCCTTTGAGGAACTGATAGAGAAGCACTGCGGCGGCATTCGTGGCGGCTGGGACAACCTGCTGGCTGTGATCCCCGGTGGCTCATCGGTGCCCTGTGTGCGCGGTGAAAACATGCGCGATGCGATCATGGATTTTGACTATCTGCGCAACGACCTTGGCTCTGGCCTTGGCACCGCAGCGGTCATCGTCATGGACAAGCAGACCGACATCGTCAAAGCGATCTGGCGTCTGTCCAAATTCTACAAACACGAAAGCTGTGGTCAGTGTACCCCGTGTCGCGAGGGCACCGGCTGGATGATGCGCGTGATGGATCGTCTGGTGAAAGGCGAAGCAGAGATCGAAGAGATCGACATGCTTTGGGATGTGACCAAACAGGTTGAAGGCCACACGATCTGCGCGCTTGGCGATGCGGCGGCCTGGCCAATTCAGGGCCTGATCCGCAACTTCCGCGATGAGATCGAGGACCGGATCAAAGCCAATAAAACCGGGCGCAAAAGCGCCATTGCAGCGGAGTAATCCAAGACCATGATCAGAACTATCGTAAAAAGCCAGCGTCTGTCGCCAGCCTCTATCGCGGTGCTGCTTGTCGCAGCCACAGCGCTTTCGGCTTGTGGAGATGGCTTCCGCGATAGTTTCCGCAATAAAAGCGCTTCGGTCACCTTCGACGGATTTAATTTCAAGTCCAAGGCCAAAGAAGTCAGCAAGGATGCGCGCGATCACTTCACGGTCACGGTGTCCCGGGCCAACCAAAGCCTGAACGGTGCGCGTCAGGCCGGGGCCCATGAGGCGGTCAAATACTGTATCGGCGAATATGGCACCTCCAATGTGGAGTGGGTTGTTGGCCCTGAAAGCGAAGGGCTCATTCCTGTGGATGACAAAATTCAACTCGAAGGGTTCTGTCGTCCGTGACCTGTTATCTGACATACCCCGGTTGTTATTGCCTATCAGTGTGTCCTGCGTCTCACCTGAGCGCGGCAAAGACTTGCTTTGCCAATGCAAAAGGAGTGTCCGCATGAAACCGTTGATGTCTGCCGTTCTGGTATCCGCCATTTTGACTGGCAGCATGGCGCTGGCCAATCCCCCTCTGCGGGAAGTCAAAGAGATTGACGAGCCGCTTTACTGGGCGCTGGTCGCTTTTGAAATTTCCGAAGTCTGCGACAGCATTGATGCGCGCACCGTCAAGGGGCTCTCTGATGGCTGGGGCTTGATCCGCAAGGCCCGTCAGTTGGGCTACAGTGACGAAGAAATCAAAAGCTATATGAGGTCTGACACCGAAAAGGCGCGTATGCGTGCCCGTGGTGAGGCCTATTTCAAGCATAAGGGCGCGTCTTACGACGATCCCGAAACATTCTGTGCGCTCGGGCGGACAGAAATCGAACGAAACAGCCAGATCGGCGTGTATTTGAGGGCGAAGTGAGCATGTCTGACCTCCGCAAAATCATCATCGACGAGCAAGAAGTCGAGGTAGAGGGCGCAATGACCTTGATCCAGGCCTGCGAACAGGCCGGGGTTGAAATCCCGCGTTTCTGCTACCACGAGCGCCTGTCGATCGCAGGCAACTGCCGGATGTGTCTTGTGGAAGTTGTCGGCGGGCCGCCCAAGCCCGCCGCCTCATGCGCCATGCAGGTGCGCGATCTGCGCCCGGGGCCAGAGGGTCAGCCACCAGTGGTGAAAACCAGCTCCCCCATGGTCAAAAAAGCGCGTGAAGGTGTGATGGAATTCATGCTGATCAACCACCCGCTGGATTGCCCGATCTGCGATCAGGGTGGCGAGTGCGATCTTCAGGATCAGGCCATGGCCTACGGCATCAGCGAAAACCGCTTCAAAGAGCCCAAACGTGCGGTGGATGATCTCAACCTCGGCCCGCTTGTGGCCACAACCATGACCCGCTGCATTTCCTGCACCCGCTGTGTGCGTTTCACCACCGAGGTGGCCGGCATCACTCAGATGGGGCAAACCGGTCGTGGCGAAGATGCGGAAATCACCAGCTACCTGAACCAGACTCTGGACAGCAACCTGCAGGGCAACATCATTGATCTCTGCCCGGTGGGCGCGCTGACCTCCAAGCCATATAGCTTCACCGCCCGTCCTTGGGAGTTGACCAAGACGGAAACCATCGACGTGATGGATGCGCTTGGCTCCAACATCCGTGTGGACACCAAGGGCCGCGAAGTGATGCGCATTCTGCCACGCAACCATGACGGCGTGAACGAAGAGTGGATTTCGGACAAAACCCGTTTTGTCTGGGACGGCCTGCGCCGTCAGCGTCTGGACACGCCTTATGTGCGTGTCGATGGCAAGCTGAAGCCCGCAACCTGGGGCGAAGCGCTCTCTGCTGCGGCCACAGCCATGAAAGGCAAGAAGCTGGCCGCGTTGGTCGGGGATCTTGCACCAGTCGAAGCGATCTTTGCGCTGAAACAGATTGTCGAAGGGCTCGGTGGGGCCATTGAAAGCCGCACCAATGGCGCGCCTATTCCGGCGGACAACCGCTCGGCCTATGTGGGCAATGCCTCCATCGAGGACATTGAGGGTGCCAAGGAGATCATCCTGATTGGCACCAATCCGCGCAACGAAGCGCCGGTTCTGAACGCGCGCATTCGCAAAGCCTGGACCAAAGGCGCCAATGTCACCGTGATTGGTGATGGCACCATGGATCTGACCTATGACTACACGCACGCGGGCACAGATCGCGCAGCCCTTGGCGCGCTGGCCGATGAAGCGACCGCCAAAGAGGGTGTGATCGTGATTGTGGGGCAGGGCGCGATTGGCGAAGGCGATGGCGTGGCCGTGCTGAGCAACGCCATGGCGGCCACCGAAAAGATGGGCGGCAAAATGCTGGTGCTGCACACCGCGGCGTCCCGTGTTGGTGCGCTTGATCTGGGCGCGGTGACCTCTGGTGGTCTGGACGTCGCCACCGAGGGGGCTGAGGTGATCTTCAACCTTGGCGCGGATGAAGTGGACATCGCCAAAGGGCCGTTTGTGATCTACCAAGGCAGCCATGGCGATCGTGGCGCAAACCGCGCCGATGTGATCCTGCCCGCCGCGGCTTATACCGAAGAAAACGGGCTTTTCGTGAACACCGAAGGGCGCCCACAGTTGGCCATGCGCGCAGGCTTCGCACCGGGGCAGGCCAAAGAAAACTGGGCCATCCTGCGCGCCTTGAGCGCAGAGCTGGGTGCCACGCTGGCCTATGACTCGCTGGCGCAGCTGCGTCAGGCGCTGGTGAAAGAGGTGCCGCACCTCAAACAGATCGATCAGGTTGTGGAAAATGAATGGCAACCGCTGGAACCTGCCAAGCTGAAAAACGGCGATTTCAAATCTGCGGTCTCCGACTTCTATCTGACCAATCCAATCGCACGCGCCAGCGCGCTGATGGCAGAGCTCTCAGCGGCGGCCAAAGCGCGGTCCGAAACCAAGATGGCAGCGGAATAATCAAGAACATGTCTCTGTCTCTCCGTCATATCCTGCTTGCTCCGGTCGCTCTCGCCGGGCTCTCGGCCTGCACTGCGCAGACCGGCGGAGAGGTGGCGCGCGGTGAAGTGGCGTTTGATCCCATCTACGAAGGCGTGGAAACCCGCCTTCTGGAAGGGGATCTGGTGAATTTCCGCGTCGCCATGAGCGGTGCGCGGGATGCAGAAGATGTACATGACTACGCTGAATGTGCGGCGGCGCAATACGCGCTGATCCGCGGCTTCGGCTTTGCGCGCCATGTGCGCACAACAACAGATAATCAAGGTGGCCTCTGGAGTGGAGATGCGGTCTATACCATCTCTCCCGCGCTGCCGCGTGGTCTGAAGACAATTGACGCAGAAGTCGTTGTCGCGAACTGCGAAGACAACGGAATACCCACGGTGTGAGGACCTATGCTAGACTGGCTATACACATTCTTTACCACCACTAACCTTGGCATGTTGCTGACAATCGTTGGGCAGGTGCTGCTGGTTGTCGTGCCGCTTCTGGTCGCGCTGGCTTTCCTGCTTTATGCCGACCGTAAGATCTGGGCCGCCGTGCAGCTGCGCCGTGGCCCCAACGTCGTGGGCACCTTTGGCCTGCTACAGAGTTTCGCCGACTTTGTGAAATATGCGGTGAAAGAGATCGTGTATCCGGCGGGCTCTGACAAAGTGGTCTTCCTGCTCGCCCCAATGGTGAGCCTCGTGATGGCTCTGATCGCTTGGGCGGTGATCCCTTTCAACGATGGCTGGGTGGTCTCCGATCTCAATGTGGCCATTCTCTATGTCATGGCGATCAGCTCGCTTGAAGTCTATGGCGTGATCATGGGCGGCTGGGCCTCCAACTCCAAATATCCCTTCCTTGGCTCGCTGCGCTCTGCGGCACAGATGATCTCTTATGAGGTCTCGCTGGGCCTGATCATCATCGGTGTGATCATCACCACCGGCTCGATGAATTTTGGTGACATCGTCAACGCACAGGACGGCAACTATGGCGCATTGAGCTGGTACTGGCTGCCGCATTTCCCAATGCTGTTCCTCTTCCTGATTTCCGCCATGGCCGAAACCAACCGCCCCCCGTTTGACTTGCCCGAAGCGGAATCCGAACTGGTGGCAGGCTATCAGGTGGAATATAGCTCCACGCCCTTCCTGCTGTTCATGATTGGCGAATATGTGGCCATCGTGCTGATGTGCGCGCTGGTGTCCCTGCTGTTCCTCGGCGGCTGGCTGTCCCCGGTGAACTTCCTGCCTGACGGCATTTTATGGATGCTGGCCAAGATCTGCTTTGTCTTCTTCATCTTCTCGATGGTGAAGGCCATTACCCCGCGCTACCGCTACGACCAGCTGATGCGCATTGGTTGGAAAGTCTTCCTGCCCATGTCCCTGATCTGGGTTGTGCTGGTGTCTTTCCTTGCAAAATTCGAGCTCTTCGGCGGCGCATACGCCCGCTGGGCGATTGGAGGCTGATATGACGGCAATCGACTACAAACGTGCCGCCGGCTACTTCCTGCTGAAGGATTTCATCGGTGGCTTCAAACTGGGCATGAAGTATTTCTTCAAACCCAAGGCCACGGTGAACTACCCACACGAAAAAGGCCCGCTGTCCCCGCGTTTCCGCGGCGAGCACGCCCTGCGCCGGTATCCAAACGGCGAAGAGCGCTGCATTGCCTGTAAGCTCTGTGAGGCGATCTGCCCGGCGCAGGCGATCACCATTGATGCAGAACCCCGCGAAGATGGCTCCCGCCGCACCACGCGTTATGACATCGACATGACCAAATGCATCTATTGCGGCTTCTGTCAGGAAGCCTGCCCGGTGGATGCCATTGTCGAAGGCCCAAACTTCGAGTTTGCGACCGAAACCCGCGAAGAACTGTTCTATGACAAGGCCAAGCTCTTGGAGAATGGCGCACGTTGGGAAGCAGAGATCGCACGCAACCTGGAAATCGACGCCCCGTACCGTTGATGCCTCAATAAAGAGTGAGACCCGATGAGCGACAGCAAAACCCCCTATCAGGCGATGTTCGCCCAGTATCAGGAGATGGCCAAAGCCTTCAATCCTGCGCTGGAATCCTTCACGCCCAAAGGGTTTGAGGCGCTCTGGCCCACCATGCCCAAAGACGTCATGGAGATGTTCTTTGGCAACACCATCAATCAGGGCGGGCTTGATGCCAAGACCCGCCTGCTGCTGACCTTGGGCGCGCTGACCATGCTGGGCGCTCAGGCAGATTCTCAAATTCGGCTCACCATTCGGCACCTGATCGAAGTGGAAGCCACAAAACAAGAAATCGTGGAAACCATCGGACAGATGTCGATGTTCGCAGGTATCCCCGCCACCACCCGCGCAATGGAAATTGTGCAGGAGGTTCTGGCGGAAAAAGAGGGAAGTGACACATGACCATCGCAGCTCTTGCGTTCTGGCTGTTTTCGATCTGCGTGATCACCGGCGGGTTCTTCACCGTCATCAGCCGCAACCCGGTGCACTCGGTGCTCTGGCTTATTCTCGCGTTTCTGAGCGCGGCGGGGCTTTTTGTACTGTTGGGGGCAGAGTTTGTGGCGATGCTTCTGATCATCGTCTATGTCGGGGCCGTGGCCGTGCTCTTCCTCTTTGTGGTGATGATGCTGGATGTGGACTTCGCCGAACTTAAGGCAGGCATGGCGCAATATATGCCGCTCGCGCTGCTGATCGGGGTGATCCTGCTCATGCAACTGGGCATGGCCTTTGGCGTATGGCAGTTCGCCGATGAAGCGCAGGCCCTGCGCGGTGCTGTCACCCCCACCGATGCCCACAACACGCAGGCTCTGGGTCTGATCCTCTATGATCAATACTTCCTGCTCTTCCAACTGGCGGGTCTGATCCTGCTGGTTGCGATGATCGGAGCGATTGTGCTGACCCTGCGCCACCGCAAAGACATCAAGCGTCAGGATGTGCTGCAGCAAATGTGGCGCGATCCCAAAGACGCGATGGAACTGAAAGACGTAAAACCGGGGCAGGGGCTGTAAGCCCCCCGGAAGAGATAAAAAGAACCGAGGGACCAAATATGATTGGTTTGGAACACTACCTAGGCGTGGCGGCAGCGCTTTTCGTCATCGGCATTTTCGGCCTCTTCCTGAACCGGAAGAACATCATCATCCTGTTGATGTCGATTGAACTTATTCTGCTGTCTGTGAACATCAACCTTGTGGCCTTCTCGGCATTCCTCGACGATCTGGTCGGGCAGGTCTTCGCGCTCTTCGTGATGACTGTGGCCGCCGCAGAAGCCGCCATCGGTCTGGCCATCCTCGTCTCCTTCTTCCGCAACCGTGGCACCATCGCGGTGGAAGATGTCAACGTGATGAAAGGCTAAGCGATCATGGAAAGCTTCATCCTCTTCGCGCCGCTTTTCGGCGCTCTGGTCGCGGGCTTCGGCTGGCGGGTGATTGGCGAAAAAGGCGCACAATGGCTCACCACCGGTCTGTTGTTCTGGTCGTGTTTCCTGAGCTGGATCGTCTTCATCGGTCTGGATGCCGAACAGGTCAAACAGGTGCATGTTCTGGACTTCATCCAATCCGGCCATCTGGACACCGCCTGGTCCATTCGCGTGGATCGTCTGACCGCGATCATGCTGATCGTGGTGACATCGGTCTCCGCCCTCGTGCATCTCTATTCCATGGGCTACATGGCCCATGATGAGAACTGGAAAGAAGGTGAGCACTACAAGGCACGCTTCTTCGCCTATCTCTCATTCTTCACCTTCACCATGCTGATGCTGGTGACCGCCGACAACCTGCTTCAGATGTTCTTTGGCTGGGAAGGTGTGGGTGTCGCCTCCTACCTGCTGATTGGCTTTTACTACAAGAAACCTTCGGCCAATGCGGCTGCGATGAAAGCATTTGTGGTCAACCGCGTGGGCGACTTTGGTTTCCTGCTGGGCATCTTTGGCATTTACATGCTGACCGACAGCATCAAGTTTGATGATATTTTTGCCGCCGCCCCAGCGCTGGCAGAGATGACCATCACCTTCTTGTGGCGCGATTGGAATGCGGCCAATCTTGTGGCCTTCCTGCTCTTCATTGGCGCGATGGGCAAATCGGCCCAGCTCTTCCTGCACACATGGTTGCCGGACGCGATGGAAGGCCCGACGCCAGTGTCCGCTCTGATCCACGCGGCAACCATGGTGACCGCCGGTGTCTTCCTTGTATCGCGCATGTCGCCGCTGATGGAATATGCTGGCGATACCAAAGCCTTCATCGTCTTCCTTGGCGCCTCGACGGCCTTTGTGGCCGCCACCATCGGTCTGGTGCAAAACGATATCAAACGTGTGATCGCCTATTCAACCATGTCTCAGCTGGGTTACATGTTTGTGGCGGCTGGTGTCGGCGTGTACTCCGTGGCGATGTTCCACCTCTTCACGCACGCTTTCTTCAAAGCGATGCTCTTCCTTGGTGCAGGCTCTGTGATCCACGCGATGCACCACGAGCAGGACATGCGCAACTACGGCGGTCTGCGTAAGAAGATCCCCTATACATTCTGGGCGATGATGATCGGCACCCTGGCCATCACCGGTGTGGGTATCCCGCTCACGCATATTGGCTTTGCCGGTTTCCTGTCCAAAGACGCCGTGATCGAAAGCGCCTATGCGGGCACTGCCGGAGGCTATGGCTTCTGGATGCTGGTTGTGGCGGCCGCGCTCACCAGCTTCTACAGCTGGCGTTTGATTTTCCTCACCTTCTATGGCGAGCCACGTGGCAACAAACACACCCATGATCACGCCCATGAAAGCCCGATGGTCATGCTGATCCCACTGGGCGTGCTCTCACTTGGGGCGATCTTTGCGGGCATGATCTGGTATGGCTCCTTCTTTGGTGACCACGATCAGGTCAACAAGTTCTACGGCGTGCCTGCGCATCATGCAGAGCACAGCGAAGATCATGCGGAGGGTCACAAAGACGATCATGCCGAGGCCAAGCAAGACGATCATTCTCATGACGCGCATGGGGATGAGGATCACGCGGCCAAACATGACGATCCGGCGCATGCGGCTGTGGCCATGGCACATCACGGCGAGGCCCCAAAAGGGGCGATCTTCACCCACCCGGACAACCATGTCATGCACGATGCGCATTACGTGCCAACATGGGTCAAGGTCAGCCCGTTTATCGCAATGCTCGCAGGCCTTGTGATGGCGCTGTGGTTCTACATCTGGAACCCGTCCATGCCGGCCAAATGGGCAGAGAGCCAGCGTCCGCTGTACCTCTTCCTGCTCAACAAATGGTACTTTGACGAGATCTACAATTTCATCTTTGTCCGCCCGGCGCAGGCTTTGGGACGTTTCCTTTGGAAGCGCGGCGATGGTGACGTCATTGACGGCGGCATCAACGGTCTCGCCATGGGCATTGTGCCTTGGGTCACCAAATTGGCGGGCCGCGCACAGTCCGGCTACATCTTTACCTATGCACTGGCCATGGTCCTCGGCATCGTTGTGCTGATCACATGGATGACGCTCAGCGGAGGAGCGCACTAATGAACGACAGCTTGCTCTCCCTTGTCACCTTCTTGCCGACGTTTGCAGCGCTGATCCTTGTGGTCTTCCTGCGCGGCGAAGATGAGATGGCACAGCGCAATGCCAAACGCGTCGCTCTGACCACCACAGTGATCACTTTCCTTGTGTCGCTGTTTATTCTTGCGGGCTTTGATCCCTCCAATCCGGGCTTCCAGTTTGTGGAAGAACGGGAATGGGTCATGGGCATGACCTATAAAATGGGGGTCGATGGCATCTCGGTTCTCTTTGTGATGCTGACCACCTTCATCATGCCTTTGGTGATCTGGGGCTCTTGGGGCGTCACCAAGCGCGTCAAAGAATATATGATTGCCTTCCTGCTTCTGGAAACCCTGATGCTGGGCGTGTTCATGGCGCTGGATCTGGTGCTGTTCTACCTGTTCTTTGAGGCAGGCCTGATCCCGATGTTCCTGATCATCGGAATCTGGGGCGGGGCCAACCGCATCTATGCCTCCTTCAAGTTCTTCCTCTACACCTTCCTTGGCTCGGTGCTGATGCTGGTGGCGATGGTCGCGATGTTTGTTCAGGCGGGCACCACCGACATTCCAACACTCATGACCCATGAATTTGCATCTGACACCATGCATGTTCTGGGCTTCACGGTGATTGGTGGCGTGCAGACCCTGATGTTCCTGGCCTTCTTCGCCTCTTTTGCGGTGAAAATGCCGATGTGGCCGGTGCACACGTGGTTGCCCGATGCCCACGTGCAGGCGCCAACCGCCGGCTCTGTGGTTCTGGCCTCGATTTTGCTGAAAATGGGCGGCTATGGCTTCCTGCGCTTCAGCCTGCCAATGTTCCCAATTGGGTCAGAGGTCATGACGCCGCTGATCCTGTGGATGTCTGCAATCGCGATAGTCTACACCTCGCTGGTGGCGCTGGTGCAGGAAGATATGAAAAAGCTGATTGCTTATTCTTCGGTGGCGCATATGGGCTATGTGACCATGGGCATCTTTGCCGCCAACCAACAGGGCATTGACGGCGCGATCTTCCAGATGCTGAGCCACGGCTTCATCTCCGGCGCGCTCTTCCTTTGTGTCGGCGTGATCTATGACCGCATGCACACCCGGGACATCGACGCCTATGGCGGCCTTGTGACCCGCATGCCAGCCTATGCAACCATCTTCATGTTCTTCACCATGGCCAATGTCGGCCTGCCGGGCACTTCCGGCTTTGTTGGGGAATTCCTGACGTTGATGGGCGTGTTCCAGGTCAACACATGGGTGGCACTGGTGGCCACGGCTGGGGTGATCTTCTCGGCGGCCTATGCGCTGTATCTCTACCGCCGCGTGGTCTTTGGTGATCTGATTAAGGAAAGCCTGAAATCGATCACCGACATGACCAGCCGTGAAAAGATGATCTTTGCTCCGCTGGTGGCCATGACCCTGATCCTGGGTGTCTACCCCTCACTGATCACGGACATCATCGGCCCATCGGTCGAGAACCTGATTTCCAACTATGAAACCGCATTGGCTCACGGCGCGTCCGTTGACCAAGCCGCCTCGCACTAAGGAGCGCTTGAGATATGCTTCAGGCTGATCTGAATATCATTCTCCCAGAGATCCTTCTGGCTCTCTATGCCATGCTGGCGCTGGTGACCGTGGTTTATACCGGCAAGGACAAGCTCGCACCGTTGCTCACATGGGTGACGGCCGGTGTGTTCATCCTGCTTGGGGTCTGGATTGGTGTGTCCGGCAACGGCGACAATGCAGCGTTCAATGGCACGTTCAACGACGATGCCTTCTCCCGCTTTGCGAAAGTGGCGATGCTGCTGTCCGGGGCGGCAGTTCTGGTGATGGGACAAGATCACATGTCCCGCCGTGGCATGCTGCGGTTTGAGTATCCCATTCTCGTTTCCCTGGCGATGGTGGGCATGATGACCATGGTCTCCGCAGGCGACCTGATTGTGCTCTACATGGGGCTGGAGCTGCAGTCTCTGGCGCTCTATGTGGTCGCGTCCCTGCGTCGTGACGGCGTCAAATCCACCGAAGCGGGGATGAAATATTTCCTGCTCGGCGCGCTGTCTTCTGGTCTTCTGCTTTATGGCTCTTCGCTGGTCTATGGGTTCTCCGGCACCACGCAGTTTGCGGGCATCATCGAAGCTGTCGGCCATGGCCACGCGCCGCTGGGCCTGCTGTTTGGCCTGACTTTTGTGGTCTCTGGTCTGGCCTTCAAAGTGTCTGCCGTGCCGTTCCACATGTGGACCCCGGATGTCTACGAAGGCGCACCAACCCCGATCACGGCTTTCTTTGCCACCGCGCCAAAACTGGCCGCCATGGGGCTTTTTGCACGGGTTCTCTTTGATGCCTTTGGCGGCGTGATTGGCGACTGGCAACAAATCCTGGCCTTGCTCTCCGTGCTGTCCATGTTCCTTGGCGCCATCGCGGCCATTGGTCAGACCAACATCAAACGCCTGATGGCCTATTCCTCCATTGCGCATATGGGCTACGCCCTCATGGGCCTTGCGGCGGGCACCGCGCTTGGGATCGAAGCGATGCTGGTCTACATGGCGATCTACATGGCGATGAACATCGGCACCTTTGCCTTCATTCTTTCCATGGAGAAAGACGGACGTCCGGTGACCGACATTGCCTCCCTGAACATGTATTCCAAACAGTCTTCTGGCCGCGCGCTGGCCATGCTGTTCCTGCTGTTCTCGTTGGCAGGTGTGCCCCCATTCCTCGGCTTCTTTGGTAAGCTCTATGTGCTGCGCGCCGCTTTCGAAGGCGGGCTGGCGTGGCTGGCGATCGCCGGTGTGATTGCCTCTGTGATTGGCGCTTTCTACTATCTGCGCATCGTGTACTTCATGTATTTCGGTGAAGAGACGGACGGCCTTGATCAGGCGCGCTCCCCGGTACAGAACATCCTGCTTGCCGCCAGCGCTGCGGTGATGCTTCTGGGGATTGGGAATTTCTTTGGCGTCGACAGCGCGGCACAGACCGCCGCCGCCGCGTTGATGCCACATCACTGATCTTTAGAGGATCGGCAAAAGAATGAGGCGCGCCCCTTGGGGCGCGCCGTTTCATTTGATAGGGGCATTGGGAAGGGTCGTTTCGACCAAGCAAACAAATCTGGTGAGAAGACACAAACGATGAGCAACTGGCCTCAGGACTATGGTCGCCGTGTGTTGGCGGAAGTGGACAGCACCAATGCCGAAGCAGCACGGATTGCGCCTCAGCTTGCCGGGCCGGAATGGATCCTCGGCCTGCGCCAGACGCAGGGGCGTGGGCGTCGTGGGCGCGCATGGGTGGATCCAACTGGCAATTTTGCAGGCACGCTGGTCATGCGCCCCGCCGAAAGCCCTGATCAGGTGGCCCTGCGGTCGTTTGTGGCTTCGCTGGCACTTTATGAGGCTTTTGTCGCGGTCACCGGGCGCAGCGACGGGCTTTCTCTGAAATGGCCCAATGACGTGCTGCTCAATGGCGGCAAAGTGGCGGGCATTTTGTTGGAAAGCGCGGGCATGGCCGGCGGCGCAGTCAGCCATATCGCCATCGGCATTGGCGTCAATCTTGCACAGGCGCCAGATACAGGCGCGGTCGAGACACAGGCCACACGTCCGGTGTCGCTCCTGTCTGAAACCGGCGCCGCGGTCAGCCCCGAAGAGTTCTTGGATGCGCTGGCCCCGGCCTATGCCCAGTGGGAGGCACAGTTTGTCACCTATGGGTTTGAGCCCATCCGCACCGCCTGGCTGGCCCGGGCTGCGCGTATCGGTGAGGTGATCACAGCACGCACCACACGTGACGAAACGACAGGAACCTTTGAAACAGTGGACAGCGCGGGCAATCTGGTGTTGAAGACCGCGAAGGGCCGCGTGGCCATCCCCGCGGCAGACATCTTTTTCTGATCCGCACTTAAGGGGGATCTCCACCCATGCTTCTGACCATTGACTGTGGCAATACCAACACCGTGTTTTCCATCTGGGACGGAGAGAAATTCCTCTGCACCCTGCGCACCTCCACACACCACGCGCGCACGGCAGATGCCTATTTCACGTGGTACTCCACATTGATCAATCACTATGGGATCGATGCGGACATCACCGATGTGATTATCTCCTCTACCGTGCCACGTGTGGTCTGGAACCTGCGGGTCTTTGCGGATCGGTTCTTCAACTGCCGCCCGCTGGTGGTTGGCAAACCCGATTGCAAACTGCCCCACACGCCGCGCGTGGATCAGGGGGCGCAGCCGGGGCCGGATCGTCTGGCCAATGCGGTGGCGGCCTATGACCGTCACGGCGGCAATGTGGTTGTGGTGGATTTTGGCACCGCCACCAACTTTGATGTTGTTGCCGAGGATGGCGCTTATGTGGGCGGCGTGATTGCACCGGGGGTGAATCTCAGTCTGGAAGCGCTGCACTCCGGCGCGGCGGCCTTGCCCCATGTCGATGTCAGCCAACCGGAAAAAGTGATCGGAACCAACACCGTCGGCTGTATTCAGTCTGGGGTGTTCTGGGGCTACACCGGCCTGATCGAAGGCATCATTGCCCGGATCAAGGCCGAATACGGCGCCCCGATGAAAGTGGTGGGCACAGGTGGGCTCGCACCGCTCTTTGAGCAGGGCGACCATCTGTTTGACTCCATCGAAGATGATTTGACGATGCACGGCTTGACCGTCATCCACGACTTTAACAAGGAGCAGGGCGCATGAGCGACCGCTTAATCTATTTGCCGCTCGGCGGCTCCGGCGAAATTGGCATGAATGCCTATGTCTACGGCTACGGGCCAGCAGACAATGAGCGTCTCATCCTCGTCGACATTGGCGTGGCCTTTTCCGACATGGAAACCAGCCCGGGTGTTGACCTGATCTTTGCCGACATCCGCTGGCTGGAAGAAAACAAACATCGGCTTGAGGCCGTGTTCATCACCCATGGTCATGAAGACCACATCGGCGCCGTGGGGCACTACTGGAGCAAACTGGAGGTGCCGGTCTATGCGCGCGCCTTCACCGCCCATCTGGCCCGTCACAAGATGACGGATCGGGGACAGCCCGAAGAGATGGTGCGCACCGTTTCCCCATGGCCTGAGGTCACCGAAGTGGGGCCGTTCAAAGTGGGCTTCCTGCCGGTCAGCCACTCCATTCCCGAGAGCGCAGCTTTGGTCATCGACAGCCCAGCAGGCCGCGTGATCCACTCTGGTGATTTCAAACTGGATGAAACCCCGCTGGTGGGCGAACCTTTTGATCCCGCGCTCTGGGCCGAAGTCTCCAAAGATGGGGTCAAGGCGCTGATCTGTGACAGCACCAATGTCTTCTCCCCCCATGCAGGCCGCTCTGAAGCCTCTGTGGGGCCAGAGATTGAGGCGCTGGTATCTGCGGCCCCCAATATGGTTGTGGCCACCACCTTTGCCTCCAACGTGGCCCGCGTGAAGACGCTGGCAGAGGCTGGCGACCGGGCCGGGCGCTCTATCTGCCTGATGGGCCGCGCCATGCGTCGCATGATCGAAGCCGCCATTCAAACCGGCGTGCTCGCCAATTTCCCCAAAGTGGTGAGCCCCGAAGATGCCGCCACCATCCCGCGCGAAAACCTGATGTTGCTGGTGACCGGCTCTCAGGGGGAACACCGCGCCGCCAGCGCGCAGCTCGCCCGCGGCAAATACAATGGCATCAAGCTCAAAGAAGGCGATCTCTTCCTCTTCAGCTCCAAGACCATTCCGGGCAACGAAAAAGGCGTGATCCGCATCATCAACCAATTCTCTGAAATGGGCGTGGATGTGGTCGATGACAGCTCTGGCAAATACCACGTTTCCGGCCATGCCAACCGCCCGGATCTGGCGCGCATGCATGAGATCGTGAACCCGACCATGGTGATCCCGAACCACGGCGAACACCGCCACCTGCGGGAACATGCCAAGCTCGCAAACGCCAGCGGCCGCGCCTCTATTGTGGCGGTCAACGGCACCATGCTGGACCTCACCGGGGATCAACCTTCTATTGCGGGCTATGTGGAAACCGGTCGCACCTATCTGGACGGCAGCGCACAAATCGGCGCGCTGGACGGCATCGTGCGTGATCGTCTGCGCATGGCGATGAATGGCCATGTGATCGTGACCATCCTGCTGGATGAAGATGATGAACCACTGGGCGAGGCCTGGTGCGAGCTGATGGGTCTGCCGGAAATCGGCCGCTCTCAGGCACCGCTGGTGGATGTGCTCGAAGAGGACGTCACCCAATATCTGGGCCGCGCCAAAGAGAAAACGCTCTCTGATGACGACAAACTCGAAGGCGACATCCGCCGCATCGTCCGCAACAGCACCCGCGATGAAATTGGCAAAAAGCCCGAAGTGACCGTGATTGTCAGCCGCCTGAGCTGACACCGCACCATCCGAGCAAAAACAGCACCTACACAAAAGAAAAGGGCCCTTAAAGGGCCCTTTTTTGATGCTTGGCATCAGATGTCTGTATTCAGCGCCGCCCCTCTGTTGGGGCGCGTTACTGGCTGCGGCGTTCTTCAAAGCTTAGGGCGATGAAGCTGGGCATGTGATCGCCCATGCCAACAACCTGATTGTCGTTGCGACGGTCATAGCGACCACGGCCACGTCCGCGCGTGTTGCTGTTGCTGCGACCACGGGTGTCATCTCGTCCGCCCTGCGCGGGCGCTTTGCGCGGTTCTGCCGCTGCCTCTTGCACCTCAGGCTTGGCCTCTGCTTTGGGGGCCTCTTCCTTGGGTTTGCGCGGCTTGCGAGGCTCAACCTTCACCGGGTTTTCAATGCGCGGGATCTCTTTCTGGATCAGCGCTTCCACCGCTTCAAACTGCTTTTCATCGCGCGGGCTGCAAATGGTGATCGCCTTGCCCTCACGCCCGGCACGGCCGGTACGCCCGATCCGGTGCACATAGTCTTCGGCATGGCCCGGCACGTCAAAGTTGAACACATGGCTCACGCTGGGCACATCAAGGCCGCGCGCGGCCACATCAGAGGCCACCAGAAGGCGCAGTTCGCCACCCCGGAAGGCATCCAGTGTCTTGGTGCGCTGCGATTGATCCAGATCGCCATGGATCGGCGCGGCATCATAGCCATATTTCTTCAGAGACTTGGCACAGATATCCACATCCGTCTTGCGGTTGCAGAAGATCACCGCATTGGTGCATTTGTCGCCTTCCGCATCCAGAAGCGCGCGCAGCACTCGCCGCTTTTCGCTGCCTTCACGATCCCGGCGAGAGGCTTTGAACATCACAACATTCTGCTCAATGGTTTCGCTGGCGGTGGCCTGACGGGCCACTTCCACGCGTTCCGGGTTGGACAGGAAAGTGTTGGTGATGCGCTCAATCTCCGGTGCCATCGTGGCCGAGAAGAACAGCGTCTGACGGGTGAAAGGTGTCAGGCCAAAGATGCGCTCAATATCGGGAATGAAGCCCATATCCAGCATGCGGTCCGCTTCATCCACCACCATGACTTTCACGTCAGACAGGATCAGCTTGCCACGCTCGAAATGGTCCAGCAGGCGACCGGGGGTGGCGATCAGCACGTCCACGCCCTTGTCGATGATCAGCTCTTGTTCCTTGAAGCTCACCCCGCCAATCAACAGCGCTTTGGTCAGCTTCAGATGTTTGGAATAGGTGTCAAAGTTCTCTGCCACCTGCGCGGCCAGTTCCCGCGTTGGGCACAGCACAAGACTGCGCGGCATCCGGGCGCGGGCGCGTCCACGGGCCAATAGCGAGAGCATGGGCAAAGTGAAACTGGCGGTCTTGCCTGTGCCGGTTTGCGCGATGCCCAAAACATCCCGACCTTCAAGCGCAGAAGGAATCGCGCCTGCCTGGATGGGGGTTGGGCTTTCATAACCAGCTTCGGTGATGGCTTTCATCACCTTCGGGTTCAGGTTTAGATCAGAGAATTTTGTCATATGTATCCGTGATTTACGGACACTCTTTGGCCCGTAGCGGCTTTCAGGATCAGGCCCGTATGGCCCCGCAACACGCGGTGAATTCGATCCACGACGCCTTCTATAACACCCAAGGCCTCAGGTCAACGAAACCGACATTGCCGTCGGAATTGACGTTTACTGGGAAACACTTGGCTCAAAATCTGCGAAGTGTTTCCGCCGTTTTGCCGCCAAAGCCAGCCGGTGCTCTTGTAAAACGCCATGTGCTGCCAGTTTTTCCAGCAACATTGGATGCGCCACACAGACCGCTTCATAAAAATCGCGCAGCCCATCAGGCTCCTGCGCCAAATGGGCAAAAAGCTTGTGCAGATTGAGCCCGCCTTTGCCTTCGGCCTGTGCCGCGCCCAGTTCATCGCGATAAGAGCCTTTGGCATGGCGATAGGCAAAGCTCTGTTCCCAATGGGCCCAACCGGCAGTGTGCACATGCAGGAGTGTCATATCCGCCAAAGCCTGCTGACCGGGGTTCTGCTGCTCTCCCTGAAAGACATTGTGGATCTTCAGCCGCATATCTTCCTGTCCGGTGCGCACAAACATCTTTCCGGCCACATGGCTGACAAAGCCGTTTTTCAGATAGGGTGCAAAGGTGGGGTACACTTCCGCCACAATCCGCCGCCGCGCAGCTTTGTCTTTGATGAAGGATTTGAAATACAGCGGATCGGCGCTGCCATCGGGGTTGCTCAAAGCTTCGGCCGGGCGCACGCGGGCGCTCAAACAGGTGGCAGGCAGCGCGGCAAGCTGATCGCCAATGGCGTGTTCGGAAAAGAGGAATTCATCCACATCACAATGTAGCAGCCAATCCACATGCTGCGCCCGTTGATAGGCATGTCGGGCGTTGAAAGACTGGCGCACCTGATGCATCGGCGGTGTCTTCCCGCGCGCCTTGATCCAATAGTTTGCGCCGGTGCTCACCGGTGTGACCTGCGGATGCGCCTTCAGAAATGGCTTCACCTCCGGGTTGGGGGCATCCAGATAAATCCAGATATGCTGCGCGCCCAGCTCCAGATGATGGGCCACAAAATTGAGGATCTCCTGCGCGGGGGCTTTGATGGTGGCCACCACGCCCCAGCTGGCTGCGGGCTTGGTCATTTGCGCGCCTGCTGCCGTGCCTTCTTGGCGCGCATCTGCGCCAGCCGTCGAAACACGCCACCGCGCTCCGCGATCAACGCCTGCAACAGATGCTCCGCCAAGGGCGCAATCACCGGATCTTTTTGCGACAGCTCCCACACCGGGGCGATCACATTAATATCCAGCCCGCCATGCAGCAGCGAAAACGGCTCCATATCCAGCGGCAGCCGAGTTTTCACGCGTTTGCCAAACCCATGCTCCTTGCTGGGATCTAGTCCCCCAAAACTGCGCTCAAATTCATACAGCTTCATCATGCCAAACAGCATGCGCAGCCCTTGTCCGGCCTCCCGCTGTGCGGCGGTTTCCCCATGATCGGCAAAAGTCTGCACCGAGCTCACCAGCCAGCGCAGATTGAGTGTGTCCAAAAGGTGATCGGCCTCTTCCGCCCAGATCCGGCGAAACAGCGCCGGAGCCTGCGCCGGATAGGCGCGTTTGCGCAGATTGGAAATCAGCTGTGCATTCAGAAATGCCAACTCGCTGAGGCCGACAAACTCCTCGGCAATCTGCCGCCGTTTGCGCGCCCAGCTTGTATTGGGATCCGCCGGGCCTTTCTGTGCGGCGCGTTCCGGCACAATCGCCTCCCGCAGCACTCCCAGATTGACGTCAACCGCAGGCAGGTCTTCAGGCCCAAAGTCAAACGGATCGCGCCGGCCTTCGTAGCGCTCCATCATATAGGCGAAACCGCCGGGGTAGGTGAGGGATGTCTCAGTCATGGGGCGATGTTCGCACGGGGAAAATCCCCGTGCAATCGCAACCTGTGTCAGACCATCATTTCCTTGGTCGCGCTCAGCGTGACATCAGGATAATCGCGGGCCACACGGTCGATGTCCCACTGCAGACGGGTCAAGAACACCACATCGCCATCATGGTCATAGCTGATGTGTTGCTTGTTCATATCGGCAAATTTTTCAACCGCTTGGCGGGTGCCATGCACCCAGCGCGCAGAGGTGAACTGGCTCTGTTCAAACCGCACCGGCAGACCGTATTCCATCTCGATCCGGCTGGCGAGCACCTCAAACTGAAGCTGGCCCACAACCCCCACGATGAAGCCCGCGCCAATCATCGGCTTAAACACTTTGGCCGCACCTTCTTCGGCAAACTGCATCAGCGCTTTTTCAAGGTGTTTGGCCTTCATCGGGTCGCCTGCGCGGATGCCTTGCAGCAATTCCGGCGCAAAGCTCGGAATGCCCGAAACCCGCAGCGCTTCCCCTTCGGTCAGCGTGTCCCCAATGCGCAGTTGGCCGTGGTTGGGAATACCAATGATATCCCCCGCCCAGGCCTCTTCTGCCAGCTCCCGGTCAGAAGCGAGGAACAGCACCGGATTGGAGATCGCCATAGGCTTTTTGGTGCGCACATGGGTGAGCTTCATGCCACGTTTGAAATGCCCAGAGGCCATGCGCACAAAGGCCACACGGTCGCGGTGCTTGGGGTCCATATTGGCCTGCACCTTAAACACAAACCCTGCGACTTTCTTCTCTTCGGGGGCAATCTCACGCGGCTCGGCGGTCTGCACCTGCGGCTCAGGCCCATAGGTGCCAATGCCATCCATCAGCTCTTTCACGCCAAAGGAGTTGATCGCAGAGCCAAACCAGATCGGCGTCATATGCCCTTCCAGCACCGCCTGCGGATCCAGCTGAGGCAGCAGCTCCTTGGCCATTTCGACCTCTTCGCGCAGCTGTTCCAGCAGATGCTCCGGCACATGGTCGGCCAGTTTCGGATCATCCAGACCGGCGATCTGCACGGTCTCGGCGATCACATTCCGATCCGCCCGATCCATCAGCTCCAGCCGGTCGTTGAGCATGTCATAGCAGCCAAGAAAATCGCGCCCAACACCAATCGGCCAGCTGGCCGGGGTCACGTCAATCGCGAGATTTTCCTGAATTTCGTCAATAATGTCGAAAGTATCGCGGCTTTCGCGGTCCATCTTGTTACAGAAGGTCAGGATCGGCAGATCCCGCAGGCGGCAGACTTCAAAAAGCTTCTGAGTCTGGCTTTCCACACCTTTGGCCCCGTCAATCACCATCACCGCCGCGTCCACGGCGGTCAGCGTGCGATAGGTGTCTTCAGAGAAGTCACTGTGGCCCGGCGTATCCACCAGATTGAAGCGGAAATTGCCAAAATCAAAGGACATGGCCGAGGCGGATACGGAAATCCCGCGATCCTTTTCCATCTGCATGAAGTCCGAGCGCGTGCGCCGGGCTTCCCCTTTGGCGCGCACCTGACCCGCCATCTGAATGGCACCACCATACAGAAGAAACTTTTCTGTCAGCGTGGTCTTACCGGCGTCCGGGTGCGAGATGATCGCAAAGGTGCGACGGCGCGCAATCTCGGGCGGCAATTCGGGGCGGTTTGTGCTCGTGTCCAACATGGTCGCGCGTATAGGTCCCACAGCGCCTTTTCGCAAGGAAAAGCGGCTCAAACCTACTTGGAAGACGCGCGGCGCAGCAACTCAACCGCATCCGGGCGATCCAGCAGGCTTTCATGCACCTCAAGATGGGCAGGCGCGCTGCGCCGACCATTGTGGCCGCTGTGCTGGTGGATTTTTTCGGTGACCTCTTTGGGCAACGCCGCCTTCGTGCGCATGTCCATCTGCATGGTCTCCGCCGAAATTCCTTCGGCAAAAATGATCTGATGGGTGTCAAACATGATCTGATAATAGTCCACGAACCCACCTTCGGCGGCATAGACGGTGTCCCCGTTGACCAGATGACGCGCCTTGACCAGAAGCTCGCTGCGCCCCACACCGATATGGTCCTGTCGTTGATACACAAACAGCCGGTGATCGGGACTTACCCGCAGATCCCCGGTGTTGTTGAGCGTTCCGGCTGTGATCACGATCGGTGCAAATTCGCCAGTGGCCCGCTGAACGGTATGCCCCATCCAGCGCAGCTCTTGGGGCCCATCGTCGCGCGTCAGCACCCGATCCCCCACTTGCAGATCTTCCACTGCTTTCTGTTCCCCGGTGGCCATGGTGATCCGGGTGCCTTTGGTGAAACTCACACAGGCCAGCTGTGCCAGACGGGTAGAGGCCGCTTCCCGGTCTATCCCCACAAGCACATAGGCCATCTTGGGGGTGAGGGGGGCCAGAGGCGCGCCGTAAATCTGCACCACGCCGCCGTCATCATCCACTTCCACCAGCACCAGCACCTCGATGGTGTCTCCGCTGGGAGGCATGAAAGTTGCCACACAATCCAGAAAAACACGGGCATCCGCCGTGCCCAGCCCCGCGCCACCCGCAACATAATTCTGGCCATCGCCATCCGTACGCAGAGCCAGACTCTGCTCCTGCGCATCCGCGCTCAACGTGTAAATATCATCCGGCACCAGCTCTTCAGCAAAGGAGAGCGAATCTCCCATGTTTGCCCCATCTGTCACGGTCAGGACTTCAGCCCGATAAACGGGCAGCCTCTGGGACGGCAGCGAAGAATTGTGAACCTCTGACACTGTATTCTACTTTCTACTTCAAACCTGCGACGGCCTTTACACGCATCTTTCCTCTTGGACAAATATGGCAGCAGCATGCCCTAGCGTCGGCATTATACTGGCATCCAGAAAGATTTGGGTATTTCTTGTGCTCATAACAGCGGGGAGAATCGCATGGAATTGGGAATCAAAGGTAAACGGGCGCTGGTATGTGCCTCGTCCAAGGGTTTGGGGCTGGGCTGCGCGCGTGCTTTGGCCGCAGAAGGCGTCGATCTGATCATGAATGCCCGTGGCGCAGAGGCGCTTGAGGCGGCGGCGGCGGCCATCCGTGCGGAGTTTGGGGTAGAGGTCACGGCCATCGCCTGTGATGTGACCACCGAGGACGGGCAGGCCCGTCTGATTGAGGCTGCACAGGGTGTGGATATTCTGGTCAACAACGCAGGCGGCCCGCCTCCCGGCATGTGGACAGACTGGGAGCGCGACGATTTCATTGCTGCGCTGGATGCCAATATGCTCGCGCCCATCGCGCTGATCAAAGCGCTGGTGCCCGGCATGATGGAACGTGGCTGGGGCCGGGTGGTGAACATCACCTCCGTATCCGTGAAATCTCCGATCCCGGTCTTGGGCCTCTCCAATGCCGCACGTGCGGGTCTCACCGGCTATGTGGCGGGCACCGCCCGTCAGGTGGCAGGTGCAGGCGTGACCATCAACAACCTGCTGCCCGGCATCCATGCCACCGACCGCGCCGTGGCGCTGGACACTGCCGTGACACAGCAGCAGGGCATCACCATGGAAGAGGCACAGGCACAGCGCGCCGCCACCATCCCCGCAGGCCGCTATGGCACCGCTGATGAATTTGGCGCAACCTGCGCCTTCCTCTGCTCACACCACGCAGGCTTCATTGTGGGGCAAAACGTGTTGCTGGACGGTGGCGCTTTCGCCTCTGCCAGCTAAAGGGGGCTTTGAATGGCGCGAGGTGTTGGTGTGTCTCAGGGGTTTTCACTGAAAGATCATCTCTTCAATGCAGAAAGCATGGCGGATCTGGCGGCAGAATATGCCGCCGGCATTCCCGGCTTTGATGCAGAGGGCTTTCAGGCCGAAGCCGTTGCTGGCTTTCCTGAACGTGAGCTCATGGAGCGCATGGAATGGATTGCCGACTGCATCGAAAAACGCCTCGCGCCGGATTTCCCCACCATGGCGGATCAGCTGGAGGCCGCCATGCCCCCCGCGCTTGATCCCACACGCAAAGACGATGATTTCGGGCGTTTCATTCATGCGGTGCCCGGCATTCTTGCGGTGCGTCACGGGTTGGAAGACCATCGCGACCGCAGCTTTGATCTGCTGCACGCCGCAACACAGCGCTTCTCGATGGAGTTCTACATCCGCCCCTTCCTCAACCGCTGGCCTGAGGAAACCTTCGCCCGTCTGGAGGATTGGGCACAGGATGAAAACTACCACGTCCGCCGTCTGGTCAGCGAAGGCACCCGCCCCAAATTGCCATGGGCCAAAAAGATCGACATTGATCCGCTTGCTCCCCTGCCGCTGCTCGCGCAGCTGCACAGCGATCCAACCCGCTATGTCACGCGCTCGGTTGCCAACCATCTCAACGACATTTCCAAGATCGACACCGATCTTGTCGTGCAGCATCTCACCGCGTGGCAGGCCAAAGGCGCGCAGGCCGCCAAAGAGCTGGATTGGATGACCCGCCATGCCCTGCGCACCGCTGTGAAAGCCGGACATCCCGATGCGCTGGCGCTGCTGGGCTTTGCCGCAGACGCGCCGGTCAGCGTTGTGTCTCTCTCAGTTGGCGGTGATCAGATCGCCATTGGGGATGCGCTGAGCGTGGCGGTGACGCTGCAAACCGATGCCAAACAGCCCGTGCCGGTGCTGGTGGATTACGTTCTCACCTTCCACCGCCCAGATGGCAAAACCGGCCAGAAAGTGTTTAAGCTCAAACAGGGCAAACTGCCCGCAGGCGGCCGTCTGGACCTGACCAAGAAACATCCGCTCAAGGCAAACGCCTCCACCTTCAAACTGCACCCCGGCCCACATAGGCTTGCGGTGCAGGTCAATGGCCAGAAGCACGCCGAAGTGGCATTTGATTTGGTGGACGCTGGGTAATTCCCTGACAGGCTTTCACGTTTTTGTGGGGCGGCTGGTGCGCAACATGTCGGGCTGCTAGGCGAAAGGTCTCACCAACCTGGGGATAAGACCATGCAGGCCACCGCCATCATTTCCATTTTTGCCACCATCATTCTTCTCAGTTTGCTGTTCGCCCCCAGACGCGCCTCGGTGGCCAGCTTTTTTGGCGGTCAAACAGACACTGGACAGGCCCCATCGCTCTGGACGCTGGTGCTCTCTCAGGTGACCACATGGATCTTTGCCCGCTCGCTGATGAATGCCGCCATTCTTGGCTTTTACTACGGCATTGCTGGCACATTGGCCTATGCCGCCTATTACGGCTCCTTCCTCACCGGTGGGTATATTGTCGACCGCATGCGCGCGCAGGGAGCGGGGTCGGTGCAATCTTGGCTGTCAGAGCGTTTTGGCACCACCGGCACCAGCGCCTATAACATCGTGATCGCCCTGCGCCTGCTGTCTGAGGTCTTCGCCAACCTGCTGGTGGTGGGGTTGATTTTCAGTGCCGCTCTGCCGGATGTGGCCAATATTGGCACCATCGCCATTCTCACAGTCGGCGTGCTGGCGCTGGCTTATTCGGCCTGGGGCGGGCTCTCTGCGGCGCTGCGCACTGATGTGGTGCAGATGAGCCTCTTCCTTGTGGTTTTCGGTGCTGCCTTTGTTGCGCTTTTGCTGCGCCCGGAATTCAACTTTGCCGCCGTCATGACCGCGCCGGGCGCGTCAGGCCCGCACAACGGCTGGGTGCTGTTGCTGGTGGCCGCGTTGCAGGTGTTTTCTTACCCTGTGCATGACCCGGTGATGATGGATCGCGGCTTCCTCACCGATCGCGCCACCACCCGCAAGAGCTTCTTCCACGCGTTCTGGCTCTCCACCCTCTGCATTCTGGCCTTTGGATTTTTCGGCATTCAGGCCTCTTTGGAAGGTGCCGCCTATGAAGGTCAGCTGATTGGCACATGGGCCACCATGTTGCCGGGCTGGGTCTTCACCCTGTTGATTGTCTCCCTTCTGGTCTCCGCCCTGTCGACGCTGGATTCCGCTCTCAGCTCTGCCGCGCGTCTGGTGGTTGAGGAACTGCGGCTCGCGCCACGCTCGCTTGCCGGTGGGCGCATCGCCATGGTGGTCTTTGCTCTGGCGGGTGGGGCCTTGACGCTTTGGGGCAATCAGACCCTGTTTGATGCGGTGGCTGTTTCTGGCACGGCGTCCATGTTCCTCACCCCGGTTCTGGTGGTTGGGCTTCTGACCGGGCGGGACGTGCCGCTCTGGTCTTATATGGTCAGTTTCGCCGCCGCCTTCACCGGTGCCATCACCTATATGTTCCGCGACAACCCCGTGTTTTCCGCGCTGCTCTATGAGGGCCATAAATACGAACAGCTTCTGCAGATCTGCGTGATCGTTCTGGCCATCGGTTTTGCCGCAGTTGCCTTGGGCAGTCGCAGGGTTGATGCACGCGTGGGGGGCTGATACATCTGCGCGAAACCCGATGGAAATGCTCGGGGACCGCATGAGGCTTCAGGTGCAATCGCAAACCAATACGCTCACACCCCGGCTTGAAATCCGCAACCTGCGCCGCCGCTTTGGCAATCGCCAGGTTGTGGATGATGTCTCCCTGTCTCTGCAGTCTGGCAAGGTCACCTGCCTGCTTGGCCCCTCCGGCTGCGGAAAATCCACCACGCTGCGTATGATTGCCGGTGTGGACATGCAAGACAGCGGTGAGATCTATGTGGATGGCAATCTGATCTGCGACACCGTCTTTCGTGTCCCGCCAGAGCGCCGCCAGATCGGCCTGATGTTTCAGGACTTCGCGCTGTTCCCCCATCTGAGCGTCTGTGACAATGTCGCCTTTGGCCTGAAGGGCAGCAAAGACGCCAAACGCGCCCGCGTTCAGGAACTCCTTGCCAAGGTCAATCTGGGCTGGGCTATCGACAAATTCCCCCATGTCCTCTCCGGCGGCGAACAACAGCGCATCGCGCTGGCCCGCGCGCTGGCACCACGCCCGCGCATCATGCTGATGGATGAGCCATTTTCAGGCTTGGACAACCGCCTGCGCGATGGCATTCGCGATGAAACCCTCGCTGTGCTCAAAGAGGAAGACACCGCCGTCCTTCTGGTGACCCATGAGCCCGAAGAGGCCATGCGCATGGCCGATGACATTGCGCTCATGCGCAACGGCAAGATTGTGCAGCAGGGCGCGCCATATAACATCTACAACGCCCCGGTGGACAAACAGGCCGTGGCCTTTTTCAGCGACATCAACGTGATCCGCTCCACCAGCCATGGGGCGCTGACCGAAACCCCGTTTGGTCAGTTTCTCACGCCGGGGCTGGAGGATGGGGCTCCTGTGGAGATCGTGATCCGCCCACAGCATCTCAAGCTGGATTTTGACCGCGCTGGCAAAGGCCCGCTGCCCACAGCCTCCGATGGGGTGGCGGCGCGTGGCATCGTGACCCGCGCCCGCTTCATGGGCAATGAAAGTCTGGTGGAATTTCAAATGGATCACGACGCCTCACATCTGAAGGTGACCGTGCCCAATGTCTTCCTGCCCAAAGAGGGCACCGCGCTCTGGCTGACCATCCGCCGCGACCGCTGCTTTGTGTTCCCGGCCGAGGCCTGAACCTAACGCTGCTTTTCAAAATCTCTCAGGCTCTTGCCCGGTTCTTCCACAAACAGGCCGGGCAGGGGGGTGACCTCGGCAAGCTGATCCACCCGCAGGCTGGCAAAACCATGACTGGTTTCATCCCAGACCGCCAGGGACCAGACCCGCCCCCAATAGGCCAGTTTCAGAGGTCGCACATCGCGGCTCACCTGTTGGCTGTCGACGATCCTGAGCTTCTGTTTTGCCCGGATCGCGGTGCGCAGCGGTTCAAGATGGCGCAGCGCCTGTACGTTCTGGTCAAAGGGATAGCTGGCAAAACCAAACCCCTGCGCCACGCCGCCCACCTCTTCCGGCAGCGCCTCATCAATTTTTGCGCTCAGGCTTTCCGCTGCCGCCCGCAGCGGCCCCTCCATTCCTGTGCCCACCACCGCCAGCCCGATATGCAGGGCCTCAAGCTCTTCTTCGGTCAGGTTGAGCGGCGGCAGGGTCAGCGCGGCCTTGGCGCGATAGCCGGTGCCGCGCGCACCTTCAATGGCCACACCGCTGGCCGCCAGCGTTTTCATATCCCGGTAAATCGTTCGCAGAGACACCGCCAAAGCCGCAGCCAGATCTTCTGCGCGATGCAACTCCCCATCTTTGAGCATCTCCATCAGGGCAAAGAGCCGATCAGAGCGATTTTGCGAGCTGGCCATCTGGCGATTCCCTTCATTCATGACAAAATAATGTCACCTGACAGAATAGTGTCAAAATAGCTCATGAAAACCTGTAATTTCCCGCCATTCAGTCCCGCGCGTGTCTTTTCCCCCTTTCTGCCAAGGGGTAGGTACAAGACAGGTTTAAATTTGCAGGCAAACGCCTGAGACATGGGAGAGACATCATGGGTATTGGAAACATTGGTCTGCCGGGCATTCTTCTGATTGCAGTTGTGGTTCTGGTGCTGTTTGGGCGCGGCAAAATCAGCGGCCTGATGGGCGAAGTGGGTAAAGGCATCACCTCGTTTAAGAAAGGCATCAACGAAGGCCAGCAGGAGTTGGAAGAAGAAGCGGCGGATGCGGCCAAGGATGTCACGCCGGAAACCGACAAAGACAAAGTCTGATCTGAGGCCCATTTCTTATGTTTGATTTGGGGTTACCGGAACTCTTGGTGATTGGTGTCGTCGCGTTGATCGTGGTCGGCCCCAAAGATCTGCCAGTGCTGTTTCGCACCGTGGGGCGCTTTGTGGGCAAGGCCAAAGGTATGGCACGGGAGTTTTCCTCCGCCATGAACCAGGCGGCGGATCAGGCCGGCGTCAAGGATGTCACGGATACGCTGAAAGGCGCCACCGACGGGCTCAACAAAGTGTCCAATCCGCTCAAAGCGGCCACCGATGCCATCAACGACAGCGCCAATGAGGTCAAACGCTCCATGAGCTATGAGCCGGGGGCCGAAACCACACGCCTGTCCAAAGAACGCGCCGAAGCGGCGGAAAAAATCCGCCAGAAGTCGGCAGAAATGGCACAGGAACGGCTGGACAGAGAGGCGGCAGAGAAAGCCGCGGCTGAAAAGGCCGCCAAGGATGCGCCGAAAAAGGATGAGGCATGAGCAACACAGATGAGATTGAGGACAGCGCTGCGCCGCTGATTGAGCATCTGGCCGAATTGCGCACGCGCCTGATCCGCTCGGTTCTGGCGTTTGTGGCGGCGATCAGCTTCTTCTTCATCCCCGTCGGGGGTGATTTCATCGCCGAACACGTGCTGCATTTCCTTGTGGCCCCTATTGTGGAGGTGTTGCGTGATCTGGGTGATCCTTCCCCCACGTTGCAATTCACATCCCCACAGGAATATCTCTTCACGCTGTTCCGCATTTCCATGGTGGGCGGCTTTGCGCTGGCCTTCCCGGTGATCGGCTATCAGCTTTGGCGCTTTGTGGCACCGGGGCTCTATAAAAGTGAAAAAGGCGCTTTCCTGCCCTTCATGATTGCCTCACCCTTCATGTTCCTGCTGGGCGCCTCCTTTGCGCAGCTGGTTGTGACCCCTCTGGCGATGCAATTCTTCCTCGGCTTTGCGGATGTGGCCTCGGTTTTTGCGAACTTCATGGCGCCAGCGGTCGAAGATGTGCCCGGTGCTGTGGCGGCCACAGCCCCTGAAGCCAGCGAAGGGGTGCAGATCACCTTCTTTGGTAAGGTCAATGAAAGCCTTGATATCACGCTGAAATTCATCATGGCCTTTGGTCTGTGCTTTCAGTTGCCGGTGCTGCTTACCCTGATGGGCAAAGCGGGTCTGGTGAGTGCCGATGGGCTGGCCTCTGTGCGTAAATACGCCATGGTGGGCATTCTGGTGCTGGCCGCTCTGGTCACGCCCCCCGATGTGGTGACACAGCTGATCCTCTTCTCGGTGGTCTATGGGCTTTATGAAATCTCCATCTTCCTCGTGCGCCGTGTGGACAAAAAACGTATCGCTAAACTCAAGGAAGAGGGCGTCTATTTTGAAGATGACGAAGAGGCCGAAGACCTCGCCGACATCGACAGCAAATAACGCCGCTGCCAGTAAGATCAAAACGCGCCTCTTTGGGGCGCGTTTTTTGCGGCCTGCCTGCCCTTGTTGTTGTGCAAAGAAAGTGCTTTTTAAGCGCAGCAACTTCGGAGGCCCGCCATGGATGACATCACATTGACCCGCATCGCCGAGGCGCTGGAACGCCTGAGCCCCGCACCTCTGGCCGCGCCGGATTTTGCTGCGGCGGATGGCTTTGTCTGGCATGTGGATCCTGACCGTCTGGAACCGGTGGCTCAGATCAACCGCGTGGCGCTGGATCTGCTGGTGGGCATTGACCGCTCCCGTGACACGCTCTTGGACAACACCCGCCAGTTCGCCCGCGGATTGCCCGCCAACAATGCGCTCCTGTGGGGCGCGCGCGGCATGGGGAAATCCTCCATTGTCAAAGCCGTACATGCGCAGGTGCTGGCCGAAGGTTTCCCGCTGAAAATTGTCGAGCTGCAACGCGAAGACCTGCCCACCGTCTCCCGTCTGCTGAACCTGCTGCGCGCCAGCTCGGAACGTTTCATCCTTTTCTGTGATGACCTCAGCTTCAGCCACGACGACCAGCACTACAAATCCCTCAAAGCGGTGCTGGATGGCGGCATCGAGGGCCGCCCGGAAAATGTGGTTTTCTATGCCACCTCCAACCGCCGCCACCTGATGCCTCGCGATATGATCGAAAACGAACGCTCCAGTGCCATCAACCCGGCGGAAGCGGTGGAGGAAAAGGTCTCCCTGTCCGATCGCTTTGGCCTTTGGCTCGGCTTCCACCCCTGTTCACAGGATGCCTATCTGGCGATGATTGATGGCTATTGCGCCGCCCATGGCGTGACGGTTGATCCAGAGCGCCTGCGCGCTGAAGCGATTGAATGGCAGGCCACACGCGGCGCGCGCTCTGGCCGTGTGGCCTGGCAGTTCTTCCTGGATCTCGCAGGCCGCGAAGGTGTCGCGCTCCCCTGAGCCAAAGAGACAAGCCCCCTCGCTTCCTCTTGACAGAAATATCCCGGGGGTTTGGGGGCTGGCCCCCAATTGGGGATGTGTTTGGGGGCTGGCTGCGCGCGAAAATAGCGTTTGAGCGCTGACTCCTGCGGATGACGTCGGGACGAAACGCAGCCTTCAGTACCGCCACGTTACCCCGTGACGATCCGCGCCTTATTTCAGGTAAGGCGCAGGATCCACACTGTCAAAACCGTCCCGCACTTCAAAATGCACAAAGGCATTTTCCGCAGGCAGCGCCGCCATGGCCTGCCCACGTTTGACGTTGGTCCCTTTGGCCACTTTCACATCCGCCACGTTGTAATAGACCGTCATCAGATTGTTGGGATGGCGCACCACCAGAATGGTCACGTCATCCGCATCTGTGGTGATGGCTGCGACTTTGCCATCTGCTGCGGCAGACACCGGCGCGCCGGCGTCACCGGCAATGTCGATGCCATTGTTCTTGCCCTTGGCATAGGGGCGGATGATCTTGCCGGACACCGGATAGCTCATCGCCGCCGTGCTGGCGCTCTGCTCTTTGGACAGGTCAGGCCCCTTGGGTGGCTCAAGCGTTGCGGCTGCGGCTGTGGCGCTGTCATCAGGCAGCGGTTGTGACGCGCTCGGCGGTGTCGGTGTGCGGGAGCCTTCACCAGGTTTGCTGGTGGCGGCCGCGCTGGTCGCTGCGGCTTGTTGCGCTTTCTTCTCTGCGGCCGGATCCGCTGGTGGGATCAACAGCGTCTGATTTTCCCGAATGGTGAAATCACTGCCCAGCCCATTCCATTCGGCCAAGGCCCGTACGGAGACATTGTACAGCCGCGCGATGGTAAAGGCGGTTTCACCGCGTTTCACGATGTGCTTGATCGGCTCAACGCCCGTTGGCGCATCTTTGGGCGGCTTTGCCACAGGCTGCAGCGTTTCTGTTTGCACCGAGGTATCGGCATTGTTGATGGCCCCACCGGCCAATGCTGCGATGTCCACGCCACCCGGAGGGGTGACCATGCCGCTGCCGCCCGTGGCCGCAGAGGGTTCTGCCACGCGGTAGGGCAGGGCGATGATCTCATCTTGGCGCAGCGTCGCATCCACCGCGATGCCATTGGTGCGCGCCAGCTCTTCGGCGGGAATGCCCACACGTTGCGACACATCCTGCAAAGTGTCGCCTCGCTGGGCCACCGCCACTTGATAATTCGGATAGGAGATCACGCCCCGGTCATCTGGCGCCGGGCGTTTTGCGGTTGCCGTCAGCGCCGCATCACTGGTGTCCAGCCCGCCGCCAACATCGCCTCGGAAGTCGTAATCAAAGCCACCCTCACAGGCCGCCAAAACACAGAGTGCCAGACCGGTGCCAATCAAACGGGCGCTTTTGGGCAGGGAATAAGCCATCTCGAAATCCTCACACGCGGCCCCTTAGGTGGGGTCTGATGCCAAAGCCGCTGTTGTTTGTGTCACGGGGAGTTGTGACATGTTTGCGTTGTGGTCGCTGTTTTGCGTTTTTGTACCTTTGCGCCCTCACATGGTCAAAGCTTACGGGAATGCCAAGGGGAAAGCGCCCCAAAATCAGTCATTTTCCCGCGCCACACCCTCCAGCAAAGGCACAAACCGCACAGCCCGCATTTCATCATAGTCAAATCCGGTTTCGGTGCGCCGCACGCGGATCAGGCTCTGAACCGCATCTGACTGTCCGACGGGCACCACCATAATACCGCCAATCTTGAGTTGCGCCAAGAGGGGGCCCGGCGGGTCCTCGGCGGCGGCGGTGACAATAATGCGATCAAAAGGCGCCTGATCTGGCAGGCCAAAGCTGCCATCGGCAATCAGCGAAGTGATGTTCACAATGCCAAGCGCATCAAACACGCCCCGCGCTTCCATCACCAGCCGCTTGTGGCGATCTACCGTGTAAACCCGCCGCGCAAGCTGGCTGAGAATGGCCGCCTGATAGCCTGAGCCCGTGCCCACTTCGAGCACCTTGTCACGCGGCGTGATCTCAAGTGCCTGCGTCATCAAGCCCACCACGGAAGGCTGAGAAATGGTCTGTCCACAAGAAATGGGCAGCGGCGTGTCCTCATAGGCGCGTTCCGCAAACAGCCCACGCACAAACAGCCCCCGGTCCACATGTTCCATCGCAGAGAGCACAGCCTGATCCGTCACCCCACGTGAGCGCAGGGCGAAGAGAAACTGCATTTTGCGTTCTGCAAGGAGGTCGGGGTCGGTCATTCGATGCCTTTCAACGCCGCCAGAGCATCATGTGCCGTCAGATCGGCGCGCATCGGTGTGACAGAGATATAGCCTTCCAGATTGGCCGCCGCATCCGTGCCCTCTGCGGTTTTGCGCTGCTGATCCCCGCCTTTGGCCCACAGGAAACGCCGCCCGGAAGGCGACGTGTGCGGTTCCACAGAAAAACAGGTGTCCTGACGCAGCCCCTGTGAGGTGACACGCGTGCCTTTGACATCTGCCGCCAGCACGGGCGGAAAGTTGATGTTGTAAAACAGCCCATAGGCCGCATCATTGGGGACATCTGTCGCCAGAATTTTGCGCAGCACCTCTGCGCCATGTTCGGCGGCGGCCTCAAAGGGATTGTCCGCGGTGTAATTCTGTGGCCCGAGAAACTGTGAAAGCGCAAAGGAAGGAATGCCCTGTAGCGCGCCTTCAATGGCCGCGCCCAGGGTGCCGGAATAAAGCGCGTTCTCAGCCGAGTTGTTGCCCCGGTTCACACCGGAAAGGATCAGGTCGGGCCGGGCCTCTTTCATCACGTCATGCACACCGGCCAGCACACAATCGGCCGGGCTGCCCTCTGCTGCAAAGCGCCGTTCTCCCATTTTGGCAATCATGGTGGGGTGGGTGTAGCTGATGCAATGGCCGACGCCAGATTGTTCAAAGGCTGGTGCGACACACCAGACCTCGCCTTCAGCCCCGGCGAGATCTTTGGCAATCTGCTCCAGAACCGCCAGACCGGGCGCGTTGATACCGTCGTCATTTGTGATGAGAATGCGCATGCTGCCAGCCCCTGAAATCGCCCGTGTGTCTATCTAGTCGAGGTTCTGTCTAGTAGAGCGGCTGATCCGGGGCAAGCATCACAGCCGCCTCTGGGGCAGTTGCCAAATCTGTTGCGCAGAAGTCGCGGCTGGCTGGCCTGTCAGAGACCCAGCTCTGCCATGAGACGCGCGGCTTCCTCTTTGGGAGAGGTCAGCGTGTCGCGATCTTCACCGGGGAAGAACCGCGCGCGTGTGCCGGTGGGCATGCCTTTGGGTGACAGAATAGAGACCTTGGGGCCAATGCTGGCGGTTTCCAGCTGCCAGCTGCGCGCCAGAGCAATCTGCGCCGCCTTGGTGGCCCCATAGGAGCCAAAGAACTTCTCACCGGCGTGGTCATCGTCAAAGAAGACCGCATGGCCCTGTTTGCCCAGCAGCGGACTGACAAAAGGAATAAGTCGTGCCACCGCATCCAGATTGATCGCCATGGATTTCTGCCAGTCTTTGGCATCAATATGATCGGTGGGCGTCAGCGGAGCCCCATGTGCGGCGGTGTGGATCCAAAGATCCACTTTGCCCCAGCGGTCGTGGATGGAGCGGCACAGCTGCGCCATCGCATCGGCATTGCTGATGTCCATGGGGGCCAATGTGGCCTGTCCGCCTTTGGCCTGAATGCGATCATCCAAATCTTCCAGCCCGCCGGTGGTGCGCGCCACGGCCACCACATGATAGGCCCCGGCCAACGCTTCGGCAAAGGCGGCACCCAAACCACGGGAGGCCCCGGTGATCAGAGCGATTTTTTCGTCAACTGGTGAGGCGGAAGAAGGCGTGTTGGTCATGCCTATCACATGCGGGGAAAGCTGCGAAAGGTCAAGAGTGGCTGTTGGGGGAAGGAGAAAGGGGCCAGCCCCTCTTGGCCCATGCGGGCCAATTCACCCCGGGATATTTTGCTCAAGAGGAAGAGCGGATCTGTGTTGCTCGATCAATTGGGGCCAGATCAACTGGGTCCGGTCAATTGGGCATCGAGAGTCGCGTGGCACCCTGACCGCCATTGAGCACGATGCTGCGCTCATCAATGGCCACCACCTTGCCTGATGGGGTGCGATCCCCCAGTTCCACCCGCAACGTGCGCCCGCTGCTGGTCATCAGAAGCGCGCGGGGGGCTTTCTGCGATCCCATGACCCCGATCAGGGTCAGCCGCGCACGATTTTGCAATACGCCGCTTTGCGTGGCCTGCGCGGCCACGTGAGGAGGGGTCTTGGACGTCATGGCCAAACCTATATCTGTGAGTGGTGACGCCCTTATGAGAGAGTGTGTCGGGCGCTGCTATTCACAGATACGATAGGTATGGTTAACAGGGCCTCAACAGGCAAAAGCTTGCCATATTTTCTTCGATTGCGCGGGTGTCAGCCCATCAGATGCGGGCGGATGTCCGTGCCGCTGGCCGCATAGATATCCAGCAGGTGATCAAACGAGATGCCCTCTGCCTGCGCTTGTGCCAATGGGCCGTCTTGGACCATGAGGCGCGGGCGCTCCACAGGAGTTTCCGGCGCTGTGAGGTGACAGCTCAGGGCCTGTGTTGTTTCAAACCCGGGCAGATCATTCATCAGCCAGGCGGCGCAGCCCTCAAACCCTGGGGCTTCGCTGGTGGCGTCTTGCACATAGGCTTTGAAATCTGCCTCTGCCACGCTGGCCCAGACCCCAAAGAAGAAGGTGTCCGTGCTGCCCCGAACGGGGAGCGGCAGCACCGCATGTACGAAGTGAAGCCCCTCAAAACGACACAGATCCGGCGTGAGGAAATCTGCATCAACGGTCACGGTCTCTGTGTCGTTCTCCGTCAGAGCCTCATGTGTCCAGCAGTCTGGATGGTCAAAACCGATATCAACAATCCCGCCAAAGCTGCGCCCACAGCAGGGGCAGGCGTAGCTTTCATCGTTCAGACGCCGCCAGCGGCTGTCCAGCGCCAGCAAGCTCATCAGAGCGTCACCCTTGGCTTGGGGCCAGCGTTGCCCCGTTCCAGCTTGCGCCCGGCGTCGGGGCTTCGGCGATTTTCTGGCTCACCCGGCTGCTGTTTTCCAGCGCATCCAGATATTCCGGGGTCACGCCACCGGTGATGTAATCCCCATTGAAGCAGGAGCAGTCAAAGCGGGCGATCTCAGGGTTGCCTTCCTGTGCGGCCCAGATCAGATCTTCCAGATTTTGGTAGAACAGCGCATCCACGCCCAGTTCCTCACGGATCTCTTCCACGCTGCGGCCATTGGCAACCAGCTCATGTTTGGTGGGCATGTCGATGCCATAGACATTGGGGTAGGCCACCGGCGGGGAGGCCGAAGCGATATAGACTTTCTTGGCCCCGGCTTCGCGGCACATCTGCACGATTTTTTTGATGGTGTTGCCACGTACGATGCTGTCATCAATCAACAGGATATTGCGGCCTTCCATTTCACGCGGAATGGCGTTGAGCTTGCGGCGCACACTCTTCTGACGCTCTTCCTGACCGGGCATGATAAAGGTCCGGCCCACATAGCGGTTTTTCACCAGCGCCTCGCGGTAGCGAATGCCGGTGATATTGCTCACTTCCAACGCCACAGGGCGCGCGCTGTCGGGCACAGGAATGATCGCATCAATCTCAAGCCCGCTCTCCTGCACCTGTTTGGCAAGGGTTTTGCCCATGCGGATCTGCGCCTGATAGACGGACACGCCGTCCAGCACACTATCGGGGCGCGCCAGATAGACATATTCAAAGATACAGGGCGTCAACTCGCCTTCGACCGCTTGGAACTCATGCAGGTTGCCATCCAGATCCACCAGAAGCGCTTCGCCCGGCTTCACATCACGCAGCTTGTCAAAGCCATTGATGCCAAAGGCCACATCTTCGCTGGCAAAGGCATAATCATCGCCCTCGCCATCTGCGGCACGTTTGGCGACTGACAGAGGGCGGATGCCATGAGGGTCACGGAACGCCAGCATACCGACACCGGCAATCAGGCAGATCACCGAATAGGCGCCCTGCACACGTTCCATGGTCATTTTCACACCGGCAAAGATATTGCGGATCGCATCGGCACTGCCGTTCACCTTGATCGCATCCGCCACTTTGTCCGCCAGCACGTTCAGCAGGATTTCACTGTCGCTGGTGGTGCGCAGATGGCGACTGTATTTGCCGGTGACTTTCTCGCGCTGGGCTTCGGTGTTGGTGATATTGCCGTTGTGCACCAGATAGATGCCATAAGGCGCGTTTACAAAAAACGGCTGCGCTTCGGCGGCACTCAGGCTGCCAGCGGTGGGATAGCGCACATGCCCCATGCCCACACGCCCGGTCAGAGTTTCGGCGTCAGAGGGCTGAAACACGTCTTTCACAAGACCATTGGCCTTGCGTTCGCGGAAGAAACCGCCTGTGTAGGTCACCACGCCCGAAGCGTCCTGACCCCGGTGCTGCAACATCAGCAGCCCGTCATAAATCTCCGCAAAAACATCGTCATTGCGATTGGCGATCCCCAGAATTCCGCACACGTGCAGCGCTCCCTTGTTCGGTCTAGGCTAAGCTAGGGTGGGTGGCTTTGCAGTTTTGTACACGGGGGGCATCCCGATGCGACAAAACTGTTGAAAGAGCACGAATAACCGCAGTTGCAAAGGTTCGGATGCAGGTCAGCAGCCCGCTTTTCGCGGCAACGTTAGGGGCGTCTGACAGGTCAATGACCACAGGGCGGCTCCGAATCCCGGTTACGTGCTTGGCTTCTCATAAGCGCTCCTGCGCAGCATGTCACGAAAGGATCACAATTGCCGGGCAAGAAAGCCACAGATGTACGGCGAAACCCTGCGTCGCTTAGACAAATTTGATCAGTCAAATTTGGTCAGGCTGATTTGATCAGCCGGATGATCAAAAGCACAACGGCGGCCCCAATCATGGCGGAGAGCACAGAGCCGATAAAGCCTGTGCCAAGGCTCACTCCCAACAGCGGCAGAAAAAAATGCGCGAGCACCGCGCCCCCAATGCCCAGCAACACATTGCCAATCAGGCCAAATCCGCCGCCGCGCACCATTTTGGCCGCCAGCCAACCGGCCAGCCCGCCAATCAGGATGGCGGAAAAGACACCCGAAAACAGGGCGGCTTGCGTGTCATTGAGGCTCTCCATGTCTGGATCCTTAAGCTGTGCAAAGGGGATCAGAGAGACTGATCTTCCATTTGGCGGATGCGTTTGCGCACCAGATCGATATGCATGCGCGCGTGATAGGCGGTCTGGCGATAGGCCGGCGGCAGGCGCAGCTGCGCGATGCGATGGTCCACCGCTTCAAGATCTTCTGCCAGCAGAGTGAGGTTGGCCATGGTGCCATGCTGGCTCAGTTCGGCTTCGATTTCGCGAATACGACCATAGTGTTTCCACACCTGCCAGCCTCGGAAATAGGCGTAAAGCGATGGCACAACCCGTAGCAGCGGCACCAGTAAGAGCAGGATCGGCAGGGTCAGCAGCAGCAATCGGTTGACCTGCGCCGCCGCCCAATAAGGCAAGAGGTTGTGCCAGGTTGAAGGACCTTCCTGTATGAGCTGACGCGCCACGGAATTGATCGGCATGCCGATGCCATAGGGCGAGGGGAATGTGCCCCGGTCTGTCAACAGATCGCGCCCGCGATGCAGCTCCTTGGCGGCCATGGTCAGGCGGTTCACAAGCGCCGGGTGCAAATCCGGCGCAATGGCCAACTGCGCCTTAAGCGCCAGCATTTCGCGGGCTTCTTCCGGCTGCACGGGGGCCAAAGACACTGCTCCTGTGGGGATTTGCACAATATCCGCATAATCCAGATGCCGGGAGATGGCCTCTGTATAGGCCAGCTGCAACAGCGTGATCTCCTCAGAGGCAAAGGCCTGCGTCAGGTAAGGCGCTTCAATGCTGCTGACCAGAAACGCCAGATCAATGCCCCCTGCCTCAAGCGCAAAAACACTCTGCGCAAAACCAAGAGCCAGATGTTTGTTGGCACCTTGCGCCATCCCGACGGCTTTTTGAAAATCTTCAAAAGCGGCAGAGGTTCCAGAGCCGGGGCGGCCGCTGGAAATGCGCAGATCACGCCAGAGCGCAGGGTTGGACGGGATGTCATGCCCCTTGCGTGCAAGAAAGATCATCGGTTCATAAAACACGCCACCAATGGCCTCGGCCTTGCCCATCGGCACATGCACACCCGCCTGCACAAAGGCCGCGTCAATCTCACCTCTCGTAAGCAGGGCGGCATTGTCCACAGAGCCATCGGTATAGACAATTGTCACGTCAATATCGTCACGCGCCAGCACCTCTCTATAGCGCTCCGCCATGAGCGCATAGGCGCCGCCACGTGCGCCCGCCGCCAATGTCAGAGATTGCGGCGGCAGCAGCATAAACAGGATCAACGACAGGCACATGGCCAGCGTCAGGGCGGTAATGGCAATCCAAAGGCGCATGGACAGGCTCTGTTATTCTATGTCGCGCGCCACGGTAGCGGTCCACCGGCGCGCAAACAAGTGCTGCCTGCGCTTAAAAAGAAAGCCCGCGCTCCAAAGGGCACGGGCTTGATGCATTCGCAAAATCTGCGGGGCAGCTTACTGCTCGCAGACACCGACAAGCTGTTCATACTGTGTGGTGATCCAACCCAGCGCTTCCTGTGGATCACGGTCATCAATGCGGCGTGTGATGCGGCTGAACACTTCTGCCGAGCGGCTGTCATCCACCATGGCAATCGACTGGCTGGTGATCACGGTTTCATAGACAAAGAAGGTGATTGCCACCAACAGGATGCCGCGTAGCACGCCAAAGATAAAGCCCAGAGCCTGATCCAAACCGCCAAGCGCAGAGCGCTGAATGACCGAAGAGAACAGCGGTGTGAATAGCGAGACAACCACCAAAGACAGGGCGAAAACCCCGGCAAAGGCGGCGATGATCGAAAGCTCACAGCTGTCTGCGAGGTATTCGCCAAGCACCGGCACTTCCTTCACCAGCGGCTGGAGCGAGCCTGCAAACATGAAAGCCAGCACCGCTGCGGCAATCCAGCCCGCAATCGCCATGCCCTCGCGGACAACACCGCGGCTATAGGCCAGCAATGCCGAAATAATAATGACACCCGCGACCACGGCGTCGATGATGGTGAAACCTTCCATGTACTCTTGTCCCCTTAGACCGCCCGCGGTCCGCCTTTCGGCCCTTTAGTCTGTGGGCCGCTGGCCCTGGCATTTTACCCCGCTCCGAAGACTTCTCCCACAAAGCTTGCCAAATCCCCAATACGGTTCAGGTTCATGCCTTCCACGGTCTGGGTTTTGCCACCTTTCGGAGCGATTGCCGATGTGAAACCAAGTTTTTGGGCTTCTTTCAACCTATTTTCCGTCTGGCTGACCGCGCGAAGCGCGCCAGAGAGGCTGATTTCGCCAAAAACCACCGTGTCGGCGGGCAGGGCGCTGTCCTCTCTGGCGGATATCAGCGCACAGGCCACCGCAAGATCGGCGGCAGGTTCTGAGATCTTCATGCCTCCGGCCACGTTCAGATAGACATCGAGCCCCGCAAACGGCACACCACAGCGCGCTTCCAGCACCGCAAGAATCATCGCCAGCCGCCCGCTGTCCCAGCCAACCACCGTGCGGCGGGACTGGCTGTGAGGGGAGGGGGCCACCAGAGCCTGCAATTCCGTCAACACAGGGCGGGTGCCCTCAATACCGGCAAAGACCACACTGCCCGCCGTGGGCGCGCCCCGATCAGAGAGGAAAAGCGCTGAAGGGTTGCCCACCTCTGCCAGCCCCCGTCCGGTCATCTCAAAGACGCCAATCTCGTCAGCAGGACCAAACCGGTTCTTCACAGCGCGCAGAATGCGGAACTGATGCCCGCGCTCGCCTTCAAAATAGAGCACTGTATCGACCATATGCTCGACCACACGGGGCCCGGCGATCTGGCCTTCCTTGGTGACATGCCCCACCAGAATAATCGCCATGCCCTTGCGCTTGGCAAATGCCGTCAACTCATGGGCAGCGGCACGCACCTGACTGACCGATCCCGGCGCGCTGCCCACCGTGTCACTCCACATTGTCTGGATGGAGTCGATAATGGCAAGCTGCGGCCGTTCCGCTTCCAGCGTGGTCAGAATATCGCGCAGATTGGTTTCCGCCGCCAAGAGCACCGGGCTTTCCGTCAATCCCAAGCGCTGGGCGCGCATGCGCACCTGTGCGCTGGCCTCTTCGCCGCTGACATAGATGGTTTTTACACCCTGCCGCGCAAACCGCGCTGCCGCCTGCAACAAAAGTGTGGATTTCCCGATCCCCGGATCGCCGCCTACCAGAAGCGCGCTGGCAGGCACCAGCCCGCCGCCCAAAACTCGATCGAGTTCTTTCACGCCGCTGATGGTGCGCGGTGGCGGGGTCTCCTTGGTGGCCAGATCTGACAGCTCGATCCGCCGCCCCTTGGCGTTACCAAGGGCGCTTCCTGCGGGACCGGCCCCAAAGGGGGCCTCTTCCACGATGGTATTCCACTCTCCACAGGCCTCACAGCGGCCGGACCATTTGGAGGATACTGCGCCGCAGGCGGAACAGGTGAATTGGGTTTTGCTCTTTGCCATGTTCCCGTTTTGGACCACTACCGCCTGCGGGTCAAATAGCTAATCGCCAGCGAGCCCAAAATGCAGCCGGTGAACAGATAAAGCCCCCAGCCAGCTTCCACCGTCACATAACCCGCGCCTTTCACCAGTACGATGTAAAGCGCAATCAGAAACACATCGCCCATCGCCAGCTTGCCCAGCAGCTCCAGCGCAGGAACCACCCTGCGTCGCATCAGTCCAAACTGCACCAGCGCTATTCCGATCACCTTCACATAGGGGGCGAAAATCGCCAGAAAGGTCACCAGCAAGGCCAGCGCCACATCCGTGGTCCACAGCGATTGCAGACCGGAAATGATCGAAATCTCGCTCAGCCCAAAGATGGGCAAGACGCCCGCCCTCAACAGGGGCGCAAACCAGGCCAGCGGAAAAAGGATCAAAAGCGACAGATTGGCAAAGCGCAGAACATGTTTCATGCCCAAACAGCTAGGCACAGGCACCGCGCCGCACAAGCGAAACCTTACGGGGAAACACGTCTTCCTTTCCCCGTGTCGGGCTCGGTGTCACCGACATGCGGCGGCTGCCCGGCCTGTGACGCTACGACCACAGAACAGGGTGAAATGCAGCCTATGCGTGTTTTTGCATTGTCCGGTGCCCCGCGCTTTCCTCAAGGTAAACGCGGGACATAAGACATAGAAGAGACATCATGCACAATTTTGCAGCACTCGACTGGCCGCAGTCGTTGATCACACAACGGATCAAAACCGCCAGCCGGGTTGGGCGGCTGATGCCACAGTCTCCAGCAGCCAAACTTGGCATTCAGGAAGGCTGGCTTGTGCTGGCTCTCAATGGTGAGGCGCCCAGCGAAGATCGGGTGAGCGCGCTCTATGCTGCCGATAACGTGGAAATCGTTTTTATGGACGAGGCCACAGAGCAGTGCTTCCATGTGGTTGGATCAGGGATCCCTTTTGGTTTCAATGTGATGCCCGTGTTCTCTGAGGAGTACCGGCTGGATATTCGCGTCGGCAAAATCCCAGCTATGGATTGGCTGAAACCTTGGGATGTGGGGGCCACCAATGACTATGCCGAGCTGCGCCGCGATTTCGAAGTTGCGCTGAGCCCCGTGTCCCACAACCTCTTTGGGGCTTTTCTCTCTGCCCACAAGAAACGCATGGCACAGCTGAGCAGTGCGGACCGCTGGTCACAGCTCGGGTTGGCGCTTGCGGCCTTGGCACAGGAGGATTTTGATACGGCTCTGGCCTTTGGGCAGGCCTATTTCCGCAACCTGCAATCTGGCGAAACGGAGTCTGATCCGGTGATTGTGCTCTCCGCAGCCTCTTACGTCATGGCCGCCTGTTTCTGGCACAGCCAAGACAGAGACGCCGCTCTGGATATGGTCTCTGATGCGCTCTTCTATGACCCCGATGCCGCACCCGCCCGCCAGCTCTTCGAAGGCATCACCGGCCATCCCTTTGTTGCGCCCGCCCAAAGCCTGAAGGGGCGTGTTTTCCCTGTGGCGGATTACGCGCTGCCGCAATTTGATCCTTATGATGTCTGGGCCGATCCCGGTGAGGATCTGAATTTGCAACAGGCCTTGGCGCGGATGGGGCCGAAGGATTACGGCCTGATTTGCGTCTTAGGCGTCTATCGCTCCAACGGGCCTTTTCTGGAAGATTTGCAGAGGGTTCTGGCCTTGCAAAAATCAGAAGAGCTGCGCCCGGCTTTCCTGCATGCCATCACCGCATGGTCCGGCAACCCTGACAGCGACATTTCCAGACACAGGATTGGCTTTGAGACCCAGATGAAAGACCATGGCCTGACAATGAACATCGGGTTTGACGCCCCCGATCACATCAGCACGACTGTCGCCGCAGAGGCCCTGCCCACATGGTTCGTGATCGCACCGGGCGGCACCGTTATGGCCTATGGGACGCTTGAAGAGGGTGAGGTGATCACGGCCATCGCGCAAACCGCCAGCCCGGCCCAAACTCCCGCTATGTAACGCGATGACAGGTCTCCCTGCGCCAACGCGCGCAAGCCCTCGGCACTGGCACTGAATGGTCGATGGTATCCTGTCGCCAACGGCCGCCGCCATCAGTTGCAAATGTCGAGCTTATATCATTCGGGTGTCAAAGAGGAGATCGGTAAGCCCGAAACACGCTCCCACGCACGACCTAGGCTTAGGAGCCATCCATTTTCCGCACCGGTTTGGCAGATGTTCGAGCTCAAAAGGAACAGCGCCGCAGGGATAGTTTTCTATTTCAACGGAATGCGACGATGCTCCGGTCGAATATCCGCCAAATCGCAGACGCCAAAATCGCGGCAGCTCAGTGGCGCGAGATGTTTGAAAATAGATCCAATATGTTGAGCACATCTCAAACCCCTGAAAGTTAGCGCATTGGCAGATTTCACGGCATGTGTCCGGTTGAGGCATGCAGGCCTGCGCCGGTGTGCGCCTCCTTGGCTCTCCCTCGTCCAAGGTGTCGTCCATCACGCCAAGACTCGCGACCATATGCGCGCCCTCTCCCCATCACTGGTCGCCCGGCATGGCCGCCGCTCGCTCAATCCTGCATGGCTTTGGTCAGGAAATCCGTGAAAGGGCCAAGCAGGTAGGCACCAAAAGTAATCGTACGCCCGGTAAACACAAGGCTCACCGGCATATCGGAGATCAGCGAGGCCTCTTCTCCCAGCGCGTTGAGCAGACGGGCATGATCCTGCACGTCAATTTCCGCCATGCCATCATAGCCCAAAATGGCTCCATCGCGATCCCGCCGCGCTTCGGGGGAGAGGGTTTTGATTGTGACCGCCACTTTGGGATGGCTGCGCTGAGATAAGGCGGTGACTGTGAGTTGCCCGGTCATGCCGACGCGCAGTTGGTCAATCACCTGAGGATTGGCCACGAAAGACACCTGATGCTGTCCACTGGGACGCGCGAGGCTCAAAACCGTATCGCCGCGCGCAATGACCATTGCGTCCGTGTCATAATAGAGCGCGGAAATCACCCCATCATCGGGGGCCGGAATATCCGCCTGTGCGATCTGTGCCTCCAGTCGCAACAGTTGCAACCGCAGCTTGGGGATGGCTTCCTCCAAATAGGCCAGCCGGTCCAGCACCTGCTGGCGAAATGCCAATTGATCCTGCGCGATCTGCAACTTGGCTTGGGCGGCCTGGCTGGCCAGCCCGGCCAGTTCCGCATCTTCACGTTGCAAATCGGCCTCCAGCTCCAGAATATCCTCTGCCAGAGCATCTGTGTCTGCCGCCCGAAAGGCCCCCTGCGCCTGCAGCGCGGCGTAGCGCTCATATCTGGCCTGCATGGAGTGATGTTGCGCCTGACGGTGCTGTCGGCTCTTTTGCAAACGCTCGGCGCGATCCTTTAGCTCCTGAGCCAGCGCTGTGCTCATTTCGGCGCGCAATTCCATCGTGGCCTTCATGGTCTGCAATCGCCGCAGCGCCAGCGCCGCCGGATCTGTGACCGCCGTTGCATCGGTCTCCTCCCCATCGGGTAATGCCCCGACCATAGCCGCGCGCAAAACAGCCCTTTCTTCCTGCAGAGGTGACAGCGTTTCTCTAAGCGCTTGTGCTTCTGCTGTTTCGCGGCTCACATCCAGTTGCAGCAAAATCTGCCCGGCGGTGACCACATCATGCGCGGACACATGGATTTGCGCGATCTTGCCCCCGTAGGGATGTTGCACATCATAGCTTGGTCGCGCTGCATTGAGGTGCCCGGTTGTGGGAATGGAGGTGGCCAAGGGCGCAAAACCTGCCCAGAGGCAAAAGCCTCCCAGAGCAAGAAACACCGCCCAGGCCCCGCGCCGCAAGGGGCGGATCACCTGACTAGGAAAGGCCGCTTCAGAGCTCATTGGCGAGGCATCAGTATGTGCCGCCGTATCTGTCCGTTGGATCAATGGCGCAAACCTCCCTGCAAGGCCACCGGACGCATGGAGACCGCCGCCCGGTAGGTGGCCTGTCCGGCTACATTGTCGATGTCAAAACTGTCACTCAGTTGGGCGATCACAGCGAGCGCGGCCTCATCCCCCGGCAATCGGCCCATGTCGGTTTCGGGCTGCAGCATGAGCCGCGTGACCTTTTCCATCTTGCGGGCCGCCTCCGTGATGCGGTTCTCCGTCACGGTCACTTCGCAGCTGTGATCGGACAGAAAGCGGAACGCGAAGCTCACCGTGCGGGGCTCATCCTGCGGCCCGCTCGCCCGGGCGAGATTGAACAGTTCCGAGGCGATCAGCTCTGTGCGGGTGGAAAGCTCCGCATCATTGCCACGGGTAAATTGCGCGCCAACCCAGTCGACCAGATCCTGCAAGCTGTCATGGCGCAAAGGCAGGTCGATCCGCCTGCGCCCGCCGCTCATACGGCCAAGCACTTCGCTGCGGCTGCCAAAATCCGCAAGCCGACCATTTTCCAGAGCTACCACGTGATCGGCCAGCCCCATCAATCCGGAGCGGTGAATCACCATGACAATTGTGATGCCCTGTTTCCTGAGCCGCGCCAGCACCGCACAGAGCTGCCGTTCTCCGGCCGCATCCAGCAAGGCGTTGGGCTCATCCAGAAACAGATACTGTGGCTCATGAAAAATCGCGCGCGCCAGCGCGACGCGTTGTTTCTGCCCCGCCGAAAGCACATGGGGCGTTGCACCAATATCTGTGTCATAAGACTGCGGCAGGGCGGAGATCAGCCCATGAACCCCCGCCATTTTCGCGGCTGTGATGATGTCTTCATCGGCGGCTTCTGGGGCAAAGCCAGCAATGTTTTGTGCCAAAGTGCCGGCAAAAAGCTGGGCCTGCTGCGGCAGATATCCGATGTGCGCCGTATGGGAGGCCACCGGCAAAGTCTTGATTTCGGTGTCTTCCAGCCACACGGTGCCAATCGGGCAGGGGGCCAAACCGCTCAGAGCCTCAAGCAGCGTGCTTTTGCCGCTTCCGGATGCCCCGACAATGGCAGTACAGCTTCCAGCGGGCAGTGCAAAACTCACCCTCTCCAGCCTTGGCGCCGCGCCGCCTGCGCGCGGAAAGATCAGCCCGTCACAGCGCAATGCTCCCGACAATTTGGAAATATGCGTTTCGGCGTTTGAGCGCGGCATCGCAAGTGATTTGAGATGCATATAGGCCGATTTGGCGGCGCTGATATCCGGCCATGTTGTCACCACGGTTTCAAAGCTTGTCACCGTCTTGATGAGGATCAGGCTGGCAGCAATCATCCCTCCGGCACTGAGAGCATCCTGCACCACCAGCATGGCGCCAAGGCTAAGACCAAGCAGTTGCCCCATTGCGCGCAAGAACCCACTCAGCGCCGCGCTCTGTGTTGTGAAGGGGGTTAGCCGGTCTTCCAATCGGCTGCGCGCCCGCATGGTGCGCACCACCTGATTGCGCAGATTGTCTGCCATCCCCGGCACCCCAATAGACTGAGAAAACTGCTGTGCGTTTTCTGTGGCGTGGTCTTCTGCTGTGCGGGCTTGTGCCAAAGCGGTCTCGGGAGCTTTGGACATGGCACTTGTTGTCAGCCGCAGCGCAGCTGAGAGACAAATCAAACCAGACGTCAGGGCCACAAACCAAGGATGTATCAGCCACAGCACTGCCAGAAAAAGCGGCAACCACGGCAGGCTCAGCGCGGCAATGGCCGCTGGTCCACGCAGAAAGCGGACCACCTTTTTCAACTCCTGTAAATTGGCCACACGGTCGACCAAAGGTGTTTGCAGGATCAGTGGCGCAAGGCTGCGTTCTGCAAACCCTGCAGCGGCGTAAAAACTGCTGTCGCGCAGGCCATCTACAACCGCCTGCAGCAAGAGGGCCAGAGCTGCGATCAGGAGCAAAAGCGCCAGCGTATGCAAATTGCCAGTGGGCAGCACCCGATCCAACACCTGCATCATGAAGATCGGGTTGATCAACACCGCAAGATTTGAAACGGCGCTGAGCCCCAGCAGCAGTGGCACCATCTTTGCGAAGGGTGAAAGGGCAGAAACCGGTCCCATCAATTGGCTCACAGCAGAAAGTTGCTTTCGTCCAGATCATCCGGGTCCACCGATTTCAAAATCAGTCGATCATTGCTTTCGCCGCCAGTGAGTGCGGAGAGATCGATGACTGTCGCCCATCCCTGATCCTGAATATGCGGCTGCAGATCTGCATAGTTGATGCCATAGCTCGACAGATCGATCACGTCTTGATCCACTTCAAAATCATGGATCATGTCGCGCCCGCCGCCAGCCTCGGCGACAAATGTGTCGGAATCCCCATCCCGCCACCAGTTCCCGCCCCAGAGATGGTCATTGCCCGCGCCGCCCTGCAGCGTGTCGGAGCCGGTCCCGCCCACAAGGCGATCTGCGGCATCGCCACCTGACAAGAGATCATTGCCCTCGCCGGTGTTGATATAATCCTGCCCTGCGCCGCCATCGGCGCGATCATGGCCTTCTTCGGTGGTGATGCTGTCGTTGCCTGCACCGCCAAAGGCGTTGTCATTGCCGCTGCCGCCCATGATGCGGTCCGCGCCGGCGTCGCCGTGCAGTTGATCGTCGTCTGCGCCTCCATGCAGCGTGTCGTCGCCCGCGCCGCCAAACATCGTGTCATCGCCACCGCCGCCCCGCAGATCATCATTGCCGCCTTGGTCGCTGATGATTTCCGGATCTCGGATCAGGATATTGCTGCCCCGATCGACAGGGGCAAAAGGATCCGGGGCGCGTGGATCGACGGCCCCATCATTGCTGCCAGTGCTTTGGGCCTCTGCCATGAGTTCGGAGTAGGCTGTGCCCGCCTGCCAATCCACCTCAACCCGATAGATGGCACCGGTGGCATCTGTGGTACCGTCCAGATCGTGGTCACCTCGGTTGAGCCCAAAGAAGAGATTGCCCTCGCCATCCATGAAGACAGCACCATAGGCGCCACGCGGCATGCCAGAGGTCATGCCATCGTCATTGAGAGTTGCGGTGATCGGCACAGAGCTGATCTCGGGGGCACCGCCGTCTGGTACGCCAGACAGATCAATCCGATGCACGGCCCCGGCCTCACCATTGCGGCCAGGGGACTCCACCGCATAGAAAGCCCCTTCTGAGGCGTTATAGGCCACATCATAGGTGCGCCCCTGAAACAGACCGTTGGGCAGATCGTAGTTTACCACCTCTGGATTGCCGTTTTCATCCAAGGCGTTCACGTCGATGCGCGTGACGCGGTTGAGGCTGGATTGAAACGTCCAGAGGTTGCCCTGATCATCAAAATCCCCGACGTAGTCACCAATTGGGGTCTCGCCAACGCGATAGGCTTGGCCCTCTGCGTCGACCATCACGAGGTCGCGCACGGATACAGGGTTCCCAAGCGCGTCCACGCCATTGGCTTTGGCGATCCCATAAATCAGATCATCTTCGGTGTTGAAGCCGATGGCGTTGATGCGCAGCCCTGTTGCAGGTCCGGCGATTTCATAACTTTCCGCAACGGGATCAAAGACATTGAGCTGCCCGTCAATCATTTGAAACAGTTTGGATTGCCCCGGCGCAAACCCCGCCACAGAAATCTCTTCACCGCCAAGGGTGACGGTGGTGTCATAGGAATAAATGGGCCCGTCCATGTTGATGATGGGGCCTGTGTTGGGCAAAGGCAGCTCCCTAAGGGTGAGCGCGCCCATGCTGCCATCTCCGGTCACCTCAAAGCTGTGGGTTTCAAACACGCCGGAGGTGGCGGTGATCATGCCAATCACCTCACCATTCCAGAGCACTTCCAGACAGCCGCAATCGGCCCCGCCTGCAAGGTTGGCGGCCGCTTCAAGTCGAATGGTATAGGTCTCTCCTGTCTCCGTGGCCACCGCTTGGGAGAGGTTGTTGTGCGCGGCGTCTTCATCCACCGTCCAGCTGCTGTTTTCGGCGAATTGTGTGAGCGTGGCCGCCCCACCGCCCGTGCCCGTCAAAAGATTGCTGTTTGCCAGATCCCCAAACACCAGATCATTGCCGCTGCCTGCATTGATTGTGTCCGCGCCAAGCCCGCCCTGCGCACGGTCATTGCCCGCCTCTAGATTGATCAGGTCATCGCCAAGCCCGCCATCCGCCGTATCATGTCCGTCACCCGCATTGATCAGATCATCGCCGGCGCCGGAGGAGAGGCGATCCTCTCCTCCATTGCCCAGCAAAACATCGTCGCCCGCGCCGGTGGATATCACATCATTGTAGGAGCGATCCGTGGCATCTCCATTGGAGACGATGTTTGCAGAATTATACACCCACCGTCCCCCAACAAAGCTCCATTCGCTGCCGACCATGTCGCCCGCGGCAAGATCATTGCCTGCACCCGTGGAAATCGTGTCATCCCCGGCATGGCCGTTGATGGCATCGACACCTGCGTCTGTTGAAATGGAGTCATCCCCGGTCGTGCCCACGACACGACGCACCGGCCCTTGCGGCTCGTTCTCTGGCATACCCAAAACACCTTTTACCAATACACAGGGAACATTGTGCGAACGAAGGGTTTACAAATGGTAAAGAAATGCCCGCGAATGTCGCGCTGCGCCAAGTAATACTGTAGCCACTTGAAAACGCGCGGCTAAAGGCCGTGGGAGTGATTCAGCACAAAGGCGACAAAGAACCAGATCAGCCAGCCAACACTAAGCGCAGATCCAAAAGCACATAACAGCTTTTTCTCACTCACGATGGCCAGATAGCTCAACACCCCACCTGCCGTTATCAAGCCTGCTGCTAGCCCGCCCCAAAACAGTGGTGCAAAAAGCCAACTTGCCGAGCTTCCGCGCATCTCCGGTGGAAGCATGTTTAAAAGGAACATGATCGCAAAAGGCCAAACAAACGTTACCGGCGGCAATACAATTAAAGCAACGCCGATCCGTCGATGCGACTTCAAATGATGAAGCCCCATATACACGCTGATCCCGGCCGCGATGAAGGGCATAGCGACGAAAATGAGGGCGATGAGCGCATTCACCGCACCGCCTCAATCGGGCCCTCTGCGCTGCCGGCTATAAACTGGCTGAGATAAGGATCGCCGCTGTTGTCCATCTGCGCCACCGGGCCGCTCCACTGGATCACGCCGCCATGCAGCATCGCCACCTCATCGGCAATCGCGCGCACGGAGGTCATGTCATGGGTGATCGTCATTGCGGTTGCGCCCATCTCCACCACAATCTCGCGGATCAGATCATTGATCACGCCGGACATGATCGGATCCAGCCCCGTGGTGGGCTCATCAAAGAAGATGATCTCAGGCTCCGCCGCAATGGCGCGGGCCAACCCCACGCGCTTTTGCATGCCGCCCGACAGCTCGGAAGGGAAAAGATCCGCCACATCCGGGGTCAGCCCAACACGCCGCAGCTTTTCAATGGCAATCTCCCGCGCCTCGGCCTTGGGCCGTTTTAAACGCCCCCGCAGCAGGCGGAAGGCCACATTCTGCCACACCGTCATACTGTCAAACAGCGCAGCCCCCTGAAACAACATGCCAAACCGCGCCAGAAAGGCATCGCGATCCTCTGTGCGCGCATCATGGCCGTCTACCGAGATCGTGCCGCTGTCCGGTGTGATCAGGCCCAGAACGGATTTCAGCATCACCGATTTTCCGGTGCCCGATCCGCCAATGATCACCATGGAGCTGCCCTTGGCGATGGAGAGATTCACACCCTGAAGCACCTTCTTGGGCCCAAAGCTCTTATGCACGTTATCAAACTGGATCATGAGGAGAAAAACAGACTGGTCAGCAGGAAGTTGGCGGCAAGAATGAGCACGGCGGCGGCCTGAACCGAGCTTTTTGTGGCTTGGCCCACGCCCTGTGCGCCACGCCCGGAATTCATCCCGTAATAGCAGCCCATCACGGCGGCGATCCCGCCAAAGACCGCGCCTTTCACGAGGCTGGAGACAATGTCATTCAACTGTAGAAAATCGGCGGTGTTGCGCACATAGGTTGCGGGGTTGAAGCCAAGGTTCTCTGTGGCCACCAGAAACCCGCCATATATGCCAATGATATCGCCAATCCCCACCAGTGCAGGCACCACCAGCACCGCCGCAAGAACACGTGGCGCGGCCAGATATTTCATTGGATGTGTGGACAGGGTCACCAGCGCATCAATCTGTTCCGTGACCTTCATGGTGGCAATCTCTGCGGCAATGGAGCTGGTCACACGGGCGGCCACCATCAGACCAACCAGCACCGGCCCCAATTCGCGCACCATGCCAATGGCCACAATCTGCGGCACCACGCTTTCCACGGAAAACCGCGAAGAACCGTCATAGATCTGAAGCGCCAGCGCGCCGCCGGTGAAAATCGCCGTCATGCCCACCACGGGCAGGCTCAGCCAGCCAATGTTGAAAAGCGCGCTGAGGAATTCACGCCCATAAAATGGCGGGCGAAAGATGTGGCTTACCGCCCCCCAGACAAACAGCGCCACGCTGCCGATCATCGTCACCAGCGCAAGCACATTGCGACCAATCGCGGTGAAAGGCGCCAGCAGGGCCGTCATGAAGATTTGTAGCGGCGCTGATAGCGCTGCCCCATGGAGGTGAGGATTTCATATCCAATCGTGCCTGCGGCCTCCGCGAGCGTGTCCACAGATTGGTGCTGCCCTAAAAGTTCAACAGTTTGCGGCTCAGTTCTTGCGTCTGTCACATCCACCCCGATCATATCCATGGAGATCCGTCCAATCATGGGACAGCGGCTCTCTTCGGCAAAGACGTCCACTTTCTCTCCCATGGCGCGGATGATGCCATCGGCATAGCCTGCTGCGATGGTGGCCACCCGGCTGTCGCGCTGGGCGATCCACATATTGCCATAGCCAACACTCTCTCCCGCTGCCACATCGCGCACCTGAATGACCGGCACGCTCAGGCTCACCACTGGGGTGGCGTCAACAAAGGGCATGCCCCCATACAGGCCCACGCCGGGACGGGTGAGGTCAAAGTGATAGTCTGCCCCCAAGAGGATGCCACCGGTTGCCGAAAGCGAACGTGGCACATCAAGCCCATCGGTCATCTCTTTAAACGCGCTAAGCTGGCGCGGGTTCATCGGGTGGTCTGGCTCATCCGCACAGGCCAGATGGGACATCAAAAGCGTTGGGCCGCGCTGCATGATCAGATCTTGCACTGCCGCCCATTCCGGCGCTTCCAATCCAAGGCGGTTCATGCCGGTGTCCAGCTGCACCCCAAAAGGATGCGCGGGCAGGGCCTCCAGGTGGCGCACGATCTGTTCAGTGGAATTTAACATTGGCGTCAGCATCATGTCGCTGATCATATCCGCGTCGCCGCGCATATGTCCGCTGAAGACATTGATCTCTGGCGCTGGGCCGACGGCCTGACGCAGAGCCGCGCCTTCTTCTGCGGCAGCGACAAAGAAACGGTCCACACCCGCGCGCATCAATGCGCGGGCCACCCGGTCCGCGCCAAGTCCATATCCATCAGCCTTCACCACCGCGGCGGTCTGGGCTGTGCTCTGTGCATCCAGCGCCCGCCAATTGGAAAGCAGGGCGTCCAGATCAATTGTCAAAGTTGCAGTAGCCATGGGCGTGTTTGTTGACCTCTGTCTGCGGGAGGTCAAGGCCAAAGGCGTTTCGTTTTTAGGGGAAGGGGCGCACTGTGGTGAAACAAACGCCAATCCGCGCCTTTTGGAAAAATCCACCTACGCGATACCGCTGGAATACCGACGCGATACCGATGCTCCGTTTTTCCCAAAAAGGCGCGTTAACACTTTGATTCGCTCTGGCGAAAAATCAGAACTCGTCGCCGCCGCCGGATTGCTGCCAGGGCTGCACAAGGTTGCCAAAGCGGGTGAACTGCCCCTCAAAGCTGAGCTCCACCGTGCCAATCGGGCCGTGACGCTGCTTGCCAAGGATTACCTCAGCCTTCCCATGCAACCGCTCCATGCGTTCCTGCCAGGCGGCCATCTCATCCAACCGGTCATCAGAGGGTTTTTCCCGCTCCACATAGTATTCTTCGCGGAACACGAACATCACCACATCGGCGTCCTGCTCAATCGAGCCAGATTCCCGCAAGTCACTGAGCTGAGGGCGTTTATCGTCTCGGCTCTCCACCGTACGTGACAGCTGGGACAGGGCAATCACCGGAATGTTGAGCTCTTTGGCGATGGCCTTCATGCCCATTGAAATCTCGGCAATTTCCTGCACCCGGTTGTCGGCGGTGCCGCGGCACAGCTGCAGATAGTCGATGATCAGGACATCAAGACCATGGGTCCGTTTCAAGCGCCGCGCCCGTGCTGCGAGCTGCGCAATGGGCAGGGCGGGGGTGTCATCAATAAACAGCGGGCAGGCCTCAAGATCCTTGGCCGCTTGCACAAATCGACGGAATTCCTCTTCGGTCATATCCCCTTTACGGATCTGCTCAGAAGGGATCTCCGCCGCCTCCGACAAAATCCGCGCCGCCAACTGTTCAGCAGACATCTCAAGGCTACAGAAAGCGACAACGCCGCCCTCAATGGCCCCCTCGGAACCATCTGGTTTTAAACCCTTCTTATAGGCTTTGGCGACGTTAAACGCGATGTTAGTCGCAAGGGAGGTTTTGCCCATAGAAGGGCGTCCCGCGAGGATCAGAAGGTCGGAAGGGTGCAGGCCGCCCAGCTTCTTGTCGAGGTCAATCAGACCGGTGGAAATCCCGGCCAGACCACCTTCGCGCTGATAGGCCGCGTTGGCGGTGTTCACCGCTTCTGTGACGGCCTTCAGGAAGCTTACATAGCCGCGCTCTGCTGACCCCTGTTCAGAGAGTTTATAAAGCGCCTGTTCCGCCTGAACGATCTGCTCTTTTGGCTCAAGTTTGATGTCAGCCACTTTGGCGCGGGAAGCGATGTTGTTGCCCAGCTCGATCAACTCACGGCGCATCGCCATGTCATAGATCATCTGAGCGTAATCCGCTGCGGCAAAAGAAGAAATCGCCGCACCCGCCAGGCGCACCAGATAGGCCGGACCGCCCAGTTCGATCAAGCCGGGGTCGTCTTCCATAAAGGCTTTCAGCGTCACCGGGGAGGCGAGGTTGTTCTTGGCAATCCGCGCGGCCGCAATCTCATAAATGCGGGCATGCACAGGTTCGTAGAAGTGCTTGGAGGTGATGATCGAGGCAACTTTATCAAAGATATCGTTGTTCGTCAGAATAGCACCCAGAAGCTGCTGTTCCGCCTCCAGAGAATGGGGCACCGGATCCGGGCTTGCGGCCTCTGTGGAGTCAGGATTGATATTCGCGATTTCGTTCATGTCACGCCCCCAAACAACCAGCGTTTTCGGTTCTAGCGACCGAGTTTTCACTGGGCAAATTGTATGTTTTTGTGGACAGCCTGTGGATAACTCAATGCCACATCATACTGTCACCGCAAACAGCGTTCCGTCAATATTTGGTATGTGCGCGCAGTCAATCTTCCGGCGCGCGCCACCAGCTTAGGCGGAAATCAGCTGTTTTTGCGTGCCTCTTGCCACGCGCGCGGGTCTTTCAGAAAGCTCTCAACTTCATTGAGCGTTTCTTCGGAGAACACACCCTGCGCTTTGGCTTCGGCCAGAACATCCCACCAGGTGCAGAGATAGTGCAGCGCCACGCCGTGATCACCCAGTGTTTTCTCAGTCTCTGGGAAAATGTCATAGTAGAAGATCACCGCCGTGTTAGCACAGCTGGCGCCGGTGTCCCGGATCGCATCCACAAAGGAAAGCTTAGAGCCGCCATCCGTGGTCAGATCTTCGACCAAGAGCACGCGCTCGCCTTCACTCATCGCGCCTTCAATACGCGCATTTTTGCCATAACCTTTTGGTTTCTTGCGCACATATGTCATCGGCAGCGCCATGCGCTCTGCGACAAGAGCCGCAAAAGGAATGCCAGCAGTTTCGCCGCCTGCGATGTTGTCAAAGGCTTCAAAACCGGCTTCGCGCATCACGGTCACGGTCATGAAATCCATCAATGTGGCGCGGATGCGTGGGAACGAGATCAGCTTGCGGCAATCGATGTAGCTCGGGGAGGGCAGGCCAGAGGCCAGCGTGTAAGGCTCATCGGTGTTGAAGTTCACTGCACCAATTTCCAGCAGCATGCGGGCGGTCAGGCGGGCGATTTCTTCTTTGGGCGGGAAAGCAGTCGGGATCATATCAGGGTCCTTTGGCAGCAGGATGTCTTAGTCAGCAACGGTCCAGAACACGTCATAGCCGGGATCAAACACGGTGACCGGGCCATTCGCGCTCTCGATTTTGTCAGGAAAAACCGTGGCTTGTTCGTTTTTGGTAAGGGTGATTGTGCCATCATTGACGGGCAGACCATAAAAGCCGGGGCCATTTCGGCTTGCAAAGGCTTCAAGGTTTTCAAGCTTGCCGTCTTCTTCAAACACATGCGCCAAGAGCGCCATTGTGTTGGTTGCCGTGAAGCAGCCCGCACACCCACAGGCGCTTTCCTTGTCGCCATCAAGATGCGGCGCACTATCAGTGCCAAGGAAGAACCGCGCATCTCCAGAAGTAGCCGCTTCGCGCAGCGCCAGACGGTGCTCCTCACGTTTAGCCACAGGCAGGCAATAATAATGCGGTTTGATGCCGCCCACGAGGATGTGGTTGCGGTTGATGATCAGGTGGTGTGTGGTGATCGTTGCGCCCAGATCGCGCGCATTGTCACGCACATAGGCAACACCGTCTTTGGTTGTGATATGTTCCATTACAACGCGCAGACCCGGTGTGGCCTTGCGGATCGGGTCAAGCACGCGATCAATAAACACCGCCTCGCGGTCGAAAATATCAATGTCATGGTCGGTGACCTCACCATGCACACAGAGCGGGAGCCCGATCTCGGCCATTTTATCCAGTGCGGCACGCACGTTTTTGAAATCGGATACGCCGCTGGCGGAGTTCGTTGTGGCCCCTGCCGGGTAGAGCTTAACGGATTTGATCAACCCGGAGGCATGCGCGGCTGCTATATCTTCGGGATCGCTGTCTTCCGTCAGGTAGAGCGTCATCAGCGGCTCAAATTGCATATCCTCGGGCAATGCCGCCATGATGCGGTCTTTATAGGCGGCAGCCTGCGCACCTGTCACCACAGGGGGCACCAAATTTGGCATGATGATCGCACGCCCAAAATGACGCGCGGTTTCGGGCAGAACAGCTTCCAGCATTGCGCCATCGCGCAGATGCAGATGCCAGTCATCGGGGCGGGCAATGGTCAGGTTTTGGGTCATGAGCGCGGCTTACACAAAGCCGACGGGACTGGCTAGTCTGATCTCTGTCGCATTGGCAAAAAATGGCAGGGTTTAGCTGGCCAGCCGCCCTTGATCTGCTGCTTGTACCAACCCATTCAGGTGGCGCAGGAAGCGGGGTTCCCGCAAACGTCGGGCCACATTGGCGCAAAGAAGTGCCGACACAAAGGGGCGCTTCTTCCGATTGACCGCATCAAGCAGGCGGTTGAGGTACGGCGAATGGCCACGCCTTGCGCGGTATAGCTTATAAAAGGCCCTGCGGCTCAATGTGCCAGCCCCGGCTTTCACCAGAATGCGGAAGAGGATTTGCATTTCAAGCAAGTCTTTCTCGATCTCGTCCCCAAGATAGGGCGTCGGAAGCAAAACTGTATTCTCGCGTAGAAACAACGTGGCGTGCATGGCGTCATGATCCACTTTTGGATCATAGATCACAAAGCACCGGTCCGCCGCAGAGGCCATTTCTGGGGCAAAGCCATATCGGCCTTCAAAGCTAACTTTGCGACTGTGTGAAAAGCGCGTATCCCATGGAGTTAAGCGCGGCGAGAGCGTGGCTTGTGGCTGTAGCGAAATCACCTGCGCATCAGGAGAGGCAATTGAAAAGGCAGCCGCCGCATAGCCGCAAGAGCCTGCGCCATAGAAGACAACCTCTTCAAACTCATCGAAAAAACCATCATCCGCAAGGCGATCGAAATAGGCGTAGACCGCAGGGTCGCGAAACCAAGTCTCCCCGTCACTGACCAAGCTGAGATGAGACCAGCCCAATTCGCGCACCAGTTCCCAGCCCAAAGGTTGGCCGGTATCACCGCGTTTCTGAATGGTCTGGATGGTCTCGAATGTCACAAGAAGAACCGGCTTATCCTCAACAAAGCTTGCCCAGTGACGGGTGCCAAGTTCTACAAAGCCACCATGGTTTTGGGCGACCTGTTCGAGCTGTTGCAGCCAAGCCACCTTCGTCAAACCCAGCATCGGGGTCTCAAACCCATTGGGAGAGTCCTGCATATCCTGTTCCTTGCGCCCCGGGACCTTATAAATTGGTCTTTCAAATGCTCTTGGCCTAAATGTTACCATCCATTTGCGGCAAAAATAGGGAGCTGTGACCATTTCTACAACTTTTGTCTCGTCTGCTGACCGTTGACCTATGGCTTGGGCCTGTGCAGCCTGTCGCGACCCTATTCCTGTCAGCACAAGAGAAAACGAGGCCCCATGTCTGAAATTGAAAGCATTGATGCGGTGCAGGCCATGCTGGCAGAAGAAGGATATGTCTGCGCCCGCCCGCTCGCCACTGTTGTGTTCTTGGCGCTGCGGTTGGGGCGTCCGATCTTCCTTGAGGGGGAAGCGGGTGTTGGCAAGACAGAAATTGCCAAGGCACTTGCCTCAGCCCTTGGTCGCAGCCTTATCCGTTTGCAGTGCTACGAAGGTTTAGATGCCTCAAGCGCGGTCTATGAATGGAACTTCGCCGCGCAGATGGTCGCTATTCGCACAGCAGAAGCCAGCGGACAGGCGGATCGCGCATCTTTGCAAGAAGAGCTCTTTGGCCCAGGGTACTTGCTGGAACGTCCCCTTTTAAAGGCAATGCGCCCTGACCCTTCAGGGGCGCCAGTCCTGCTGATTGATGAGCTTGATCGCACGGATGAGCCCTTTGAAGCCTTCCTCTTGGAAGCGCTCAGTGATTTTCAGGTCACCATTCCCGAAATCGGTACCATTAAGGCCCCACAGCCCCCCATTGTTATCTTGACCTCCAATCGCACGCGCGAAGTGCATGATGCGCTGAAACGTCGATGCCTCTATCATTGGGTGGATTACCCGGAATTTGACCGAGAACTCGAAATTTTAGAGGCGCGCGCGCCTGAGGTCGCGGAGAGCCTCAGCCGCGAAGTTGTAGGATTTGTGCAGCGTTTGCGCACGGAAGACCTATTCAAAAAGCCCGGAGTCGCAGAAACCATTGATTGGGCCAAATGTCTGCTTGCATTGGATGTTCTCACGCTCAGTCCTGAGGTGATTGCGGACACATTGGGTGCGGTCCTTAAATACCAGGATGATATCGCCAAACTTCAGGGCTCAGAAGCCAAACGCTTGCTGGACGAAACCCGTGCTGCATTGGATCCGGTCTGATGATCGGCTTTCTGAAGGGGGTGCGAAGGGAGTGGGGATGGCTTTTCCCCATCGCGCGAGATGGCTGAATATCTTCCTCTATCACTTCCCGATGAGCCCAAGCTCACGCATAATATCACTTGGTTTGCGCGCGCTCTGCGCAAAGCGGGTTTGCCGATCGGGACAGGGCGTTTACTGGATGCGATCCGTGCGGTCCAGGCTGCGGGGTTCACCAACAAAGAAGACTTCTATTGGACACTTCATGCCTGCTTCGTGTCCCGTCCGGAGCATCGCGTCGTGTTTGCACAGGTGTTTCGGCTCTATTGGCGGGATCCAAGGTTTTTGGAACATATGATGTCCATGATGCTACCCGCTGTGCGCGGAGTGCAGGAGGATCGTGCGGCACAAGCTGGAGAAAAACGTGCGGCAGAAGCTTTGCTGGATGGGTTTGATCATACTGTTCCGGAAGGGCAGCAAGAGGAGCAGGGCACAGAGATAGAACTTGATGCTTCCATGACCATGTCCTCGGAAGAAAAGCTGCGCACTTTGGATTTTGAACAAATGAGCACAGAAGAAATTGCGCAAGCCAAGCGCATGCTTTCAAGGCTTACTTTGCCGGTAGACCCCATTGCATCCCGCCGTACGCAGGTCGCCGCCCGTGGCCGTCAATTGGATTGGCGCGCCACGTTAAAGCACGCGATGCGACATGGCGGCAATGTCTCCAATCTCAAACACAAAGACCGAAGTGAGCGTTGGCCCAATTTAGTCGTGATCTGCGATATATCGGGTTCGATGAGCCAATATAGCCGTATGGTGCTACATTTTTTGCATGCCGTAGCCAATCATAAAGGGGCGGGATGGGCCAAAGTCCACGGATTCACATTTGGCACACAGCTCACAAACATCACGCGCCACTTGGCGACAAAAGATGTTGATGCTGCTTTGGCTGCTGCTGGCGCGGAGGCGCAGGATTGGGAGGGGGGAACCCGTATTGGGGAATGCTTGCATGATTTCAATCGGGATTGGTCTCGGCGCGTGATGGGGCAGGGGGCTGTGGTCTTGCTCATCACTGATGGATTGGACCGTGGGGCTCCTGATGCTCTTGCAAAAGAAATGAAACGTTTACGTTTGTCCGCGCGCCGTTTGATCTGGCTTAATCCTTTGTTGCGTTGGGAAGGTTTTGCAGCAAAAGCACAGGGTATTCGCGCAATGTTGCCGCATGTAGACAGTTTTCGCGCAGGCCACTCCATTGCCTCCATTGAAGCGCTTGCCGAGGCACTCTCAAAGCCTGACGATGTTGGTGAAAAGGCGCGTCTGTTGCGAGCGCTGGAATGACTGTGAGCCGGCTGTATATCTTGGGGTCGTTCAAGAGTTTGCTTGTTCTTTGCTGCGAAGCAGCCCAAGTCATCACGAAATATAGGGGATAGCATGACAGAGATGCAGGTCGGCGCGCCAGAGTTGGCGTTGGATTGGCACCGCACCGGTAGGGGCGCGGCGCTTGCGACGGTTGTGGAAACTTGGGGGTCCGCTCCGCGTCGTGTCGGCGCGCAGATGGTTGTGTCTGGTGATGGGCAGATAGAAGGCTCTGTTTCCGGTGGCTGTGTCGAGGGTGCCGTGATGGTCGAAGCGATGGAGGCCATCGAAACTGGTAAGAGTGCGCTGTTGGAGTTCGGTGTCTCTGATGGCGATGCTTTTGCGGTTGGCTTGGCCTGTGGCGGTACAATCAAAGTGCTGGTGGAACCTGTTGGGCAGGTTTTGCCGGAGGCCGTTTTGACAGAGCTTGTGGCAGCACGCACCGCGCGCAAAGCCGTAGCTTATGTGGTCAATCCTCGCACCAGCGGCGGGACATTGCTCTATGACGGTTTTGAAGCACGCTTTCGCATGGATCGCTCAGGGCTTGAGGAGAATGGTACCTTTGTTGCGATTCACAATCCGCCTCTGCGCCTTATTGTGGTCGGAGCGGTTCATATTGCGCAGGCTTTGATCCCTATTGCACGGCTTGCCGGGTTTGATCCCATTGTTGTGGATCCGCGCTCCGCGTTTGGATCTGAAGCGCGTTTTCCGGGAGAAACCATTTTGGATGACTGGCCGGATGAGGCCTTGCAGCACCTTGGAGTGGATGCGCGCACCGCGTTGGTCTTGTTGACGCATGATCCCAAGTTGGATGACCCTGCATTGCATATCGCGCTGCGTTCTGAGGCGTTTTATATCGGCGCGCTTGGCAGTTCGCGCACACATGCCAAACGTTTGGAGAGGCTTGAAAGTGCTGGGTTTGACCAAAGAGCGCTTGCGCGCATTCATGGTCCGATTGGCTTGGACATTGGCGCGGCGAGCCCCGCTGAGATTGCGATCTCCATTATGGCGGAAATGTTGCTGGTACTGAGGACAGGCGCATGAAGTTCGGAGCGGTTGCCATTGAGGAGGCGGTTGGCGCTGTGCTGGCGCATTCTCTTGTCGCTGGTAAGAGAATTCCAAAGGGCACAGAGCTTTTGCAATCTCATATCGAAGATCTGCGCGCAGCAGGCATTGAAGAGGTTACGGTTGCGCGTCTTGAAGATGGAGATGTGGATGAAGATACGGCGGCTGAGACCCTTGCCCAAGCCGTTTTGGGAGCATCTGTTGGCATTCGGATGACTGCGGCTGGCGCTGGGCGGGTCAATCTTTATGCGGAGCGTTGTGGTTTGATCCGGGTCAATATTGATACGGTGCACCAAATCAATGCCGTGGAGCCGATGATCACCATTGCAACCGTGCCAGATCACCACCGCGTGGATGCCGGTGGGATGATCGCGACGATTAAGATTATCGCCTACGCGGTGTCGGATGAGGCTTTAAAGGCAGCGGCTTCTATTGCCGAGGGCGCTGTTGCCTTGTGTCGACCAGCCTTCAAAACGGCAACTTTGATTGAGACAACGATCGGTGATGTGCCTTCTGATAAGGGACGCCGTGCAATGGCTGGGCGTGTTGAGCGCATGGAGATGGGGCTGACGCCACGTGTGTTGGTGCCCCATGCTGTCGCAGAAATCGCTTCAGCGGTCTCTTCAGCGGTCGGGGACGTCATTTTCATTCTAACCGCGTCTGCCACCTCCGATCCGCATGATGTCGCGCCTGCTGCGGTGCGGTCGGCAGGAGGAGAGGTCGAACGGTTTGGCATGCCGGTGGACCCTGGAAATCTCCTCTTCTTGGGACGTATTGGCGACAAGCCCGTCATTGGCTTGCCTGGTTGCGCGCGCTCGCCCGCATTGAATGGCGCTGATTGGGTGTTGGAACGTGTCGTCTGTGGATTGGACGTCAGCCATGACGATATAGCAGCCATGGGGGTTGGCGGATTGCTGAAAGAAATTCCGACACGCCCGATGCCGCGTGAAAAAGGCATTTGATCGAGGCTGCTGCACGCGCAGCTACGACCAATGTCTACGACCGTTCTCTCCCATTGGCTGAAATACCACCTTCTCAAGTTCATGAGGGGCTGCTTTACTCTTGGCCAATAGCCAACTCAAAATTGGGAGGAGCCAATGTCACAGGTCAAAATGACCGTGAATGGCAAGGAAATGTCCGGCGAAGCAGAAGGGCGTACCTTGTTGAGTCAGTTTCTACGCGAAACGCTTGGACTTACGGGAACACATGTTGGTTGCGATACAAGCCAATGTGGTGCCTGTGTCGTGCATGTCGATGGCGTTGCGGTGAAATCTTGCACAATGCTTGCTATGGAGGCTGATGGTGCCGACGTGGCTACCATCGAAGGGCAGGCGGCCGCAGATGGCACTTTGAATGCCTTGCAGCAGGCCTTTCAGGACCATCATGGTTTGCAATGCGGGTTCTGCACGCCGGGTATGATCATGTCTGCCGCAGACCTATTGAAGACCAATCCGCAGCCGACCGAAGCAGAAGTACGTCATCATCTTGAGGGCAATATCTGTCGCTGCACGGGCTACCACAATATCGTCAAGGCTATCATGGCGGCGAGTGGTCAGGATGTGAGTAGCATCGCGGCTGAATAACTGAGCGCCCGCGCTGGAGGAGGCGTGAGGCATTGCAGTTGGACATCAGAGATCGGAGGTGTAGGCAAGGCCCCCTCTGGTCCATAGGGAGGAAAAACATGCCGAAAGATCATGGCATTGGCGCCAGCCCAAAGCGGCGCGAAGACGTCCGGTTTTTAAGCGGAACCGGCAATTATACCGATGACATCCAGATCAATGGACAGGCTTATGTGCATTTTCTGCGTTCTGACATCGCACATGCCAAAATCAGGTCCATTGATACGACGGCGGCCGCGGCGATGCCGGGGGTCGTTCGTATATTTACCGGTGCCGATTTTGAGGGGATTGGAGGTATTCCCTGCGGTTGGCAAGTGACAGATCGCCATGGTGAACCTATGCAAGAGCCCGCGCACCCCGTGCTGGCGCAGGGCAAAGTCCGCTATGTTGGCGACCAAATAGCTGCCGTTGTTGCAGACACGATCGAGCAGGCGCGTGACGCTGCTGAAGCAATTGATGTTGAACTTGAAGAGCTGCCAGCCGTGGTAGATATGAAGGCCGCTCTGGAGGAGAACGCGCCCAAGGTCCATGACGATCTGACGAGCAATCTGTGCTACGATTGGGGCTTTGTTGAGGAGAACAAACCTGCCGTTGATGCGGCTTTTGAAGCGGCAGCGCATGTGACGACGCTTGAGTTGCGGAACAATCGCTTGATTGCCAACCCAATGGAACCGAGGGTCGCGATTGGTGATTTTAATCGCGCAACTGGTGACAGCACGCTCTACACCACCAGTCAAAACCCACATGTGATCCGCCTTCTCATGGGCGCGTTTGTGCTTGGCATCCCTGAGCACAAACTGCGCGTGGTCGCGCCCGACGTCGGTGGTGGATTTGGGACAAAGATCTTCCACTATGCCGAAGAAGCCTTCTGTACCTTTGCGGCAAAGGCACTGAACCGGGCGGTAAAATGGACCTCGACGCGGTCTGAGGCCTTTATCTCAGATGCGCATGGGCGCGATCATGTCACCAAAATTGAACTGGCCTTGGATGCCGACAACAATTTTACGGCTTTGCGGACGGATACGCATGCAAACATGGGGGCCTATCTGTCCACGTTTGCGCCCTCTGTGCCAACCTGGCTGCATGGGACATTGATGGCGGGCAACTACAAGACGCCGTTGATTTATGTGAATGTCAAAGCGGTGTTCACAAATACCGTGCCGGTAGACGCCTATCGAGGGGCCGGACGGCCCGAGGCGACATACCAACTGGAGCGGCTGATTGACAAAGCGGCGCTTGAGCTTGGGGTGGACCCGATTGCGTTACGACGTCAGAATTTTATCACCGAATTCCCTTATGCGACGCCGGTCGCGGTGGAATATGATACCGGAGATTACCACGGTACAATGGACGCGCTTGAGCGTATGGCCGATATCTCCGGGTTTGAGGCGCGTCGTAAGGAAAGTGAAGCGCGTGGCAAGTTACGCGGATTTGGTGTCAACTGCTACATTGAGGCTTGCGGCATTGCCCCCTCCAATCTGGTGGGGCAACTCGGTGCGCGTGCAGGGCTGTATGAAAGCGCTACGGTGCGGGTGAATGCCACAGGCGGCATTGTGGTGATGACGGGATCTCATAGTCATGGACAGGGTCATGAGACATCCTTCCCTCAAGTGATTGCCGAAATGATCGGTATTGACGAAAGTATGGTCGAGATCGAACATGGGGATACGGCTAACACCCCCATGGGCATGGGCACCTATGGGTCGCGATCCATTGCTGTGGGCGGCTCCGCCATGGTGCGCGCCACTGAAAAAATCATCGCCAAGGCCAAAAAGATTGCTGCCCACCTGATGGAAGCTTCCGAAGCCGATATAGAGCTGAAGGATGGAGCGTTCAGCGTTGCGGGGACGGATAAATCCGTTGCCTGGGGAGATGTAACTCTGGCAGCCTATGTGCCACACAATTATCCTCTGGAGGATATTGAGCCGGGGCTGGAAGAAACCGCCTTTTATGATCCGGCCAACTTTACCTACCCTTCAGGGGCTTATGCCTGCGAAGTTGAGGTTGATCCAGACACCGGCAAGGTGACGATTGAGGCCTTCAATGCAGCGGATGATTTTGGCAACATTATCAACCCGATGATTGTTGATGGGCAAGTGCATGGCGGGATTGGGCAAGGTATCGGTCAGGCGCTTTTGGAGAATGCGTCATATGATGAGAATGGCCAGCTCTTGAGTGCGTCTTACATGGACTATGCCATGCCACGCGCCAGCGATGTGCCATTCTTTGGCGTGGATCACTCCAGTCAGACCCCCTGCACGCACAACCCCCTTGGGGTTAAGGGCTGCGGTGAAGCTGGTGCGATTGGGTCTCCGCCTGCGGTGGTCAACGCAGTCGTAGACGCGTTGCGCTCCGGGGGACATGATATCACGCACATTGATATGCCAGTCTCGCCTTCACGCGTCTGGCAAGCCATGAACGGCTGAGGGAGAAACAGCTATGTATAACTTTGAGTTTGAAAAACCCTCGACCATAGCAGATGCGGTTGCATCGCTTGCAGAGGAAGATGCTATGGCGTTGGGAGGCGGGCAAACACTTTTGCCCACCATGAAGCAACGCTTGGCGAGCCCAAGTAAAGTGGTTAGCCTGAAGGCGATCGCCGAGATGCAGGGCATCTGTGTTGCAGACGATGGTTCCGTCTGCATTGGAGGTGCCACGACACATGTGGAGGTGGCCTCTGGCGAGGAGGTTTTTCCTGGATTGGCGGCTTTGGCTGCGGGCATCGGCGACCCAGCCGTGCGGGCGCGTGGCACAATTGGCGGTTCCCTTGCGAATAATGATCCTGCGGCCTGTTATCCGGCAGCCGCATTGGGGGCTGGGGCAACGATTGTGACAAACGCGCGTCACATCGCGGCTGATGACTACTTCCAAGGTATGTTCACCACCGCTCTCGAAGAGGGAGAGATCATCACCGAAGTGCGTTTCCCGATACCTCAGGCGTCTAATTATCAGAAGTTTGAACAACCGGCCTCTCGTTTCGCTTTGGTAGGCGTGTTTGTCGCCAAGGTTGCGGATGGTGTTCGGGTGGCTGTGACCGGGGCATCTGAAGACGGTGTCTTCCGCTGGTCGGAAGCGGAAACTGCGCTGTCCACCAACTTCACTGCAGATGCGATTGCTGAGCTGACGTTGTCAGAGGATGGTATGATCTCTGATCTTCATGGCACGGGAGCTTACCGTGCGCATTTGGTGGGTGTTTTGACACGCCGTGCGGTTGCGGCGGCATCGTAGCACGGGCCATTCTTGTGTGACTTAGGGGCGCCTAGCGATCGGGCGCCCCATGTATCTGGAGAAGCGCAGGATGATACGGGACATCTGGGCAAGTTTTCTCACACTTCCACTGTGGGTGCGGCTTTGGATGGGGCTTATCCTTGTGCCTATAAATTTGTTTTCTCTAAAATTTGTTGGCAGGCATCCTCATGCCACTTGGATTGCTGTTTTATGCATTATGGGGATGTTGGCGAATGTCCCGATTTTACTGCGCCAGCGGGAATTCTCTTCAGCGCTCGCTCTCCCGCATTTGATTTTCTGGACGCCTCTTATCGTCGGGATTTTAGTGACGCCGACGATCTGGCTGCAACCCATGTCGTCTTTTGCAAAGTTTCTTATGGTCCTTTTGGTGGTGAATGGCATCTCACTGGCATTTGACACGCTAGAGGCAGCCAAATGGCTGAGAACCAGACGAGGAGGGCGCGTCTAGTCGTGTCGCGAGGCCTTCGTTCTGGTTGCTGTTATGATGCTGGTAGATTGCTGGGATCAAATTGGCACCATTCCCCTGCGCGTTGGAGTGCCTGACCAAAGCCTTCGGGAGAAAAACGCCCAAAAACAACAGTTTCTTTCTGAGTTTCGCGCTCAATCATGACGTCAATGGTGGACTTTGTTGAATCTATTGCCCCTATGAACTCCGAAAGCATGCCATCCGTCATTTCGATGCTATAGCCAGCTGGACCATCGTGGGTGAACATTTCATCCCCCAACCAGCTGGGTTCGCCGTCAAGCTCTAGTGCGGGGTAATCGTTGGCATCCCATGGGGCTTCTGTTTCTCCCGGCCATTGAGCATAGTTGTAGGACAGGCTGGCATTGTATCCTTGATTGTAGAAGGTCAGAACCAAGGCACCTGATGTGTGTTTTGCAGGAAATTGAGTGAAGACATAGCAGGCATGTCCAACATGCGCTGCGGCCCAATTACCGCTTTCGAATGTGGTTGCCGACGCTGCAGTGGCTGCCAGCAGAGATGCTGCAATGAGTGTTTGAAATTTCATGGATATATCACCGTTGTTTCTGAGCAAAAGTCGGAATAGTGGGGGCATCCTTCAAGGCATAGGTAAATTATTCGTGCTGAAATGAAAAAGCCCCTGCATGCCGTCATGCAAGGGCTCCTGAAAGTACGTAAAACTGAGTTTACTTTATTTGGTAAGAGGGCCAATCATCATGATCATTTGGCGGCCTTCCATCTTGGGCATATTCTCAACTTTGCCCAGTTCCTTAATGTCTTCTGCAACGCGTTCCAGAAGCTCACGCCCCAGATTTTGGTGCGCCATTTCACGACCACGGAACCGCAGGGTCACTTTGACCTTATCGCCTTTTTCAAGGAACTTAATCACATTGCGCATTTTGACATCATAGTCGTGCGTGTCAGTGTTCGGACGGAACTTGACCTCTTTGACTTCGATGGTCTTCTGCTTTTTGCGCGCCTCGGATTCGCGCTTTTGCTGTTCATATTTGAACTTGCCAAAATCCATGATCTTGCAAACTGGTGGGTTTGCATTTGGAGAAATCTCAACAAGATCCAGACCAGCCTCTTCGGCCATTGCCATGGCTTTTGCCGGATGCACAACACCAACGTTGTCGCCATCTGCGCCAATCAAGCGGATTTCAGGGGCGCGAATACGTTCGTTTACGCGAGGGCCGGTGTCACGCTGAGGCGGTGCGTTATGAGGTCTGCGGGCTATCGTTTTGTTCCTTCAATGGTGGATATCTTTGGGACCGCAATTTATGCGCGCTTTTGCGCCGTTACAACCGCCGAATCCCGATCCGTGATGTAAATCACCGTCGTTTCCCCCTTGAGAAGAGGCTTTGAAAGGCCGACCTGTCCGTTAGAGCCCCTCAGATCAGAGGGACGAAGAGGCAAAACGGGAGTTTATCTGATGAAGAATCTTATTTTGGTAGCGGTAGCTGCTGGTGCGGCCGTTGTCGGTTACGTGCTTTGGGACCAGTCCAAGCAAGAGACACCATTGGCAGATGCCGTAAATGAAGCTGCAGAAGCGATGGCGGAACAGACTGAGGCTGTTGTAGAGGCCGCGACCGAGACAGCTGAAGCCGCTGCTGATGCGGTTTCCGAAAACGTGACCGAGGCTGCGGAGGCAGTTGCAACGCAGGTTGACGTGGTTCAGGAAGCCGCCGAGGAAATGGCAGCAGAGGCGGTTACCGCAACCGAGAGCGCTGTTGCCGCGACAACAGAGGTTGCTCAAGAGGTGGCGGATACGGTTGCAGCTGAAGTGGAAGATGCGACCACCGCAGCAACCGAAGCTGCTGAAAGTGCTCTGCAAGCGGGAAACACAGCTGTTGAGGCCACGACCGAAGCCGCTGAAGAGGTCGTTACAGAGGCTGCCGGCGCGGCTGAGGCTACATCTGATGCCGCAACTTCAGAAGCGGTTGCGGATTTGTTCACCGCTGACGGATTTGACTTGAACAAAGTCAACGAATTTATCGATGCTTCTGCACTCAATGACCTGCAGAAGACAGCTCTGAAAAGCTCTCTGGAGTCTGCGATGGCCAATCCCGAAACACTCGCGGCGGCACTGGAGAAAGCTAAATCAGCTTTGGGTCTGTAATACCACTCAAACCATGAAGACCAAAAAACGCCCTCAAGAAATTGAGGGCGTTTTGCATTTATCTTCGGTGGCTGAGAGCAAAGAAGATCAGTCCAAAAAGGCTTTCTCTACCACGTATTGCGCTGGCTTGCTGTTGGCGCCTTCCTCAAGGCCCGCATCTTCCAGAAGTTCTTTGAGCTCAAGGTTGAAGGCCAGGTTACCACAGATCATCGCACGATCGCTTTCTGGATTGAGGGGGTCAATTTCCAGATCTTCAAACAACTCTCCGGAACGGATCAGATCAGTGATCCGGCCCATTTTCGCGCTTTCTTCGCGGGTGGTTGTTGGGTAGTAACGGATCTTTTTGTGGAAGTCCTCCCCCATCAACTCTGCCAGCATTTCGTCGTTCCGAATGCTTTCAATCAGATCGCGACCATAGGTCAATTCACCAACTTCGCGGCAGGTGTGCGTGATGATGACCTCATCGTAGTCTTCATAGGTTTGAGGTTCGCGGAGCAAAGATGCAAAAGGGGCGAAGCCTGTGCCTGTCGCGAAAAACCAGATACGTTTACCCGGAATCAGTGCGTCATGTACCAGTGTTCCCACCGGTTTGGGGCGCAGAATGATTTCGTCACCAACCTTGATATGCTGCAATTTGGATGTCAGCGGGCCATCTTGCACTTTGATGGAGTAGAACTCCATTTCATCGTCCCACGCAGGGGATGCGATTGAATAGGCACGCAGAAGTGGTTTTTGCTTGCCTGTTTTTGGGTTCACGTCTCCCATCAGGCCAATCATCACAAACTCACCAGAACGGAAGCGCAAAGTGGAAGGTCGTGTGCAGCGGAAGGAGAAAAGGCGATCAGTGTAGTGCTTTACTTCCGTAACGGTTTGGGCATCGGGAAGGGCTGGCACTTTTGCAGATTTTTCTTCGGTCACAGGCGTTTGCTCAGTCATATCAAAACAGGCGGGATTGCCACGCCTCCTCATGTATCATCTTTTTAAGGGTTTTGAAGCTATATCAACGATGCGACTTTGACATATCGCAAGTCGCATCGTGATTTTGCTATGTGTTTCAGCCACGCATGCGCGCCTGATAGTCGTGAGCTTGCCAATCAGCGCGGAAATTCCACTCGCTTTCTGGCTGGCGTTGAGCAAGTTCATCGGAGATTTCGATCTCATCAAAACCACAGCGACGCGCCATGGCATATTGATCGGAAATCACATGCCCTTTGGCACGCAAGCGTCCGGTGAAGCCTGCAAGTCGTAACTGTCGGGCTATGGTAAAGCCACGCCCGTCAGCGAAACTAGGGAAATCCACCCGAACCATCTGAACGCCGGATAGGCGGTCGATCACGTCTGCTGGATCGGTGTCAGAAGGCACGTCTAAGGCGGCAACGTCATTGGCAGCATCATCCAGCGGCGAAAAGCCGAGGGTCCAGTCATCGGTGCCAAAACCTTCATCAGTGATTAGTACGGTCATGCTGTTTCTCCGCTTCGCACCATTTTGCCGTTCACAAAATGGATGCCACATTCGTCTTTGTCTTGTCCACGCCAGCGCCCTGAGCGGGGATCTTCACCCTCAGCCACCTTGGATGTGCAGGGCGCACATCCAATTGAAGGATAGCCTTGCGCCACCAATGGATGCCGAGGCAGGCGGTTTTCTTCCAAGTATGCACGGATATCTTCCGGTGCCCAATGTGCCAAAGGGTTCACCTTGATGCGCCCTGTGAAGTCTTCGACTTCAAAAAAGTCCAAAGCCGATCGGGTGCCCGACTGAAACCTTTTTCTCCCAGTAATCCAGCCATCGTAGCCGCGCAGGGCTTTTTGCAAAGGCCGCGTTTTGCGCAGCGAACAGCAGGCATCTGTGTCGTGTTGATGCAGTGTGCCATGCGGATCTTCTGCGGCTATGGTTGCTTCGCTGGCGCGAATGACTGTTACATTTTGCAAGTGCAGTCGTTCTGCAATCTCTTGCTGATACACGAGCGTCTCGGCAAATAGCAGTTCGGTATCAACAAACAGCACAGGTATATTGCGATCAACGATGGCTGCCATATGCAAGAGCACAACCGACTCCGCGCCAAAGGAAGACACCAAAGCCAGTTTCCCGGCTTGTGGATCCTTAAGGGCGGCCTCCATCACAGAGGTTGCCGAGTGATGCCTGTAGCGCGTGTTGAGTGCCTCTACTTTCGCCGCTAACGGATCCACACGATCTGACCCCGGGGCTTGCCCGGTGATCAGAGGGGATGTCAGAGGCGTTACACCATCATGCCGCATTTGCCTGAACCTCGGGGTAGAGGTAGGTTTTGAATGGCGCCAAGCCCAGACGGCGATAGGTTTGGAGGAAGGTTTCCTCCTCGCTGTCACGCAGTTCCAGATAACCTTTCACCAAGCGTTCAATTGCGGGGACAATCTCATCATATGCAAAGCCGGGCCCAGCACGCTGGCCAATTGTGGCATCCCATGTGGCATCGCCACCCAAGGTGATCTGGTAGTTCTCAACGCCAGCACGATCCAGGCCGAGAATGCCGATATGGCCCACGTGGTGGTGGCCGCAGGCGTTGATGCACCCTGAAATCTTGATTTGCAGATGACCGATGTCATGCTCAAGCTTCAATTCCTCAAAGCGCGTGGCAATCTGTTGTGCAACAGGGATAGAGCGCGCCGTGGCAAGCGCACAATAGTCCATGCCGGGGCAGGCGATGATATCACTGATCAACCCGATGTTCGCGGTGTGAAGCTGAACTTCGCGCAGCGCCGCGTAGATCGCTGGCAGGTCGGACTTGTGAACATGAGGCAGAATGACGTTCTGTTCATGGCTAATGCGCAGCTCATCATGGCCATAGTCACGCGCGATTTGCGCCAAAGCGCGCATTTGCTCGGCAGAGGCGTCTCCGGGGGTGTCTCCGTGCTTTTTGATGGAAACTGTCACAATGGCGTAGCCCGGTGCATGGTGTTCCGTCAGGTTGGTGTCAACCCAGCTGCGAAACAGCGGGTCGGCATCATATGCGGCATCAAAGGCCGCTGTCGGTGCGTCGCGGAATGCGGGAGGGGCAAAGTGTTGCTTGATCTCTGCAAACAGGGCTTGATCCACACCTTTGAAGGTCGGGCGCACGGATTTGTAACGCTCTTCAACTTTGGCGCGGAATTCATCGAGGCCAGTTTCATGCACGGTGATCTTAATGCGTGCCTTGTATTTGTTGTCACGACGCCCCGTTTGGTTCCAAACCGAGACCGTGGCCTCGATGTAGGGCAGCAGGTCTTCGCGTGGTAGAAAGTCATTGAGCACCTTGCCAACCATCGGCGTGCGGCCCAAGCCACCGCCAACGAGAACCTGATAACCGGTTTCTCCTGCCACATTCTTCACAATGCGAATGGCCAGATCGTGCGCCTTCAACACGGCGCGATCTTGCGCACCGGCGCTGACTGCGATTTTGAATTTACGCCCCATGAACTGAAACTCCGGGTGGTCGGTGGACCATTGGCGGATCAACTCAGCCACTGGGCGCGGATCTTCGACTTCATCTGCTGCAGCGCCGGAGAAGTGGTCAGCGGTTACGTTACGGATGGTGTTTCCAGAGGTTTGAATGGCATGCATGCCGACTTTTTCAAGCGCGTCCAGCATGTCAGGGACATCTTTGAGCTTTGGCCAGTTGTATTGAATATTCTGACGTGTGGTGAAATGCCCATAACCTTTGTCCCACTTTTCTGCGAGCAGGGCGAGCGTATCCATCTGGTCGGAACTTAAGGTGCCGTATGGAATGGCGACACGCAGCATATATGCGTGCAGTTGCAGATACAGGCCGTTCATCAAGCGAAGAGGCTTGAATTCATCTTCCGTCAGATTGCCAGCGATGCGGCGTTCTACCTGTGCTCGGAATTGACGATTGCGCTCAGCCAAAAAGGCTTTGTCAAATTCGTTATACTGATACATGGGTGGGACCTTTTCTTTCTGCAGAAAGGACGACCGATTAAACGGCCTGACCATCCTGCGGCTGTGTCTCTGCCTGTTTTCCGTGGAAATAGTTTGACGGCCCGGTACGGCGGAACTCTTCGCGGAAGTGCGTTGGTTCTGGGCCATTGTCTCCAGCGACGGCATCAGCGAGGTACGCGCCGACAACATAGTCGACCTGCTGTTGTGCCTCGATCAGGCGCAACTGCGCATGTGCTTCGTCTGTCAGCAGTTCAGCGCAAGCCATATCGCGAGTCCAAGTGTCTGCTGCAGTGAAGTAAATCACGTCGCCCTCGAGGAGGGCGTTGGCGGTGATGACTTTGGGTGTGAATGCGCGGGGCATTTGGCCGACTCCGGTGTTTGACTTTGAATGGAATATAGGAAATATTCCCGCCAATCCGCCAGATGCGGGGAAAAATAGAAACATGCGTTTTGGCGTTGCGCGGGGAGTGCGCCAAAGTTCCACAAAAGGCGAGGGAATTGGGATGGCGTTGCGTATCGACGATATGGATAAGAAAATTCTCGGCGAGCTGCAACGGGATGCTGCGCAGTCTTTGGACGAAATTGCCAAACGTGTGGGCTCTTCCAAGACACCGGTTTGGAATCGCATCCGTAAACTCAAAGAAGCTGGTGTGATCCGCCAGCAAACAGTGCTTCTTGACGCGGAAGCCCTTGGTTTTGATGCCTGTTTTTTTGTTCTGATCCGCACCAGCGAACATGAGGCGGATTGGCAGGCCAAGTTCCTGAAGGCGCTGCGAGAGCGCCCTGAAGTGCTCGAAGCGCATCGTTTGGCGGGCGACATAGACTATATCCTGAAAGTTCAGGTTCAAAACGCGCGCGCCTATGACAGCTTCTATCAAGCTTTGATTTCGGAAGTGAAAGTGCACAACGTTACAGCCTTGCTTTCTATGGAAGAAATCAAGTCAACCAGCATGCTGCCGCTCTGAGCGTTAACGTGCCCAGGCACGGCAGGGCCGCGTGGGGTATTGCATCTGTATCACGTCGGTATTCCAGGGGTATTGGGGAGGTGCAAGCGACAGGCGACTTTCGTTAACGCTCGCTTATATCGTTGGACTTAGAGGTGCCGTCAGAATCCCAAACAAAGACGGACACCCCATGTTGACCACTTTCAATAACGCCAAGATCGCCTACAAGATCGGGGCCGCTTTCATGCTGGTTTTGGCTGCTTTTAGTGTGTTTGCCTATTTTTCAATGCGTTCTTTGGCAACGATCGAGCATGGCACAGATGAGATCTACAACAACTATTTCGCAAGTGCCTTGAATCTCACAAGTGCAGAGGCTGCCCTTGCTGCCCTCTTCATTTCGCAGAAATCACACATAATTGCTCCCGACGACAATGCAATGCTGCAAGCTGAAGCCGAAGTTGCGGATGCGGTGGCGCAGTTTGATGCCAGAATGGCGGCTTTCCAAACCACTTTGGATGCGGGGCTTGAAACGGAGACCTTCAACAGCCTGATGGCGCGGGTGGCGAAACTTCTTGAGTTGAACGAGCAAATCATCGCGCTTAGCCGCAATAATAATGATGTCCGTGCTGCCAATATCAGTGCGCAGGAGTTTGCGCCGCTCTACGCCGAGATTGTTCAAATGAGTGAGACCATGTTGCAGACAAATGTGGATGGGGCACAGGAGTACTATGACCGCACCTTGAACACGTACAATCTCATCATGACCAGTTTTGTGATTGCGATCGCAGTTTTCCTTGGTTTCAGTTTGTTGGTTGGTGGTGTCGTGGCCCGGTCTGTTGCGCGCCCCCTGAACAGTTTGAATCATGTGTTGCGCCGGATGGTGGAGGGAGATGCTGCTATTGATCAGACGCTGGTCTCGCGAAAGGATGAGATTGGAGATCTGTCGCAATCTGTTGTCGCTCTGAAAGCGGCAATTGAAGAGCGGGCGCGGGATGCGGCTTCAGAGAGAGAAGTCGCCGCGCGTGAGGCCTCGCATGTTGTGACACAGCTTAGCGCGAGCATTGGCTTGTTGGCTGATGGAGAGCTGGCGGCTGAGATTTCAGATCCTTTTGCAGATCAGTATGAAGCGCTGCGCGGTGATTTCAACGCGCTTGTTGAGCGCCTTTCAGGCACCATTGAGGCGGTTGTTGAGGTAGCCAGTTCGATACAACAGGGATCAGGCGAGATCACGCAGGCTTCCTTTGAGTTGTCAAAGCGGACTGAGAGTCAGGCGGCAACACTTGAAGAAACCGCAGCTGCCATGGATGAGTTGACAACAAGCGTGTCATCCTCGGCCGCAGGTGCCAAAGGGGTTTCCTCAACAATGGAGACTGCGCGTGGGCAAGCTGAAACGACAAGTAAGACCGTTGATGATGCTGTGCGGGCCATGACGGAGATTGAACACAGCTCTGGGCAAATTTCGCAAATCATTGGTGTGATTGATGATATTGCGTTTCAGACCAATTTGCTTGCGTTGAATGCCGGGGTAGAAGCGGCACGTGCAGGTGATGCGGGGCGCGGCTTTGCCGTTGTGGCCTCCGAGGTGCGCGCGTTGGCGCAACGTTCATCTGAATCGGCGGCTGAAATCAAAACGCTCGTAGCTGAAAGCTTTCAGCAGGTGGAGCGCGGTGTCGATCTGGTTGGGAAAACGGGCGTTGCGATTTCTGATATCGTTGAGCAGGTCAATCAGGTGTCCATGTTGATCAGGGATATCAGTGAGGGAACAGCAGAGCAGGCGCGAGGGTTGGCGGAGATCAATTCCGGCACGGCACAGTTGGATCAAGTGACCCAAAGCAACGCCGCGATGGTGGAGGAAGCCACCGCCGCAAGCCAAACTCTGGACAATGATGCGCGCCGATTGGCGCAGCTTGTCGCTTTCTTCAATGTGAATAGGCGCATGTCCGGGCTCGAACAGAAAAGAGCCGCTTAGAGCTGGCAATAGTCATCGAAGAAGCGCCTGTCCTCTGGATGGGCGTTTCGCTTAGGTGGCGCCAATTCCTACGCCTCTTTCTTCAAAGCGTTGCTCAGAAGCGCGATCATCAGTGCGAGGCCCGCCAGAACAGCGAAGGACACGCGCAGAGAGGTGGCGCTGGCAATGAAGCCCATCAACGGAGGGCCCAGTAACATCCCGCCATAGCCAAATGTGGCGGTGCCGGCGAGCGCCTTTCCGGGGCTTTCGTTCGGGTCGTTTGCAGCGCGGCTGAACGCGAGCGGAAAGATCAATGCGTAGCCAAGCCCCATGAGCACAAACCCAGTCAGCATCATAGGGGGCGTAGGAAATATGACGGTGAGTATTGCGCCGAAGGCCGCTGTGAGGCCGCTTATGCGTGCGGCATGTTGTGGGGATACCACGCGCGTGACCATATCGCCCAACAGGCGCATAACGACCATTGTGGCAGAGAAGACTGCATAGCCCATTGCCGCCCAGTTTTCAGGTGCGCCGCCGATATCGACGAGATAGACCGCACTCCAATCTGCAATTGCACCTTCGCCCATGGAGGCTCCCAGAGCCAATACGCCCACCAGAACCAATTGACCTTTGGGGATAGAGAATATTGGAGCTCCGCTGCCACGATTGAGAGGAGATGCCCAAGTGATATTGCCCAGAGCAAAGAGCAGGGCCGACAGCGGCAAGCCAACCACCGTAAAATGTATCTCAGGTGAAGCATTCAGGCTGATAGCGGCGAAGCCAGTGGCAGCGCCAAGTCCGGCCCCAAGGCTCCACATGGCGTGGTAGGATGACATTTGTGGATGTTTGGCCCAGCGTTCAACTTCCGCTGCCCAAGCATTCATTGTCACATCCATGCCGCCGTGAATGGCCCCAAACAGGAAGAGAGCCAAGGCCAAAGTCACCACATTCGGAGCCAGAGCAAGCGCCAAAAGGGCGGCGATTTTGACAAAGGCAAACGTCTTGGTGACGCGCGCGGCGCCATAGTGATCCGCCAGACGCCCCGCCAGAGGAAAGGCACAGATGGCACCGCCTGCGAGCAGAAGCAGCAACCCGCCAAGCTCTGCATGGCTGAGCGTATGGCTGGCTTTGAAAGCGGGAATACGACTGGCCCAGAGGCCAAAGAGCGCGCCATTGAGGGCAAACATTGCAGAGATGGCCACCCACGCGCGGCGGCGGGACAGGCCGGCAGGAGCGGGGAGGGAGGAACTCATCGGAAGTTTTCTGGCTTCAGGCTGTATTTGGCGAGTTTGTCATACATGGTTTTGCGCGGGAGCTTGAGCGTTTCGGCAGCGGCAGCTGCCCGGCCCTGATGTTTGCGCAAAGCTTCGGCCAACAAAGAGCGTTCTATTTGCGCCATCTGTTCTGTAAGTCCAAGGCCACTGTCGGGAGACTCTTCGCCCGGCAGACCTAATGTGAAGCGCATGGCGGCGCTCATCAAGGCGCGGGCATTGCCGGGCCAATCCTGTGCCATCAGTTGTGAGATCACTTCAGGGGTGATGTCAGGGGCCTCTACACCGGCCTGTTCGGCGGCCTGTGCCACATAGTGGCGAAAGAGGACAGGGATGTCTTCGGGGCGGTCTGCGAGGGCAGGAATGCGCACCTGCAGGGCTTCGAGGCGATAGTACAGATCGGCATGGAGCGCTCCGGATTGCACAGCATCTTCCAATGCGGCGGCGCTGCCGAAGATCAGGCGGGGGTGGTCGCGGGTTTCCAGCAGCGTCAGCAAGGCAAATTGAGTTTGCATGGGCATGAGATGGACATCATCGAGAAACAGGCTGCCGCCCTTGGCGTTTTCGACCGCAGTGGACAGATCACTTGGGGAGAGATCCGCGGCGGTGTGTTTGCCAAACGGGCCCTCTGGGTGGGTGCCGCACAGGTGAATGACTTCGGCGACCTTGGAAATACCTGCACCGGGTGGGCCAGAGACAAGGGTTTCGGCATGGATGCGGGCCACCGAGCGCACCTTGCGACGCAGGGCGTCCGCCTGGGCAGAAATGCCGTAAAGCAGGCGGGCGGCGGCGTCGCCGGTTTCAAGCTGAGCTTTGAGTTGCCGATTTTCCAGCGCCATGGCGCGGGCTTTCTGAGCGCGGGCAATCACGGCAACCAGTTCGGTGGGCGCACAGGGTTTTTCAAGGAAGCCGAAAGCACCAAGGGTCATGGCACGCACCGCCATGGGGATGTCGCCTTCACCGGTAAGTAGGATCACGGGCAGTTCGGCGTCGATGTCGCGGGTGTAGGACAGCAGATGAAAGCCGTCGCGCCCTGGCATCCGCATATCCGAAAGGATCACCCCTGTGAAGGTTTGCGTGATGTGGTCCTTGGCCTCAACGAAAGACCCGGTGGCGATCACGGGAAAGTCTTCAAGCTCGAGGGTCTGGCTCAAGGCTTCGCGCACGATTGGGTCGTCATCAACCACAAGCACAGGGGAGGTCATGCGACGTTTTCCTCTTTCCAATAATTCAATTCCACGGTGAAGAGGGCACCGTTGCCCGCCGCATTGGCCCCGCGAATGTTGCCGCCAAAGCTTTGCACCAATCCGTAGCTGATGGACAGGCCCAAGCCCATGCCTTCCGCTACGCCCTTGGACTTTGTGGAGTAAAACGGATCAAAGACCTTCTCGGGATCTTCCAAACCGGGGCCGATATCGCGCACGGTGACACCCAGTTTTCTGCCGTTATTGATGACAATGTGGATCAGCCGGTTGTCCTGTTCCAACATGGCATCAATGGCGTTGTTGATCAGGTTCACAAAAACCTGCGTCAGACGCACCTCTCCGCCTTCGGCAAAGACCGGGCCGGAGGCATCGGGCTGCCAATCCAATGTGACGGCGTGTTCTTTCAGGCGGGGTTCGGTCAGTTCGACTGCCTGAGAGATTACGCCAACAAGATCGACCCGGCCCATGGGCTCGCTTTCATTGCGCGCGAAGGCCCGCAAATTCTTGATGATGCGGGCCATCCGGGTTGCCATTTGCGAGATGCGGGTGAGGTTGTCCGCTGCCTTGGAGGTATTTTCCCGCTCCAGAAAACGCGTGCCGTTTTCGGCAAATGTCTGAATGGCCTGCAAAGGCTGATTGAGTTCGTGGCTGATGCCGGCACTCATCTGGCCCAAGGCGGACAGCTTGCCGGCCTGCACGAGATCTGACTGTGCTTGCTTGAGTGCGGCTTCGGCCTCTTCGCGCTCTGTGATTTCCCGACGCAGCGCTTCGTTCGTGGCGCTGAGGGCTTGCGTGCGCAGGGTCACACGCTGTTCCAACTCGGCATTGGCTTGCGTCAAAACGCGACGGCGCTCCAGTACTTGTAAGAGGATCAGACCAAAGATCATGAATATTGCTGCAATGGTACCGGCTTGCAGCCCCGCAATGCGCCGCGCAAGGCTGATGTCCACGATGGCTTCGGCCACCATATCAATCACAGGCAGATCCTTGACGATGTGCAAGCCTTGTGCGGGGATGTAAGGCCCCCAGTCCAATTCCCAGATTTCGTGACCCGCGCGCATATATGATTGAACGGGGGGGGCGGTGCCACTGGGAGGGATCAGACCGGAAGACGTGGGGTTGCGCTTCCAAAACACCAGTTCCGAGCGGTTTGAGATAAAGACCTCGTTGAGATCGTCGACAAAAAACACTGTAGGGCCGTCACCACGCCAGTTTCCTTCCACATCTTCCACATCCAGAACCACGGTCAGCACCGCGCTTACCGTGCCTTCGGAGGAAAAGCTTGGGACCGAGTAATAGAATGCGCGACGTCCAAATCGCGCATCAACTTCGTGGTGCGCGCCAAGTGCCCCTTGCAGTGCCCGCTTGAAGTATGGCGTTTGATCAAGTGCGTCAGGTGGGGCGACATCTTCCTGTGCTGTCGCCAAGATTGTGCCATCCGCGCGGGCATATATGATATCGAGCGCGGCGGTTTTATCGGCGGCATCAAGCAGCAGCGGGTGGCCGCGCTGCGCGCTTGTGATCGCTGGATTTCGGGTGAGGGAAAGTAGCGTTGGATGCTCTGCCATAAGCACCGCAAGCTCTTGATAACGTTTGAGCTGTGCCGTCAAGCTATCCGCACCCAGTGCAAGATCGGCTTCGCCACGGCGGGCCAGTTGATCAAGCGCCTGACCATACCCATAGCGCCAGACGCCGCTGGTTACGGCAAAAAGTACACAGGCAAATACGATCAGAATCGAGGCGCGATGGCGGATCCAAGTGCTCATGTGGTGACCCTAGACGCTTTCCGATCTGGCTGCGAGTCATGCGAATGCCTAATCCAAGCGTCAAGACCCTCAATCCCTTGGAAGATTGATTGATATGTGAAATTCTTTTGCGGGGCCTCTTGCTCCAATCTGAACAATCGTTCAGTCTGCGGAGATGCCTGAACAGGAGTGTTGATATGCCAATCAGAAATCGTTTTGCGGAGTTGCAGGGAGAAATCACTGGCTGGCGGCGACATCTGCACGCCCATCCTGAATTGATGTTTGACGTGCATGAGACGGCTGAATTCGTACAAGCGCGGCTTAAAGAATTTGGTGTGGATGAGATCACGCCGGGTATTGGTCGCACCGGTGTTGTGGCCGTGATCAAAGGGCAAAGTGACACGCAGGGGCGCGTTGTCGGTCTGCGGGCAGATATGGATGCGTTGCCAATCCATGAAGCCACAGGGGTGGACTACGCCTCTGAAGTTGAAGGCAAGATGCATGCCTGTGGGCATGACGGGCATACGGCGATGTTGCTTGGCGCCGCGAAGTACCTGGCGGAAACACGTAATTTCGACGGGACTGCTGTTTTGATCTTTCAGCCAGCCGAAGAAGGCGGCGGTGGCGGCAAAGAGATGTGTGATGACGGTATGATGGATCGTTGGAACATTCAGGAAGTATATGGGCTTCACAATGCGCCGGGCATGCCAGTTGGACAGTTTGCCATTCGATCGGGCGCGCTTATGGCATCGGCAGATGAGTTTGAGATCAAGGTGACCGGCAAAGGCGGTCATGCGGCAGAACCAGCCGAAGCCGTGGACACAACCCTTGTGGCGGCGCAGATTTTGATTGGACTTCAAAGTGTTGTGTCACGCAATGTGAAACCAATTGACCGCGTTGTGTTGACTGTTGGGACACTTGAAACAGACAGCAATGCGTCCAATGTGATTGCGCATACCGTGCGCATGCAAGGCACAGTTCGTACTTTGGACAGTCAGAACCGCGCATTGGTCGAACAGCGTATACGCGATATTGCAACTCATACCGCGCTGGCGTTTGGGGCCACTGCGGAAGTGATCTGGGAAGATGGATATCCGGTCACCGTGAACCATGAGGCGGAAACGGCCCATGCGGTCGAGGCGGCCAATGCGGTTGCTGGGGAGAGAAATGTTGATCCGAATGTAGACCCCATCATGCCTGCCGAGGATTTTTCCTTCATGCTGGAAGCGCGGCCCGGGGCTTATATATTTTTGGGCAATGGAGAAAGCGCGCAATGTCATCACCCCGCTTATAACTTCAATGACGAAGCTATCCCGTTTGGCTGTAGCTGGTTTGCAGAACTGATTGAGCGGCGCATGCCGGCATCCAGCTGAACAGGCGAGCAAGGGGAGAGATCACAGATGCCAGTCAAAAACAGATTTGCAGCGCTTCACGCCGAAATCACGGGCTGGCGGCAGGACATCCATGCGCATCCAGAAATTCTCTATGAGACACATCGCACTTCTGCTTTCGTGGCGGAAAAGCTGACCGAGTTCGGTTGCGATGAAGTGGTGGCGGGTATTGGGCGCACTGGCGTGGTTGGATTGATTAAAGGAAAAACAGATCGTTTGGGAAAAGTGGTTGGGCTGCGCGCGGATATGGATGCCCTCCCGATGCAGGAGCAGACCGGGATCGCCTATGCATCAAAGGTAGACGGAGCGATGCATGCTTGTGGCCACGATGGACACACGGCCATGCTTTTGGGCGCGGCGAAGTACCTTGCGGAGACGCGCAATTTCGACGGCTGTGTGGCGGTAATCTTTCAGCCTGCCGAGGAGGGCGGCAATGGCGCTTTGGCCATGGTGCAAGATGGCATGATGGAGCGCTGGAACATTCAGGAAATTTACGGGATGCACAACAGCCCGGGCCTGCCTGTCGGGACTTTCGCGCTGCGCAAAGGGCCACTGCTGGCTGCGGTTGATTTCTTTACGATTGAGATTGTCGGGCGCGGTGGTCATGCGGCGCAGCCTCAGCAGACGGTTGATCCGACACTCATGGGAACGCAGCTGCATTTGGCTTTGCAATCGATTGTGAGCCGGAATGTGGATCCGACAGAGCGGGCTGTGCTGTCTGTGACATCGTTTCAAACAGGGGCGGATGTTTACAATGTGATCCCGCATACAGCGACATTGAAGGGGACTGTGCGTACGTTTGATCCCAAGGTGCAGGATACGATAGAGGCGCGGATGCAAGCTGTCGCCCAGGGTATTGCGGCCACGCATGGCGGAGAGGTGAGGCTCGACTATCAACGTATCACCCCTGCAACCATCAATTCAGACGCGCAGGCCGGCTTTGCCGAGGAGGTGGCGAAGGCGGTTGTCGGAGGCTGCGAAGAGGCGCCTTTGGTGATGGGCGGAGAAGACTTCTCCTATATGCTTCAGGCCCGACCGGGGGCTTTCATCATGGTGGGGAACGGCGATAGCGCAGCGTTGCACCATCCGGAATATGACTTCAACGACGATGCTATCCCTTATGGGAGCAGTTTTCTGTCAGAACTGATCGAACGCCGCATGCCAGCGGCGTGAGCACGGACTTTAGAGCGAGGACACGATATGCCAACCAAAAACCGTTTTGCAGAATTGCACGATGAAATCACCGCATGGCGGAGGGATCTCCACGAGAATCCAGAAATTCTGTTTGAAACCCATCGGACCAGCGGCATCGTGGCTGAAAAACTTCAAGAGTTTGGACTGGATGAGGTGGTGACTGGGATTGGTCGCACCGGGGTTGTTGGCGTGATCAAGGGAAAAGCCACCGGCTCAGGCAAGGTGATTGGGCTGCGCGCGGATATGGATGCTTTGCCAATTCATGAGCAGACCGGACTGGACTACGCGTCAAAGACACCGGGCGCGATGCATGCCTGTGGTCATGATGGTCATACAGCGATGCTTCTGGGCGCGGCCAAATATCTGGCGGAGACGCGGAATTTTGACGGTACCGTGGTGGTGATCTTCCAGCCTGCGGAAGAAGGTGGCGGTGGTGGCCGCGAGATGTGCGAAGACGGGCTGATGGATCGCTGGGGCATTCAGGAAGTCTACGGTATGCACAACTGGCCGGGCATGCCGCTGGGCAGTTTTGCCATCCGTCCAGGGGCATTCTTTGCCGCTACCGATCAGTTTGACATTACTTTTGAGGGCCGGGGAGGGCATGCCGCCAAGCCGCATGACACGGTGGACACAACCGTGATGGCGGCGCAGGCGGTTCTGGCGCTGCAGACAATTGCCAGCCGGAATGCGGATCCGATTGATCAGGTCGTGGTCTCTGTCACCAGCTTTGAGACCTCTTCGAAAGCCTTCAATGTGATTCCTCAGAAGGTACAGATCAAAGGCACCGTGCGTACAATGTCCAAGGAAATGCGGGATCTCGCTGAGACCCGTATCAAAGAAATCTGTGCGGGCATCGGTGCGACCTTCGGGGGGACCGCAGATGTCACCTATTATCGGGGATATCCGGTGATGGTGAATGCGGAGGCCCAGACCGAGTTTGCTGCCGACGTGGCCAAATCCATTTCCGGACAATGTGAGGAAGCGCCTTTGGTGATGGGGGGAGAGGACTTTGCCTTCTTGGCTGAAGAGCGTCCAGGGGCCTATATTCTGGTTGGAAACGGCGAAGATGGCGCCATGGTCCACCACCCGGAATACAACTTTAACGACGAAGCTATTCCTGCGGGATGTAGCTGGTGGGCAGAAGTGGTTGAAAAACGGATGCCAGCACTTTAAATAAAAATGTGTAGGCCGCGCAAAAGGCGCGGCCGATACTCTGGAAACGTAGGGTCAGGAGGCCAAGCGATGTTCCAGATGGGTCGACAAGGCTTGCAGAAGGTGAGTCTTGTTGATCGGCTTTGACAGAAAGAAATCCATTCCAGCATCAAGACAGGTCTGCTTATCGCTTTCAAAGGCATTTGCGGTGAGCGCAATGATCGGCGGTTGATTGATGGAGAGGCTGCGGATGATGCGTGTGGCGGTGACGCCATCTAGCTCTGGCATGGACATATCCATTAGAACAACGTCTGGGGCGTGCCGTCGACAGTGCTCAACGGCTCCGAGACCATTTTCCACTTCAATCAGTTCCAAGTCAAACTCCGCCAAAAACTTGCGGATCAGCAGGCGGTTGGTTTTGTTGTCTTCTGCGAGGAGGATGCGCGCGCCTTCAAGATTGGCCGGTACAAAATCAAGTGCTTCATCTACGATCGGTGCCTTGCTTTGCACTGGCGATGTGGCAATGGACACAGAGAAACAGGCCCCATCGTGATACTCGGAGCAAAGGGTGATGTCGCCGCCCATATGTCGCGCCAACATTGTCGAAATTGTCAGGCCCAGCCCTGTACCGCCAAACGCCCGCGTGGTTGCTGCATCGGCCTGTGAAAAGCGGTCAAAGATGTGTTTGGCCTGCTCTTTAGAGATGCCGATGCCGGTGTCTGAGACCTTGACCTGAATGCCATTGGGGATGTTGTGGTCGCACTGCACATTGACGTGCACGCTCCCTTCGGAGGTAAACTTGATGGCGTTGCCGATCAAGTTCATCAGAATTTGCCGCAAACGCCCGTCATCTGCGCGTACCTCAGATGGTAGATCAGTGGCATATTCGACGGTAAATTCGATACCCTTTTTTTCCGCCTTGTGCCGTAACAGATTGACTACGCCGTCGATGCACCGCTTAAGATCAAAATCCACCTCTGAAAGGTCGAATTTTCCCGCCTCCAGGCGAGAGAGGTCCAAGATATCGTTGATGATTTTAAGGAGGGCATGCCCAGAATCGCGAATGGTTTCTACGCCCTGAGTATCTTCATCGTTCAAATCGGATTCGGAAAGTAGCTCTGACATTCCGATGATGGCATTCATCGGTGTGCGAATTTCGTGGCTCATATTGGCCAGAAATTCTGTTTTGGCTTTGTCGGCTTGTTCCGCAGCCCGTTTGGCATCTGCCAACTCTGCTTCGTATTTTTTGGTTTCAGTAATCTCCCGCTCAATACCGATACTCATGACCACATTGCCCGTCTCATCTTTGACAGGGAATAGGTTGGTATCCACCCAGATATCCTTGCCGAACTTCGTGCGATTGAGAATTTCTGTGTGAAAGCGCTGCCCGGCTTCCTGATGATGTCGAATTGATTGGATGGTGTAGGGATCTGTGTCTGGTGAATTCAGCAGTTTTCCTACTGAGTTGCCTTGGGCTTCCTCCAGCGTATAGCCCGTCATGCGGGTGAACCCATCGTTGGCCCAAATGATTTCACCGTTTGGATCGGACAGAACAATGCTGTCAGAGGCGTGCTTGGCAACGAGAGACAGGCGCTCGAGCTCTTCTTCGCGGCTGCGCAAGGCTTCGATGATTTTGCTCCGACTGTCCGATAGCCGCGCGACGGAGACGATGGGCAGTAGGATGAACACCAGCGCAGCCAGAAAGAAGAGTCGATTTCCCCAAGGATTAGCTGCTCCAGTGACCCAGCCTTCTTTGGGCCGCGCGGCGAGCTGCCAACTGCCATTTGGCAGTTTGATGTCCAGAAGGATTGGATTGTCCTCCAGCACTTCGGGATTGCCGAAGAATAGGGGACCATCGGCCCCTGTGCTGTCAGTTCCACGCAGGGCAATGTCCAGCGAAAGATCGTCGTTTAGCAGGCCTGCTTCAGCATAGAGTTTGTCCGCATCGATTACTGCGGACACAATTCCCCAGAAGCGCTTAACGCCTGACCGTTGATCAAAAACGGGGAACCGTCCCAAGAAACCTGTGCCGCCCTGAACAAGTTCAACAGGTCCAGCAAGGAGCATCTTGCCTTCATCGCGGACGCGGAAAGCTGCGGCGCGTTGTGTTTCACTTGTATTGAGGTCAAAGCCGAGAACGCTGCGGTTCTTTTCGTATGGGTAGACAAGGGAGACGACGAGCCCGGGAGAGGCTGCAATGTTGATGAACTCCTCATGGCCGCCTGTGACCAGCTCTCCAAGGGCACTATATTCTTCTTGTGTGATATCGAGATTGCCAGAGATCGAGGCCACCATGCCCTGTATCAGCTGAAGTTCAGCATTGACATATCCTTCGACCTCGGCGCGCAAGCGGCTTGTTTCGCTGCCGGCTATGGCACGCTGTTTTTGGATGGCGATCGTGTCGTTCTGTTTTTCGGCATAAATCGCAAAAGCGAAGACCACCACGAAGGCGATGATCGACGGCACATAAGTGCGCTTTCCCAGCGCGCGCGTTGCAGAAAGCAGCGTGTGTCTAATGCGCATGAAATGGTCCTCAGCGGGCCTCTGCCCAATTCAATTGGCTAACTGTTACACATTTATCTTCCTCAGAGGTTAACGAACAAAGTCCTTTTTTAGAGGATTTCTTTTGGGAGTGTTCAGAGAGCGGTTTTGATGCTCCGCTGAAGACGCGTGATGGCGTAATGCAGCGAAAGGACAGGAGTTTTTCTGGAAATCTCGATTTAATTCATAAGTTTAGTAAGTGTGTCCGCAAGTACTTCCACCGTTTTGAGATGGTGTTCCTGGGCGACATTTTGCGGTCAAGAGTTAACGCTTTACGGATGTCTGGCCGTGATTCGGCGCTGTTCGATGGGGATAAATCCGTAAATGGACACGCACTAGGGGCCACCGCTTGATGGTGGCGCGTCTGGCCGCTCTGTGCGACATAGGTGCGAACACAAAGAGCGCGGCAATCGAAGTAAAGGGCCTGAGTTTGACAAGAGAGAGCGGTACTTTAGGGTGGCAGCTCAGGACATACCTGATGCTACGGTCGGTATTGCAGCCAGTGATGCGCCGCGTGACCGCAAAGCGTGTCCGTTCAGGCAAAGATGACCCCGCCCGAAGCGGCGAGAAACTTGGTGTTTACAATATCCCTCGGCCTGCAGGATCTGTCGTTTGGGTGCATGCTGTGGGCCTCGGCGAAGTGTTGGCTTTGAGGCCTCTGCTGGCTGAGATCGGGCGTCAGGCGCCCAACGTGCATTTTTTGGTGACCTCCACGGCCCGCAGTTCGGCCCAAGTCATGGGGCGCAATCTTCCAGCGAATACCACACATCAGTTTTTACCACTGGACGGGCCGCGGTTTGTGCGCGGCTTTCTGGATCACTGGCGGCCTGATCTCTCTATTTGGTCCGAACAGGACATTTGGCCGGGTATCGTCATTGATGTGAAAAGGCGCGGTATCCCTTTAGCCTATATAAACGCACGCATCTCACAAAGCGGGTATGAAAAGCGTGCAAAGTTTCGCACGGGCTTTGCCGCCCTTATGGGGCATTTTGATCGCGTTTATGCACAGGACGATCATAGTGTGTCGCGGCTGAAGGCGCTGGGCGCTGCACGTGTCGACAAAATGGGCTCGCTGAAGCCTGCTGCGGAACCATTGGCTGTGGACCAAGAGGCCCTGGCCGCATGGCAGGCCGTGAAGGCGGGGCGCCGGATTTGGGTGGCGGCCTCAACACACGACGGTGACGAAGAGATCGTGCTCAAGGCACATCGGGAGATTTTAACGAGCGATCCCGCGGCTCTTCTGATCATCGTCCCCAGAGATCTTGATCGTGCTGCAGACATCAGCCAGCTTGCCACATCCTATGGACTGCGCACGGCCTTGCGCAGTCAGTCGTCCTCCTGCGCACCTGAGACATCGCTCTACATTGCGGATAGCTTTGGGGAGCTTGGCTTGTGGTATCGCCTTGCTTCGCACGCATTTGTAGGAGGCTCCTTTGCCAATATCGGCGGGCATAACCCTTGGGAGCCAATATGTTTGGGGTGTCCGGTTCTGCATGGTCCGAACACGCAGAATTTTGCGCGCGATTATGCAGATTTAAACGCCGCGGGGGTTGCCCTGCCGATTTCCGCTGGTCCCGCTGCCGCGTCCCATCTTGCCCAAACCGTACTGACGCAGGATGTTGCGAGTGTTGCGCAAGCCGCGGCAGTGCTGACGGAGCAGGCGCGCGCTGGTCTCGTTCCTTTGGCACAGGAGCTTCTTTCTATGTTGGGAGGGCGCACATGATCCTTTTCGTTTTCAATATATTCTATCGTGTGCTCTGGCTTTTGGCGCTACCGCTTGTGATGCTCTACCTTTGGAAGCGCCGTCGCAAAGACCCGCGCTACCTCTACAAACTGAAGGAGCGGTTTGGGGTCTATGAACAGGCTTTGCCGCAACAACCGCTGTGGGTACATGCGGTAAGTCTTGGGGAAGTACGGTCCGCTCTGGGATTGATCCGATTGGCGTTGGCGCGGGGGGAGAAAATTGTCATTTCCTGCTTTACACCAGCAGGACGAGAGGAAGCAGAGCGCCAGTTTGCAGACGAGATTGTTGCGGGCGATCTCGCCGTGATTTGGGTGCCCTTGGACATGCATTGGTGCTTGCATCGCTTTTACCGAGCGTGCCGCCCGCGTTTTGGACTGACGCTTGAGGTGGAGATTTGGCCTGCGATGATCGCAAGCGCACGCCGCGCGAAGGTGCCGCTTTATCTGTGCAACTCACAATATACGTCAGGGGCCTATGCCAAGGACAGTCGGGGCCTGCGCGTGCGCCAGCGTGTGATTGCAAGCGTGGCCGGGGCCTTTGTGAAGTCAGACATTCAACGGCAGCGTTTTGCCTCTGTTGGGGTGAAAAACATCACGGTCACCGGGGAGTTGCGGTTTGATCAGCCGATTCCGGAGGCTTTGCTGGATGCGGCGGCGCAGCTCCGCCCGCAGCTCATCGCGGATGGCCGTCAGGTGATCACCATAGCGTCAGGCGTCGCGGGAGAAGAAGAGATCTTCCGCGATATGATCCTGGGGCTGCAGGAGGCCGCGGCCAAAGACAGCATGCCTGCGCCGCTCTTTGTCTATGTGCCACGTGCTCCAGAGCGCTTTGGGGCGGTTGGTCAGATGTTGCAAAGCGCTGGGCTCTCTGTTTGCGCGCGCAGTCAGGTGGCTGAAGCGGGTACAGCGGGACTGGCCGCGCTAGGAGAGACCTTGGCGGATATGCCAGATGTCCTGCTGGGCGACAGCTTTGGGGAAATGTATTTCTATCTCGGCTTGGCCGATCAGGTTATCGTAGGGGGCGGTTTCACCCCGGCAGGCGCACATAACATTATTGAGCCGCTGGCGGTTGGCAAACCACCGATCACCGGACCTGAAACCTGGCCAATTGAATTTCCTTTTGCGGAAGCAGAGGCGGCTGGGGTTGCCAGGCGCTTTGAGACACCTGCGGCGATGGTGGCGGCGCTCTGGCCCCCCAGCGAGCCGCCCCTGCAAGCCGCCGCCACATTTATGGCGGAACATCGGGGCGGGAGTCTGCGCACATTAGAGGCGATGGATCAGGTGCTCGCCGACAGCAAAGGCCAACAGGGGGGGCTGTAGAACAGGGGGCGCGTGCGCGCCCTTTGTCACATCTGGCTGTTATGGCAGGGGAGCCATGCGCTGTATCCGGCGATGCGACATGTCGTAGGGTGAATAAGACGCTGCCCGAAATCAGGAATGGTTTCGTATAAGTGTGGAACGTCACTGATAGTTGACTCTCAATGTGAAATTTCCTGAATCGTATCAGCGCGCGGCTTCACCCATTGCTGGCCCAAACGCCAAGCATTTCTGACCCAGTGAAGGTTTGGGTAAAACCGTGATTTAGGCTGCTGAAATTCAACCAACAGCATCATTTGGGGGGCGCTCAGAACTATGCCGCAGTGGGAATATGAGGTCATAAGCGAATGTGAAAAGGTAGGTATATGCGACGACGAAAAATGTGACGGCAATATTTACCGAAAGCGCTTCCAGAACACCAATTTCCAGCCAGTATGTATTAATCGGCAGTGACATGGCCGTCAGCATCAGCTCAAAACCTGCAGCGTGCAAGAGGCGGCGTGGCCATGTTCTCTCGCTTGAAATCCGCCCCTGCCTCGCCTCCAATCGATCGAAAGTCCAATTGTAGATTAGATTACAGATCATGGCGTTTACAGAGAGTATCGCCATAAGGAGGCCGATATTAGCCAGAGATTTGTCAAAAAAAGCGGCGCCAACCGGTACGATCATTGCCATCAGCGTTGCCTCAAATAGCAATGTGTACCGGATGCGGTCCTTGGCGGTTCTCAACGCGACTGAGTTGGTCATTCGATTTGCCCGCCCAGAACCAAATGGCCAGCGGCCTGTAGAACCTGCGTTGCCTTTTCAACTTCACATGAGGGCACCAAAATATGTTCCCCGTCGAAAGTGCAGACAACAAAAACGCCGATTCCACCATCCGACAGAGGTTCGACAAGGGCCTGAACAATCCCGGTCGCATCAAACGGGAAAGGACCTATTGTACGCAAACATGCCCACCCCTTTTCTGTCTCAACATCACTAGGAACGCGCTCTTCAAGACAGACAAGGGTTAGCTCATCATCTGAATGAACAGCAGCTCTGAACCCAGGGCCATTTAGCCAAGTGGGCAAGTCTGCATCTGCGTCCAAGCGGGAAACGGCATAGCGGCCGTCTACAAAGCGGATTTTTAGGTTGAGTGTCACAACATTCCTTCCTCAGATTTACTGAAGAAGGACATTCCCAAACGGCACCATCGCCTGATGTGGGAGCTTCATCTTCTAAGATGATGGCTGACACTAAATATTTTTCTTCGAAAGAGGTCAAGCCAACTATATCGGTAACTAAGGGACTTTGCGCATTGGGGCACTTCACGTCTCTTTGCATGATCCTATCGCACTGACATTAGCTGCACGTCAGGTTTCTTAGGAAAAAGGAGTTGGCGGGTAGGTGGGCCATCTGATGTTGAGCGCCCACCCTGTCCTGGTCGCACTATGACGGTTGGGTCAGGTTCGTGTGACGTTCCACAATAAGAGCGCGGTTCTGGCCTGTGCCGCTGATGCGTTTCCTTGGCCTAGGCCCTGCGCGCGATAGAATGCCCCTGTAAAATAAGGGGGCGGCGCACAAAGAATGGGCGAAGGGCTGTTTTTTTCATTTTTCTGTCAAAAAGGGCTTGCGACTCATCCGCCCCAGCACTAAATACCCCTTCACCGGCGGCGCTGAGGCGCACAACGGCGGGACGGACTGGACGGAGCGGCGCTTGAGAGTGCTGGTTTGGGAAGGAAGGTTCTGGAAATATTGAGGTGATATCAGCGGGTTGCGCTAGTAA